>DASPQK010000106.1:0-13083 GCA_035624985.1 Syntrophobacteraceae bacterium | reverse complement strand
GATCTCGCCCCGCTGTCCTGGTCCCGTTCGAGTAGTCGGCATAATCCTGCTGCATGCGGGTCTTCCCCATAGTATAATAGGTTTGCAGGTAGGCGTCCCAGATCTCCGGGGAATAAGCGTTCGGGTCCTGCTGATTTGCCCCTTTTCGCGGATCGGTATAGAAGTCTTGCGCCTCCTTTATCAACAGGCCGGCGAATTTTATAACCGTGTCCTGTTTCTTGGAGTCGGTCCTCCCAAGGTGCTGAGCAAGGTTCTCGTAATTGCCCAAATACTCTCCTTTTAATCCGAGCGGATCGCCCCTTGGGTACGTAATGTGATACTTCTCAAGCAGCCGGATAGCGGTGGCAATTTTAAAATTTGCAGGGCCTACATCGACCAGCACCGGAAAACGGACCTTATTAATACCGTACTCCACCGGTTCCTGCCGTGTATCTGCAATCCCTTCATCAACGCACGTCTTATAATCTGCGGCCCACTTCTGGTGGCTTCTGTCGAACCGCCATGCGGACTTTAGGGTCTGGTAGTCAAGCAATTTTTCCAAAACCTCATGCTCTACATAGTTGCTGTTCTCCTTCGCCAGCACTCCTGCAATTGCAGTGGCGGGGACCTCGAGTTTACGGGCAACACGCTTAATTTCATCGGCGTTATCTTTGATATATTCAAACGCCTTCGGGTTAAAAGCCCTGCCATTCCTTAACACATTCTCCCAAGAGTCGTTCGCGGATTGTACATCTGCCGTCCCCTTAACCTCCTTCTAATCTATTGGGCCCTGCACATTTCAACAAACCATTGCGGTTCGATTTGCCGGTACACACATGATGGGTATTTGTAGGAATTTTTGGAACGGTCGCGCTCCCATATATCCGGATATACGTTTAGTGAGGACAAGACGGGCGCTCTTCGTCTATAATTGCCGTCAAGGCCGACCGGCCACAGCAACTCGCCGTTTTCTATCCTCGGCTCCACGGGAAAATAGGTCAAGTCCCTCGTAACCTCGCGATATCGAAAAGATGGAGTCCGGTACCTGAAAGAATCGGCGAACTCGAAAATCAGTGTTTCGTATGGATTTCCCTCGGGAATCTCTTGTTCTCCCGCCAGCTTTGCGGTTTCAACCGAATATGGGTCGGGCAGCCAAAGACCGCCGGTCGATGTCCCATCGATTTGTTCAACTCCCGTGCGTTCAAGCAAGAGGAGCGTTTCCGAAGAGACTCCCGACCCCCATTCAAACGCCCTCAATGTGTTCCCGTACCCTTCGGTAAGATAGAGCTGCGTCAATCTTTGGAAATCTTCGCGGTGGGACTTGAAATTCGCTATCATTTCGTCGTCGGAGGCCATTCTCACCGTCAAAAAGACTACATAACGCTTTGCAGCGCCGCCGATTTCCTCAAGAGCTTCTAAGGAGAAACCGTATTTTAAAATGCAAAGAAAGCTATGAAAAATGACAGGTAAAAAGAATTGGAGCAACGCGAAAATCGCAAATATAATAAACCAGGATTTGATGCGTCTGCGCCAAGGTTTTTTCGTTTTGTTCCGGTCCATGGAAGACTCCTGAGTGAAGGCCACGCATCCTCTTCCGACTGAGCCATATCGATCCGATTTTACGTTGCACTCTAACACATGTCTGAATACCTTTATGGCTCTTCGGGATATTTTCGAGTAAAATTATACCACGAAGCGATCTTGACCTGCCAAACGGCAACCAGAAGCGGCAAAAAGCAGAAAAAGTGGTGAATCGTGAGCAGAAAGACTGCGGGGTCAAACCTGCACTTTTCACACGGACCTGCTGGCCACCCGTCTGAGGGATAATCTTTTATTGAGACTTCGCTAACATTTTTTGGGTGGCACTTTGCACTTGCATCTCTACAAAACGGCCCTGCACCGCCCGGTGCCCGAATGATGAATGTCGATTTGGCGGGCGTGTTAGTGGATGATATATTGCGTGGTCCAGTAGTCAGGAATCGTAGACGATCTTAGCGTTTCACTTCTCTGCGCCCTGTTGGGCTTTCCATTGCGTCTTGATAATCTTAGCCAGAGTCCGAAGGGCCTCATTGACAGAGTCGTGGTCGGGAAAATATTCAGCCACGTCGGGTTCAATTACTACAACGTTGGTGCCCTCCTCATACCGTTTTGCGTACTTGCCCCGGACCCCGGCGGTGAAATCGTATTCCTCGAGCATGTCAGGATCATTTTTCATTTTCTTCATGTCTGAATCTCTCCTTATTCGTAGCCACTCTGGCACTGATAATACGGATTCGATCTGCTCTTTCCGCGTGCACGACAACGAGCAGACGGCCTTTGTGGGATTGCCCGATCAGGACAAGGCGTTCCTCGTTATCGGAGTGCAGAGGATCGTCTATGGTCCTCGACAATGGATCGCGAAAGGCCGTGCTCGCCTCGTCGAATGAAACACCATGCCTTTTCACGTTCAGCCGCGCCTTCTCGTGGTCCCATTCAAACAATAGTCCCATATGACGTTACTTTTCTCCCCTGACCCTCATTCACACGTCACCCGCTATCCTGTTTAACAGGGTCATTTTTTTATGATACCTGACATCAACGCGAAATCATAGAGGATGATTATGACTGGAAACTCTCTGCAGCTTGCCGACATCGTAACTTTTCGATTCGTTAAGATATGATTCGCTTACAGAATCCCGCCTTAGAAGGAAAACACTACGGGGTCAAACCTGCACTTTTCACACGGACCTGCTGGCCACCCGCGTTTTCTAGAGACTTGCAGGGTCGGCGTATAGTCTCTGAAGGCTTTCCTTAATCCCATAATGAAGGAAGGGAAAATATTCCGTTTCGCCGTGGGGGCACAGCTTTGGGATAGTGGTCTTTGCCGGTATCCTGATTATCTTGCAGGCGTATGTGTTTAAACGGATGCTGCCGTAACCGGCGGGAACGAAGATCGCGCGCTTCTTCCCGCTTTTCCAAAAATTCGCATCTGCATTTGCGCAGGAAAGGAAAGGCCGTCATGGGAAAACAAATCGGCAAAATTACTGTGGATCGCAATGAAGCATCTCTCCTGGATGACCTTAAAAGGTATTGCCAAAAAGCCCTGGAACTTGGCGCCGCCAAGGCCAAAATCGTCGCCGTTGAAGATATTCCGGTAGACGAGAGGATTACCCTTAAGTGTCAAATTCCACGTTGTTTCGGCTACGGGGTGGGAGCCCAGTGCCCGCCAAATACCCTCAAGCCTGCCGAATTGCGCGAGATCCTCAAGGGTTACCGGTGGGCGGTCTTCTTCATAAAGGACGTACCCCCGGGAGTTATTATCCGCGACAAGGCTACGATCGAGGAGCGCGTCGCCGCCTATCAGGATGTCTATAAGATCGTGAGCGAGGTGGAGTCCATGGCTTTCTATGACGGTCATTACCTCGCCTTCGGGTTCGCAGCCGGTTCCTGCCGCCATACCTTCTGCGGAAAGCTGGAAACCTGCCAGGCGATGGAAGGGAAGAAATGCCGCTTCGCCCTGCTTTCTCGGCCGTCCATGGAAGCAGTCGGCATCGATGTCTATCACATGGTCGCCAAGGCCGGCTGGGATATTTTTCCTATCGCCAGCGGCGCGAAAGCGGAGCAGGTGCCAAAAGGCACTCTGGCAGGCATCGTTATCGTTCAATGACCATTGACAAATGTTCAAGAGAGGAAATGGTGAAAGAAAAAATAGGATTCATGGGATTGGGGATTATGGGTCATGCCATGGCGGCAAACATCGCCAAGGCCGGGTATCCGCTCACTGTTTATAATCGCACGCCAAAGGATTTGCCCGAACTGCAAAATCTTGGGGTTAAGACTGCGCCTGCGCCCAGAGCCCTGGTGGAAGGATCTGACGTGGTCATTGCCATGGTTACCGGTCCGGAAGCCATTGAAAATCTGCTTTGGGGAAAAGACGGCGCCGCTCAGGCTTTCGACCGGAACAAAACATTTATCAACATGAGTTCCGTATCCCCAATGTTTACTAAAAACCTCGGACACAGACTCGCTCCCTCGGGAGTTTGCTTCATCGATGCGCCTGTCTCCGGATCCAAAAAGCCGGCTGAAGATGCAACCCTGCTGATTCTTGCGGCGGGAGCAAAAAACCGTGTGGAGACCCTTACACCCTTGTTCAGCACAATGGGAAAGCGGGTTGTCTATTGCGGTGAAATTGGCCGGGGGTCCATGATGAAAATGGCCAATAATCTTCTCCTGGCGCTTATGATCGAAGGTTTGTCGGAGACCCTGAATTTTGGAAAAAGGGGTGGACTCTCAGAAGAGGCGCTCCTTGAAGTCATACTCAACGGACCGTTGGCGTGTTCGATCTTCCAGATGAAATGCCAGGCGCTGACGGCAACCTGCTATGACCCCAATTTCCCATTGAAGCACGCCGCCAAAGACCTGAAATTCGTCATCGATACCGCATATGAGATCGGCGCGCCGGTGCCCGTCGGACAGACATTGCTTCAATTATACAGTGCGGGAGTCAACAAGAATTGGGGTGATTTGGATGTTTGCGCCATCATGAAGGTTTTGGAGAGTCTGTGCAGCAATGAAGGGTAGCATCAATCCGATCAAGGGCTGAATCTGGCGAGTAAGGCGGCAGGGACAATGCGAGGCACGCCGAACCGCTGTGCTGGCGCTGCACCGCCCTCCGGCCAGGATCGCCTATCCGTAAACCGAGGTCTACCCAGGAGCATTATGGTGGATCGTGAAGAACATCTCCAGGTGGGAAATGGATACCCGTGGAACGGTAATTGGCGTTGCAGTCAAAGACGGCGTGGTGACCCTGAGCGGCTATGTGCACTCCTTGTTCTTTAGGACTCGAAATTCCTCGGGAGAGCCGGATTGTTGAATTGTTGAAAGGAGATATAGTTATGGACTTAGTTCCCTGGAAACCATTTCGAGATGAGTTAGCTTCCATGCGCAAGGAAATGGAGAGACTTTGGGATCGGTTCTTTAGTGAAACGCGGCTTGGCAAGCCCTTTGTGGAAGGATGGCAGCCCAGTGCGGATCTCACCGAGACGAAGGATGCCATTGTCGTGAAAGCGGAACTCCCCGGCATGGAACCCAAGGATATTGACGTAACCCTATCTGGCGATGTTCTGACTATCAAGGGCGAGAAAGAGAAAGAGGAAGAGAAGAAAGACGAGAAATACCATTATACCGAAAGGTACCGCGGCTCTTTTCAACGCTCTTTCCGGCTGCCTGCAGAGATTCAGCCGGATAAGATCGATGCAGCATTTGAGAAAGGGATTCTCACGATAACCCTTCCCAAGACTGCGGAAGCTAAGACAAAACAGATCAAGGTGAAAGTTAAATAACCTGTTTCACAAGCTCTCCCGAGGAGCTTGTGCACCGTTTCCAGCAAAATGTTCAGTAATTAGCGATGAAGATCAAGTTTCTTTGCTTACCTAGTTTGCCGTCCAAATTGTCACGATCCACGCCCCGTTGTGAAGCCCACTGGCCGCAGAGCAGGAATGGGAAAAGATAAGGGTGTCGCCGGGCTCAAGCACAAACAGATTTCCCGCCCAGTCCTGCTTCTGATTTCGGACGGAGCCGCCATTGGTATAGTCGTCGTGGTTCGCCATGATAAGCATGGCCCCGTCGCTTCCACGCACAACATTGCCGATCACGTCCGAATAGCTGCCGTAATCGAGGCCGTTCCAGACCTGGATTGCAATGATGTAGGTGGTCTGCTTGGCGGTCCAAACGTCCTTCTTAATTTTGCCGTTACACCCGACAGGGCCTGTGTTGAAGATCACTTGGCCGCTCTTGACGGTCCCGGCATAAGCTGAAGCGCAAAAAAGCAAAATACAAACTGAAATCAAAAGAGATGTTCTCTTCATCTGTTGGTCCCCTCCCCCCCTTTTACTGACGACCCTATTTGGCAGTGGGTCATTTTAATTTACAATGTCCATTAGTTACATCAGTCTATCTTAGGCATGAGCGCCCATTTGATGAACCATGATTGGGTGTCAGGTTCCTTATCCAGGCACACGATGCCCCCATTTTGAAATTTGAAAATGCGCACTTGAGCCGATCCTGTGACAAGATAGGAGGCAAGCCTTTCCATAAAAGGAAGATGCCCCACGAGCATCAGGTTTTCTTCGCTCCGGAGTTTATCGGCAACAGCCGTCACATCATCCAGGGGATTGATCCCGCTTCTTTCCACGACACCCCTGCCGGGCTTCAAGGCTGATGCGAAGATTTCGGCAGTCTGACGCGCCCTCTTTTTTCCGCTGTGCTCAATGCAAGATACCATGACACCATACGATTTCGCCACACCTGCTATCCGCTCGACATCCAAGATGCCTTCATCCGTCAGACCCTGCTCGTAATCGATCTCTTTGGGCAGGCTTTTTCCATGTTGCACAAGATAGAGAGCCATAACAATCCTCCTTTCGTCAAACCGGCACAAGGCCGCAAAACTGAGATTCGCCGGCGGCGATCTTATTTTTGATGCTCATTCATGATAGAAGCTGCACGGGCGTCGCGATTAGCCCGGCCATTCTATGCAATATCACATCCTTTCGAGGGTTAAAATCTTCTATGATCTGCACAACTCTTATTATTGATGTTATAATTCTCTTTCACATCACCGGTATTTTCCAACAAGGATCAGCCGCAAACTTTTGCAAAAGCCGGCCGCATAGAAGATATTGCGATCTTGGGACGATGGGAAGGCGCCCTCCTACCAGCACTTATTGGCCGGCCGCCATCGCCCGGCGTAGAATTGAAAACTTACCCCACCTTTCGGAGATGCTCAAGTCCCTTCCACCCCGCCAGAAGAATCAAGGGGTTGCGCGATGAGGGCGGCGCCTTTTTTGGTTGGCGGAAATGGCGGCTTCCTTACTGAAACTGGCTGCGGAGGCGCCAGAGGGAAAGCGCAAAAAGAGAACCTCCCAGCACGGCCATTCCCAGCACCGAATCCCATAGGAGCCTCAAGCCTGCGCCTTTTAGAAGAACGCCGAAACTGGCGTCAATGTAATAGTGAAGGGGAGAGAGCAGCATGAGCGTTCGCAGGAAAACGGGCATGGCTTCCGGAGGGGTCCATGCCCCCGACAGGAAGATCATCGGGCCGTAGACAATAATGGCCAGCATACCGGCCTGGCCCAGGTTCGCGGCAATAGTGGAAATAAACATGCCCAGGCCGGCTGTTGTAAAAACGTAAAGAAGGGTGATCGTATAGAATAGACACAGGCTTCCCCTAAGCGGCACGCCGAAGCAGAGTTTCAAGACCCCGAAAAGGCTCAGGCTCGTTCCGACAAGAATGACCACAGACATTGAAAAAACCTTGGGAAACATGATCTGGAACGGTGTAAGAGGCGTCACCAGCAGCTGTTCGATCGTTCCCCTTTCTTTTTCCCGCACCATTGCGCAGGCGGGCAGCAGGATCGAAAAGAGCGTGATGATATTGAGCAATTCTGCGATGGACATGAACCACCTGTTGTCCTGGTTCGGGTTGAACCAAACGCGGTGCTCTTCGAGGATTTGCGGCACATTTTCGAGTTCGTTCGCTTTCAAGCCAAGCCGCCTGATGCCTGTCTCGAGCCCCAACCGGCCAACGATGGTGGCCGCGTAACTGCCTGCGAACGTTCCCAGTATCGAGTTGGATGCATCCAGTTGAACCTGGACGGCGGTGGGCATGCCGCTCAGGAGCGATTCCTCGAACCTGGGCGGAATGTCCAGAACAATCATGGCGTCGGCATTATCCAGCAGGAGTGTCCCTTGACGGGGGTCGGCAATGTGCCCGACTACGTCAAAGGATGGCGGACCGAATCGGCTGACCAGTTCTCTGGACGAGAAGCTTCGGTCGTTGTCGTGCACCAGCGTGACCGCGTTGACCAGTTCGAGCCTTACTCCGGAGCCCGCCAGGTAGATGTCGAGCGTAAAGGCATAAATCATAAAGAGGATGAGCGCTACGTCCCGTGAGAATTGCAGGAATTCCTTCACGGTCATCACACACAAACGCCGCTGCCACAGAGCGATCCGCCGGTAAAGAACCGTTTGTCGGGCATTTTGGCCGTTTCGCCCGTTTTCCCGCCGATTCCCCGTCATGATTTGGGCCTCTTTCGGAACACGAGATAGCCGACCGCATACAGCGCCGCCACATAGGCGATAAGAACCGCCGCATCGACCCACAGTAATCTCAACCCGATTCCCTTAAGGAAACAGCCCGTCACGATGTCGGTGTAGTACATGGCCGGCAGAAGATGAGCCACAAACCTGGCGCTCTTGCTCAGAGCAAGGATGGGAACGAATACGCCCGAATAGAATACCGATGGGACCACAGTGCAGATAAATGTGATAAGGGTTGCCGCCACCTGGGTTCTCACCAGCACGGAGACGATCAGCCCTATCCCCGTTGTGCAAATTATGTAAAGGGTGGAAGCGGCGAAAAAGAACAGGGGGTCTCCCCTGAACGGAGCGCCGAACAGTTGAACCGCCATGACCCAGAGCACCAGGACGTTGAAGGTTGAAACCATTACGTATGGAAAAAGTTTCCCCAGGAGGTATTCGCCCTTCGTGATCGTAGAGGAATAGATGTTGTAAATGGCCCCGGTCTCCTTTTCGCGAACGACCCCCATTGAGGTTAGAAGGGGCGGACAGATCATAAGGACCATCATCATGAGCCGCGGGGTAAGAGACCAGTCGCTCTTGAGGCTGGCGTTATAGAGGTATCGCACTTCAACCTGGATAGGGTCCAAGATGCTTTGCGCCCTGGCGACAATAATTCCTGCGGTCCGGGCCAGGTACTCGGACATCACCCGCATGCTGAATTTCCTGTTGATCCCGTCCACGTAGCCTATGGTCGTCTGAGCGCGGACGGGAAAAGTCCCGTCGATCAGGGTTTGCACGGAAGCGGGCCGGCCCTCGAGCAGCCTCTGCTGAAAATGCTCCGGAATGACAATTACCGCCCGAATTCCGCCTGCGGTCAGCAGATCGGCGACGTCGCGCTCGTCTTCGACATAGCCCTTGAATTTGAAGTAGGGCGAATCCATGAATTGATGGAGATAATCGCGGCTCAGGGGTGTGCGGTCGTAGTCAAGCACGGCGAAGGGATTGTCCCGCACATCCAGCGAAAGACCGTATCCAAAAGCCAGCAGAAGCACCGGTGGTATAAGGAACGACATCACAAAGAAAAGGCGATCGCGCACTACCTCACGGCATTCCCTGGACGCAACGGCAACGACGCGCGCGGCTTTCACGGCGGCTTACTCCCGTTGGTTTCCATGGCGAGGATTCGATAGACGAACACCTCCTCCATGGAGATGGGCTGTTCGGCAACGCTTAGCACTCTAATGCCGCTTCCTGCCAGGGTCTCACGGATGCGATGCTCGGTTTGCACACGATCCGGCGCAAACAGGCGGATCTGCCTGCCGTGAAGGACGGCTGCTTCAAAACCGTCTTTCCGCAAGGAATCCAAGGCATCCAGGGCAGCATCGGTGCTGACCTCGAGAAGCTCTCCGGCCTCCGCTTGCAGACCTCGCTTCATCTCGCCCGGACTGGCGTCTGCCACGATCTTCCCCCCATGCATGAGCGCCAGGTGATCGCAATGTTCGGCTTCACTCATGTAGTGCGTGGTGATCAGGATGGCGACGCCCTCGAGCCGGGAGAGCCGAAAAAGGATGTCCCAGAACCTCCGGCGCCCCACGGGGTCGACGCCTGAGGTGGGTTCATCCAGGAAAAGAATTCGTGGCCGGTGCACCATGGCACAGCCCAAAGCCAGTCTCTGGCGAACCCCGGTCGGCAGGCCCCCCGTCAGGTGGTTTTCGTGTCCTGCCAGTTCAGCCATCTCAACGATCCACTCCGTCCGGGTCCGGGTCTGTTTTCCATCCAACCCGTAGATTCCGGCATAGAGCCTTATGTTCTCGACTACGGAAAGGTCTGAGTAGAGCGAAAACACCTGCGACATGTAGCCGATCCGTTCCCTGATGGACCGGGACGAGTGGAGCATTTCGCAGCCCGCGACGTAGCCTGTGCCGTTCGTTGGCGGCAAAAGGCCGACCAGCATCTTGATGACCGTAGTTTTGCCTGCGCCGTTTGCGCCAAGAAGGCCGAAGATCTCTCCCTGGGCGACCTGAAAGCTCACCCGGTCCACTGCCCGGAAGCCGTCGAAATCCCGGACGAGTTCCTCGGCTTTGATGGCAAGCTCGTCGTCTTGCGAGCAACTGAAAGGAAGCCGGACCGAGGAGCCGGTCGCGGTCGGCGGGACCGCCGGCGGCGGCTCTTCCCTAAGCAGCTTCTTTTCCCGCAGCAGGGTGATGAAGACGTCCTCGAGGTCCGGTGTCCCCGTGCTAAGGGTTGCAGCCTCCGGCCCGATCGAACTTAGGGCCGCCCTTACTCCTCCTGCGGCCTCCTGTGGGTCCAAGCCCTCTACAAACACCCGCAGGCGCGCGCCGCGCGCCTGGACCTCGGCAAACTTCGCTTTAAGCGCCCAGAAAGCTTCAACCTGGCGCTTTGTCTCGATCGCCACCACGCTTCCCGCAACGGATTCAAGGATCTTTTCCGGGGTTCCGCCTGCCACGATCCGCCCGTCGAAAAAAAGGGAGAGCCTGTGGAACCGGGATGCTTCATCCATGTAGGCAGTGGAAACAAGGGCGGTGATATTGCGTTCGCGCAGCAGAAGGGAAAGAATTGCCCAGAAGTCGCGCCGTGAGACGGGGTCTATGCCCGTCGTCGGTTCGTCGAGGACTACAAGGCGCGGTTCGTGGATCAGGGTGCAAATGAGGCCCAGCTTTTGCTTCATGCCGCCGGAAAGGTTCTTCATGGGGCGATCTCGGAATGGGGCCAGGCGGGTCATCTTGAGCATGCGCTCTTTGCGTTCCCTGGCGGCGCTGTCCGGAACCATGCGCGAGTGTGCGAAAAAATCGATATTCTCTTCCACGGACAGCTCGCGGTAGAGGTTCTGCCCGAGCCCCTGGGGCATGAAGCCCGTGCGGTCCTTGATTTGCTCGGCGGCCTTTTCAGAGTCGATTCGAACCCCGAAAACGTCAATCGATCCCGAATCGATAGTGGTTACGCCGGCGACCGCCTTCATCAGGCTGCTCTTCCCGGCGCCGTCGGGTCCGATCAGCCCGTAGATCTCGCCGGCGCAGACCTCGAGGTCCACACCGCGCACCGCCCGCTGCCTCCCGTAGCTTTTGGACAGGCCCAGGACCTTCACCACGGGGTCGATGACGGCCAATTCTTCCGACTGAAACGTCTTTGCTACCACTCCGGGGCCGCCCATTCCACGCCTTCCTTCCATCTTATTACGGCATCGGCCGGCATGCCCGGAGTAAGAGAGTGATCGGCATTTTCATCCAGGTAGAGCTTGACGGCGTAAACGAGTTTGGTCCGCTCGTCGGGCGTCTGGACCTCTTTGGGGGTAAATTCGGCCCGGGAGGAAATCATGCGCACCGTGGCCGGGATGTCCCTGCCGGGAAAGCAATCTGTGCGGATGCGCGCCGGAAGTCCCACACGGACCTTTCCGATAAGAACTTCAGGCACATAGACTTTCAAATAGAGGTCATCCAGATCGACCAGGTCCAAAAGAGGCGCCCCGGGGGTGACCATCTCGCCGACTTCGGCAATGCGGGTAAGAACAACACCGCCTGCGGGCGCAATGATGGTGAAATCGCTAAGAACGCTTTCCGCTTCAGCAAGGGCGGCCCTGGATTGTCCGAGCTGCGCCTCGACCGCCTTTAGTTCGTCCTGCTTGACCTTGATGCGGTCCCATCCCAGTCTGGCCTGGGCCAATTGTTTCCGCGCGCCGGTCACAGAGTTGAGGGAAGCGGAGAGGTCCTCGCGCGCTACTGTCAAAGCCAGTTGAGTAAGCTCTTCTTTCTGGCGCGGCGCTGCTCCCTGGGAAACGAGCCGCCGCAGACGCAAAGCGTCCCTGTGCGCCTGCTGTTCGGTGGCTTGGGCTTTTGCCGAGACGGCCATCCCTTGAGCGACTTGGGCCTCGGCTGTCTCGATGGCCAGGGGGACCTCCCTGCGCATGACGTCGATTTCCATCCCAAGGGCCTCGACCCTGGCCTGAAGCGTCGCTACAGCTTCCCGTGCCTGAGCGGCCCTTGTCTGCGCCTGGATGTCATCGAGCACTATGAGGGTCTGCCCCGACTTGACGGTGTCACCCTCCTGCACGAACATGGATTGAATGCGCCCGGAGAACTTGCTCGAAACCGCTATGTGATCGCCTTCAATGCGTCCGTTGGCCAGGATTAGCCCTTCGGGCAGGGAGTGCCGGTGAAACACATAGTGAAAGGCAAAATAAACGCCTGCTGAAACCATAAGGGCCAAAAAAAGGAAGATCAGACCTCGGATACGGGATCGCATTGGGAGATACTCCTGCGGCGACGCTGCCGGCTTCCGCTCCGCAATCCGTTCACAGCCAGATCGAGGGCCTCATGCAGCATTTCCTGAAGCGGCAGCCTCAGGATCTCATCGCGGTGCAAAGCGCCCTGCTCATAATTCATGACGATTCCATTTACCGTGGACCATAAAATATTTGCGGCGGTCCATGCATCCATGTTTCTGAAAACACCGCTTTTGATACCTTTTTCGATCACGTCGCTTACGACCTGCAGACAAGCTCTGCCTTCCTCGATGCATTTCCTTAGAAGATCCTCAGGGACCCTCTCCCTGAAATCGGGCTGACTGCTCAGAAACACGATCCTGAAGTACTTTGGGTTGCGTTCATAGAAGGCGTAGTAGGTTTTGAGCACTTCCTCCAGGAGGAGATCGGCGGGCAGGAGCAGACTCGGAATCGTGTCGAAATCTTTTTTCAGAAGCGCCACGCCCTCCGCCATGATTGAGAAGTAGAGTTCTTCCTTGCTCTTGAAGTAGAGGTATAGGGTGCCTTTGGCCAGGTAGCACGCCTCGGCGATTCCGTCCATGGTGGCGGCCATGAAGCCTTTTTCGAAGAAGGTTTCCCTGGCGGCGTTGAGGATTGATTTTTTTCGTTCTTCGTGCTCTTTTTTCTTTCGGGCCTCCGTTCTTTTCTGACCGTCTCTCATTTACTGACCCCCAGTCAGTTGTGAATTACACTGTAAGAAAAGCTTTGTCAAGGGTGATCGGAGACGCAGGGGTGAAGGATCTCAGGCATCATCCATCCAATTT
>DASPQK010000105.1:0-20670 GCA_035624985.1 Syntrophobacteraceae bacterium | reverse complement strand
CATCGGATCGGCATCCCTGGGGAATTTTTCAAGAGCCTCCACAACGAACCCCGGCAGCTCCCGCGCCTGGCCAATCTGCCTTTCGAACCGCTCAAGCTCGCTTTCCATGGGCAGGTAGCCGTTCAGGAGCAGAAAAGCCGTTTCCATGAAAGTCGAGCGCTCGGCCAGTTCTTCGATCCTGTAGCCTCGATAGATCAGTATCCCGTTCTCGCCGTCGATGAAGCTGATCTTGGTATCGGCAACGGTAATGCCTCTCAGGCCGACGTTTTTTACACGAACGTTTTCACCGGCCATCTTCACCTCCCGATTATGGCGCATGACTCAACGCTTCGCTGTTTTGACCAGATTCAATGCGCCGCCTTCAAGCAACATGCGGCGCATTCTTTCCGATACGTGCAGAAATACGCGTATTTTCCGCCCGTCAATTTCTACCGCCAACTCTGCATCTCCGTTGGCAAGACTGCTTCGAATCTTCGGATATAGTACAGTCGCACCTGTACCTATAAGATTGTAGTCATCGGGATTGGCAAACACCAGCGGGACAATTCCGTAATTACACAGATTGGCCATGTGTATCCTGGCGAAGCTCTTGGCCAGTACCACCCGGACGCCCAGATAGCGCGGCGCAAGAGCCGCATGCTCACGACTCGATCCCTGCCCGTAGTTTTCTCCGCCTATGACCGTCACCGCGCCGGCCTCTCTGCATTTCTGCGCAAATTCCGTATCAAGTATCGAAAATACGAACTGGCTAATCGCCGGGATATTCGATCTGAGGGGCAGGATTTTGCTGCCCGCCGGCATGATCGTGTCGGTCGAAATATTATCGCCGACCACCAGCGCCACTTTGGTTTCCAGCGACTCGGGAAGCGGGGTGAACGTGGGCAATGGAGCGATGTCGGGCCCCCGGATAACTTGAGTTTTGCGCAGCTCCTCGCTTGGCCTGATGATCGAGAACTCATCTACGAGGTACGCTTTCGGCTCCTCTATTGCCGGGTATTGCATTTCACCGCCCAAATCCCTGGGGTCCGTTATGACCCCCTTGAGCGCAGCGGCGGCCCCCGTCTCCGGCGAGCACAGATAGACGCTGTCATCCTTGGTTCCGGAGCGTCCCGGGAAGTTGCGCGGCATAGTGCGAAGGCTGATCTGGCCGGTTCCGGGCGCCTGCCCCATCCCGATGCAGCCCAGACACCCCGGCTCGTGTATTCGAGCTCCCGCCCGCAGAAGTGCAACGACCCCTCCCCTGGCCGCAATATTTTCGATTACCTGCCTGCTGCCGGGGTTCACATTAAGAGAGGTCCGTGGAGATGCGTGTCTGCCCTCAAGTATCCGGGCGACAACCATCAAATCCCTGAAGGAAGAATTCACGCTGCTCCCGACAATGACCTGGTCCACCTTCAGCCCGGCGACTTCCCGCACAGGCGCCACATTGCCGGGCGAACTCGGTTTGGCTATGAGCGGCTCGATTGTGGAGAGGTCAATTTCATCATATTCGTCGTATTCGGCCGAGGGGTCTGCGCTAAGTTCGACCCATGCTCCCCCTCTCCCCTGGGCCTCGAGATATCCTCGTGTGTTTTCATCGGATGGAAAGATCGAAGTTGTCGCTCCCAGCTCCGTGCCCATATTGCCAATCGTCTCGCGGTCGGTTGCCGAAAGGCTTCCGACCCCGGGGCCGTAATATTCGACGATCTTCCCGATACAACCTTTTACGTCATAGCGCCGGAGCATCTCAAGGATAACGTCCTTGGCGCTTACCCATTCGGGCAGTTTTCCAGTGAGCTTAACTCCAAGGACCTTTGGACAGGGGAAGTGATAAGGGTGTCCGGCCATGGCAAGAGCAACGTCGAGTCCCCCTGCGCCAATCCCAAGCACCGTGACGCCGGCTGCCCCTGGAGTATGGCTGTCGGAGCCCAGCAGTGTCTTGCCGGGCACCCCGAACCTTTCCATATGAACCTGATGGGAAACGCCGTTGCCCGCAGGGCTGAAATGAATCCCATATCTGGCCGAAGCGCTCTGGAGGTATAAATGATCGTCTGCATTTTTGTTGTCTGTCTGGATGATGTTATGATCTACATATTGAACGGCCAGTTCGGCCTTTACGCTTTCCAGTCCCAGGGCCTCGAATCCAAGCATGGCCATGGTCCCTGTGGCGTCCTGAAGAAGAATCTGGTCGATTTTGATGCCGATTTCCTCTCCGGGGACCAGCTTCCCCTCTACCAGGTGGGCTTCGAGTATTTTATGAGTCAGATTCTTCGCCACTGGCTTCTCCTGTATGGTTTGCATGCGGGGGAGCACATGAGTACGCGCAGGTCCCCCCAATCGCGGTCCCGTGTTCGCGGGATCGGTCCTCAGTCCCGCAAGATGCGGGATCGGTCCTCTATGGTCTGCTTTAAGACAAAAAGAACCTAAGATTATGGTCAGGTATTGTCAATCGCAGGAAAGCCGCCCACATATTCGGCGCTTTGAGGTTTGAGACGTTAAGAGGGGTTTCGCGACGCCGAAGCGATGAGTAAGCACCGTTTTCGACGCGAATAACTAGGAAAGCAAAAAGGATTGCACTCATCCAAGACATGCAATCCCTTCAAATTTCCTATTGAAAGTGATGCCTTAGGGACTATTTGACTTTTTCGCTTAGGGTTTTGCCGGCTTTGAACTTGACAACTTTTGATGCGGGAATCTTAATCTTTTCGCCGGTCCTGGGATTACGCCCCTCGCGCTGAGATCTGGAACCGACACTAAAAGTGCCAAATCCCACAAGCGTAATCTTGTCACCGCCCGCCAAGGCGGCGGAAACAGCGGAAACAAATCCATCCACTGCTTTTTCCGCCTGTGATTTGGTAATTCCGCCTTCACTTGCAATTTTGCCCACCAATTCCGCTTTTGTCATTTTCTTTCCTCCTCCAAATATAAGGTGATGAAAAATACCTCCTCCCGCGTCGTCTCAAACTCTGTGTTCTTTACACCCCCCCTCGAACAAAAGTCTAAGTAAAGACTCCCCGCCGTCTCAGTTTATTCAGCTCACCCGGAAAAAGCCGGGCCATCCGCTCCTGTTCGAGTTTTGATTAAGCTTGGTTCTTATATCCAGATTGATAGCTTTGTCCATAAAAATCGACATCGCAAACCGGAAAAAATGGCCTCAGCACTCACTGAGAACAATATGGCCATACAACCAAAAGCGCAAGTGAAATATTAACGACGGACACCGATTTCGTTGCACTAACCGCTTTTTTTCCGGTCTGTGTTCATTCCATGGATCTTTGCACCTTGTAGACTCCTCTTTCGTTCCTCAGGGCAGACATTACCCGCTGGAGGTGCGCCGAGTCCTTCACCTCTATTCGCAGGCGGCAGACGTTTGAGGCATCCGCCTGATTTTCGACTTTCAGACTTACTACATTAACATCCATTTGGCCTAGAACACCGTTGAGGGCCGCAAGGGTGCCCCTTTCCCCAGAGTGGACAATCCGTATATCTACTGGAAAAAGCTGTTCTTTCCCGGTGTCCCATTCTACGTTTACTTTCCTGCATTCGTCGCTTCCTCTTTCGAGATTTTTGCAGGAGAGCCGGTGCACTGTAATTCCACGGCCCCTGGTAATGTATCCCATGACCGGCTCTCCGGGGACCGGGTTACAGCATTGAGCGATTCGGATCAAAATGTCTCCCAGTCCCTCCACCTTGATGCCCTCTTTGGAAGAAACAGGCTTGCGCTTCTCGACCAGGATTTCTTCCCTGGGATGTTCCTCTTCGAGCGGGAGCACCGCCAGTTTCCCTATGACCTGGTTGGCGGTAACCTTGTAATAGCCGATACTGGCCAGAAGGTCATCGACACTTTTCAGGGAAAAGGCCCTCGCAGCTTCGGCAAGTTCGGGTGAATTCAGATAATTGTTGAAATTCAAACCCTTCTTTCTGAATTCCCTTTCGCATATTTCTCTGCCCTGAGTGATCGAACGCTCCCTTTCCTCGGTCTTGAACCAGTGCTTGATCCGGCTTATGGCCTTGGCGGACTTGACTTGCTTTAGCCAGTCTTTACTGGGCCGATGATTGGCGGAAGTGAGCACTTCAACGGTATCGCCGTTCTGGAGTTCATACCTGAGGGGCACCAATTTCCCGTTTACTCTTGCGCCCACACACCTGTTGCCGACTTCCGTATGGACCTCGTAGGCGAAATCGACCGGTGTGGACCCCTTAGGAAATGCCTTGACGTCCCCATTGGGCGTAAAAACGTAAACTTCATCCGGGTAGAAATCGACTTTCAACGACTCCATAAGAGACTTTGAATCAGCACGTCCACCGGCCAATTCGCTGCTCAATTCCATAATTTTGCGGAACCACGAAAAGCGCTCCCTTTCCTGGAGGTCGATTTCGGCGACAGGTTTTCCTTCCTTGTAAAGCCAGTGAGCCGCAATACCCTCATTTGCGATCCGGTCCATCTCATCAGTCCGTACCTGTACTTCCACCCGCTCTGCGTAAGGGCCGATTACAGTCGTGTGGAGCGACTGGTACATGTTGGATTTTGGCTTGACAATATAGTCCTTATACCTGCCTTCCACCGGCTCCCACAGCGCCTGGACAACAGCAAGGGCTTCATAGCACGACTTGACCGAATCCACCTTGATCCGGAATGCTATCAGATCGTAGATACGCCTCAGATCAAGACCCTGACGCTCCATTTTCTGGTAAATGCTGAAGATGTGCTTGGGACGGCCGCGAATGCTGCTGACCTTAATCCCAAATTCGGCCATTCGCTCCCCAAGAATGCCCTCGACTTCTCTGATATAGTGAAGCCGGTCCTCCTCGGTCTTGGCAAGTCCCGACTCTATCTCCTCATAGGTCCTGGGATCCAGGCACTTGAAGGAGAGGTCTTCCAGTTTCTGCTTCATCCAGTCGATTCCCAGCCTGCCCGCAAGCGGCGCATAGATATCGAGGGTTTCCTGGGCAAATTGCACGCCGGATCGATCCACCCGGCATGATGTTCCTCCAATGCCGTCAAGGCGGTCGGCAAGCTTGACCAGGACCACTCTGACGTCGGGGGAAATCGCCATGATCATTTTGCGGATATACTCTGCTTGACGCTCTTTTCGGCTGCTGTAAGCGATTTGAGTCAACTTCGTAACGCCGTGTATAATCAGGGCAACATCCCGTCCGAACATCTCCGCCAGTTGTTCCGGGGTAACGTATTCTTTTTCCAGCGAATCGTGCAGCAGGCCGGCGGCGATGCTTTCCTCATCGAGGCGCATCCGGGCAAGTATAGCCCCAACTGAAAGGGGGTGATTCAGATAGGGTTCACCGGCCGCAGAGCCGACACCCCTGTAAGCTCTTGAGACAAAAACATAGGCTTTTTCCAGGAGCTCGACGTTTGCCCCCGGAAGGTAATCCAGTATGAGGTCCAGCAATTCGAAGAAGCGCAATCAACGCCTCCTGAAAAAGGTAAAAGTAAAAAGTCAAAAGTAAAAAGGTGAAATGATCTGATTCGGCTGAGTTAAGTTTTTGCCCTTTGCCTATTGCCTTTCGCCGTTATTGTCTCGCCGGTCATCCGCTCAACCTCGGACAACAGCCGTTCGAGCAAATCAGATTCCAGGACCTTTTCCACCCTTTCGCCTTTCTTGAACAGTATGCCGCTGCCCCTACCCCCGGCGATGCCCACGTCAGCCTCCCTGGCTTCGCCGGGGCCGTTTACCACGCATCCCATGATTGCGACCTTGAGCGGGGTCCTCAGATGCTTGAGCAAGGCTTCGGCCCTTTCCACAATGGCAATAACGTCTATTTCCGTGCGCCCGCATGTAGGACAGCTCACGAGATCTACGCCCCTCTGCCGCAACTTCAAGGCCCGTAAAATCGACCAGGCGACAAACATTTCCTCTTCCGGGGCAGCGGTAAGAGAGACCCTCAAAGTATCGCCTATTCCCTCAAGCAGCAAAACCCCTATCCCGAGGGCGGATTTTATGGCGCCGCTCACCACAGTCCCCGCCTCTGTCACCCCGAGGTGAAGGGGGTAGTCCGTCTTTTCCGCCAGAAGTCTGTACGACTGGATCGTCGTGATTACGTCGCTTGATTTGAGCGATATTTTCATCAGCTCAAAATCATTTTCCTCAAAGAATCGGATGTGCCTCAGAGCGCTCTCTACCATGGCTTCCGGAGTGGGATGACCGTATTTGGCCAACAGATCTTTTTCCACGGACCCGCTGTTTACGCCGATGCGCACGGGCGCCTTCCGTTCCCTGGCCAACTCTATGACTTTTCTAACATTTTCGGGTCCGCCGATGTTCCCCGGATTGATGCGCACAGCGTCTGCCCCGGCTCGCATGGCCCTGATCGCCAGGCGGTAGTCAAAATGAATGTCGGCAATTATCGGAATTCTAATCGACTTCTTTATCATCGGTAAAGCATCGGCTGCCTCAACATCAGGGACGGCGACCCTTATAATTTCACATCCCGCCTCCTCCAGCCTCTTTATCTGCGCAACCGTAGAGCGCCAGTCGCGCGTATCGGTGTTGGTCATCGACTGGACCGAAACGGGAGCGCCTCCTCCAACAGGAAGGCTCCCGATATGGATTTGCCTGCTTATCCGTGGTTTGTTTTCCAAAAGTTGACCCCTGATTTCGAAATTGCGTATCTATGCCTAATTTTAATGAACTTGCAACTAATTTCCAATCTTCGGCGCCGCCGTGCCGAATGTGTTTTCGACAGGCTTTACATCTTATACATATAATGAGATTATATAAAATTGTGTCGTTTGAAAAGAGCTGTGGCGCACCGACGCCGGGAAACCGCCCTTAACCATATAAAGTACTCTACATGACAGGAATGCGAGTTCTTTTTTGCGCATCGGAAGTGGCGCCGTTCGCTAAAACCGGCGGTCTTGCCGACGTGGCCGGTTCGCTGCCCGAATCACTTTTCAAACTTGGCTGCGATGTGCGGATCTTTATGCCCCTTTATCGCTCGGTATTCAAAAAGCGGCCGGCGCTCGATCCTGTGGCCCAGGGCATAATTGTCCCGATCGGTGTACACGATTACCACATTCATTTATGGAAAAGCTCCACCGAATCAGGCATTCCAATCTATTTTTTGGAAAAGGACGAGTTCTTCGACAGGTCTTATCTTTATCGCAGCCCCACTCGAGGCGACTATCAGGACAACGCTGAAAGGTTCATCGCTCTCTGCCAGGCAGTACGCCCACTGTGCGACGCCATAGGGTGGCATCCATCGATTTTTCATCTGCACGATTGGGAAACGGGGCTCGTAGCAGCCTATTTCCGGACAAACTGGCGCTACGACCCTAAATTAGGCCGTTCGGGAACTGTTTTTACTGTTCACAATATTGCCTACCAGGGGGTCTTTCCTGCCGGCTATTTCAGCTTGACAAACCTTCCGCCCGGCGCATGGTCGCTCCACGGGATTGAATTCTGGGGCCAATGCAATTTCATGAAGGCAGGGCTGGCCTACAGCGACTTCATTACCACGGTAAGTCCCCGCTACGCTGAGGAAATCACCACGAAACAGTTCGGCTTCGGGCTCGAAGGGATACTCAAGGAGCGAAAAGGCAGCCTGCGAGGAATACTCAATGGAATCGATACAAACACATGGGACCCGCAAACGGACCAGTTTCTGCCCCGCAATTTCAGCGCCGAAGCTCTTGCCGGCAAAAATGCCTGCAAAGAAGTTCTGTGCAAAAGGATGCGGGTGGTGGAAAACAGATGTGACCTCCCCTTGCTTGCAATGATAGGCCGGCTTGCCGCTCAAAAGGGCTTCGATCTCTTCGAGCAAATCCTGCCGGATTTGATGAAACTGCCTGTCAACCTGGTTATCCTCGGCACAGGGGACGCAGCTATCGAGAAAAATATCCACAATATGGAAAGGCTCTACTCGAACGGCCTCAAACTCTTCAGTCGCTATGACGAAGAGCTGGCGCACCTTATCGAAGCCGGGGCCGACATTTTCCTGATGCCCTCTCGGTACGAGCCCTGCGGCCTTAACCAAATGTATAGTCTGCGCTACGGCACAATCCCCGTGGTCCATGCGACGGGAGGACTCGATAATTCGGTGACCGACGTTCTCTTGCACCCGGATTCGGGCACCGGCTTCAAATTCTACAATTACGAACCTGCCGCGTTCCTGGAGGCAATCAAGTCGGCGCTGGACCTGATCAAAAACCCCATCGAATGGGCCCAGATCCAGAAAAGAGCCATGGCTCAGGATTTTTCCTGGGACAGGTCCGCCAGGCAATACATCGAAGTCTACGAGCAGGTGTTGTCGTGGAAAAAGGGGCTTGGAACTCGACCTGGATCAAGTCCGGGTCTCATCGGCAGGGGTGGTTTTTAGCGCGCGCACAAACCGGGTTTGCCGGCAAAAGGCGTGATGATTCCCCGCTCAGCGGCAATCCTCTTTGTCCATAGAGAAAGTTTTCAAGCTAAATTAAAGGCTGAACTGATATGACCATGCCGCATTTTACAGGCGCGGATCTCGCCCGTGAGCTTTCAAGTAGAAATCGAGGAGGAAGCGATGACTTTTCATTTTGGCCAGGCGTCGGGTATTTTAATCAAAACCATGCCTTATTTGATTGTGCGCTGCGTAATCTATGGTGCGCTCGGGGTGGCTATTTCACTTTACATCGGGCTGGCCCTGCTCATCGGTAAAGTATTTGGCGGCGGAGGGGCAATCATCGTTCTCATCGGGCTTGCCCTTTTGATCGGCATTTTGCGCATGGCCAAACAATATGTCCTCTACCTGGTGGACGCCGGCCACATAGCCGTGATCACCGAACTCATCAACGCCGGTTCGCTTCCCGAAGGCGTCAATCAATTTCAATACGGAAAAGAACTGGTCGTCCGCATGTTTAAGGAAGTTTCCGTCCTGTTTGTCTTAGATGGACTGGTGAAAGGAATCATCCGGGCCGTCAACCGCACCGTGGCGGCAATCACCGACATCATCCCACTGCCGGGCATAGAGGGCGCAGCAAGGATTGCCAACACCGTAATCGACTTCTCTCTTACGTTTGTGGTTGAAACCATATTTAGCTACAACCTGTCCCGAAAGGATGAAAACATCTGGGAAAGCGCAAAGCGGGGAGTGGTCCTGTACGCCCAGAACTGGAAACCGATCCTCATTACCGCAGCGGGGTGCACGGCAGTCAATTTTATAGCTTTCATCGCCGTATTCCTGGTGCTTCTCATTCCCTTCGGGCTCCTTGCCGCCATGACTCACAGCGGAACGCTCAAATTCTTCTGGTTCGCCACAGCCCTGGCATTGACCTATGGTGTTAAGCTGGCAATATTCAAGCCCTTCTTCCAAACTTCCATGATCATCACGTTCAATGAAGCCATTAAAGGGCAGGTCCCAAATCCTCAATGGGAAAGCAGAATCGAAGCGGCTTCCGCCAAATTCAGGGAGCTTAAGGACAAGGCCGCAGCATATATGGGTGCCGGCAACTAACGCAAGCGCGGACATCGGGGCAGATCCGATTAAAACACCAAACGGCAGTCGATTCCGGATTCCATACATGCATCGGCAAGCCGGCGGCTTGTCCGGGAGAAGAAGTCGTCCGAAAGGCTGTCCTGCAATCTGTATTTCCTGTAAACCCAGTCGGCATGGTTATAGTTCATCCGGTCAACCAGGATATAGTCAACCTTTCCTTCCAGAGCTTTTATCAGAGATTCGGCTCCCGGAAGGATGGGCGCAATCATAGCATAAGTCTTGATCCCGGACCGATGCAATTCATCAAGCGCACTCAGCCTGCTATCTATGGGTGGTGCGCCCGCTTCAAATAGTCTCCTGATATTATCATCTGCTGTGGCAATCGAAAATCCAACTTCAATAACAGGAGCTTCTCTAATAATATCTATATCTCTCAGCACCAAAGGAGAACGAGTCTGTATATTGACCGGCCAATAATGATGCGCCAGTATCTCCAGGCATTTTCGAGTCAATTTATACCGTGCTTCCAGGGGTTGATAAGGATCGCAAACTCCGCTTATCCATACGGCTCCCTGTCTTTTCTTATTTATCTCCACCACCAATAAATCTGCAGCATTGATTTTAACATCTACAAACTCTCCCCACGGTTCGATATGCTTGGTGAACCTTTTCATAAATCGGGCATAGCAGTAGCTGCATCCATGTTGGCAGCCTACGTATGGATTGAGGGCGTAGTCATAAATTTTGGATTTGGAGAGGATCGTTTTTACTCGGATTTCCCTTACATTCATGTTCTATATCCTGCTGTCTTCGCCGACCTTCGAGAGTGTGCTGTCGGTCTTCCCTAACTTGTTGCCTTCCTCTTTTTTCTTTGGTTGAAACCCTGACCTGTCCCGCTGGAAATCAGCCGCATTGGCTTTTGCAATGATTATCGCATTCCCTGCCGTCGGCTGCAAGGCTCGAAAAGGGGCAACCGCCTGCACATGGCGTCAGATCGTGCATGTCAAAGTATCGGCTAAGGCGGGACCGTCGATTGTATGGCATCCCCGGATTCAACACTTCCGGGGCAGGCTCTGGCGCGTCTTTTTGGAAGGCTGTCAAGATGTAAGCTTTATAACTGCAGAGAATTCATCCCTGGTTTTCTTCTTCTGGCAGAGCAGGCCGTGCCCGCGACCGGTTTTCATGCATCTTCAAACGAATCGCAGGCACGGCCCCAAGGATCCGGGTGGGGTCTTGACCCTTGTTTTTGCTCCTTTTCATGGTTTCAGGACCCCCCACGTGGCGGCATGGGAGACTGCGGCGGATATCTTGAGTTTTGGCCCCTCTACAGCCGCGAGTTTGCAAAATCCCAATTGATCAAATGGTCAATGACGGCCTGGAGGTAGTCCGGTCTCCTGTTCTGGTAGTCGAGATAGTATGCGTGCTCCCAGACGTCTATGGTCAGCAGCGGTTTAATTCCGTGCGCGACGGGCGTATCGGCGTTGCCCGTTTTGGTGATCTCCAGTTTTCCGTCCTTGATCACCAGCCAGGCCCACCCGCTTCCAAACTGCGTAACTCCGGCATTCTTCAATTCCTCTGCAAATTTCGCGTAATTTCCGAAATCAGCGTTGATCTTTTCTGCGATCTTACCCGCAGGAGGCCCGCCTCCATTTGGTTTCAAACAGTTCCAGTAAAAGGAATGGTTCCAGGCCTGGGCGACATTGTTGAATATCCCTGCCTTGGACGGGTCCCCGGCAACTTTTTTCATTATCGTTTCCGCGTCTTCTTTTTCCAGCTCGGTCCCGGCAAGCAGTTTGATTGCATTATCGACATAGGCCTTGTGGTGCTTGTCGTGGTGAAATTCGAGAGTTTTTGCGCTGATATAAGGTTCGAGCGCGTTTTTCGCAAATGGCAGGTCGGGCAATGTTAGGGCCATAATAGTCCTCCTTTCGAGTTGCTCCTGTTGAGTTTTTGCCGCCTCCTTGGGGACCTGTCCGGCCTCGGACGGCCCCGCACGCTCGGCGCCATGCGCGGACCCGGCCCCCGGAAACCAGAGAGCAGCTATCCCCGCAACCGCGCCGCACGCCCCTGCACGAAGAAAATCTCTCCGAATCATGGTTGACTCCTTCCATTCAAATTGGCTTCGTGCCTTTAGACTGTGGAACTGAATCGCTCGCAAATTAAGCACCGCTTCAGTGATGCTCAAGGGTGGAGCAGATAATTGTGTAACAGATATCGGGTGTCGGGTGTCAGAGGGCGCAAAACGGAAATCGAGCAACTGTCCACCGTTCACGGCTCTTGTGGCATCAGGCGTCAGAATCGGATTTCTGATACCCGAGAGCCGATATCCGTCAAAGCGGTGGATTGAAATAGCCGAGCTTCACATCCGGGAATTGATCCCGGATCAGCGAGATCAGGCGCTTTATTCCGATCTTCTTCTCGCTCAGGTCAGGCCTGAGCACGTCCAGGCACCACTCGGGGTCGATGTTGAGGTTTCGCATCTGGATCAGATCGAGGCGGGTTTCCGATATGAGATTCTTGAGGGCGTTCCATTCGCTTTTCTGATCCGTGAATCCAGGAAGGACGAAGTAATTTATGGACGCAAACCCGCCGTTCGCCTTGACGACCGAGATGGAGCGGCGCGCTTGCTCGAAGCCAAAACCCTTCGGCCGGAAGTATTTCTCATAATATTCGGGACGCGCGCTGTTCATGCTGACGCGGATGCTTTGCAGACCGGCGCGGCAGAGTTTTTCGACAGCGTCCGGAAGACTTCCGTTCGTATTGAGGTTTATGGTGCCCCTGCCCGTGGCTTTGCGCATCATTCGGATAGAAGCTTCAATGGTCCCGGCCTCCAGGAGCGGCTCCCCCTCGCACCCCTGACCGAAACTCACCACCGGTCGGGAGGCCTTTTCGAGGTGTGGGATTGCAACGCCGCATATCTCATCGGGCGTTGGAACGAAAGCAATACGGTCCTGGGTTGCGCACAGGCCTGTGCCGTCCTGGCGGCTGATGCAGCCAATGCACCTGGCGTTGCACTCCGGGGACACGGGAAGCGGGGCTTCCCAGCGGTTCATGAAAAGGTTCCTTGCAGCAGGACAGCCGTAACTGAGGGCGCATCTGCCAAGGTGCTCCAGGAGCCTGTTTTCACGCTCCGCTTTCAGGCGTCTGAGGGCGTTTCCCTCAATCAGTTTCGGGTCAAAATTGCGAAAATTCTGCCGCTCGTCGCTGTCGATCCTTACTGCCGGAACTACGAATCGGCCGTCCAGCCAGCCCACGGCCGTGTAAGCGAAAAGGGGCAGAAGAGGCGCATTGGGATTGGTCCTGTAAGCCGTGGAGTACAGTTGCGTATAGGCAGGGGAAACGAATGCCGCTACAGCCCGGACAGTTTTTTTTGCCGGGTCGAAAGGGTCTGATGTCAGAGGCTCGAACCTGCGCTCGGCTGGATTGAACCCAACGGGCAGGCGCTCCGGCAGAAGGAACAGCTCGCTTCCTTCAGGGAGCGGAATCAGCTCCGCCAATTCGGGCCTCTTGAATTCTCTGGCGCTGGCCCCCGCCATCTCAAGAGCAGGCCAGTCGAATATGTTTCCGTTGTCGTCAGCGTAAACGAGCGCCGGCCGGTTTTTCATTGAAGAGCAGTTTTTAGTTTTTAGTTTTTAGTTTTTAGTTTTTAGTTTTCAGTTTCTACGCTTTACTTTGCTTCCAAAAACCCTCCCTGCCCCTTGCTCCTGTTTTTATAACACATTTCAACGCGCCGCCCCGCTCATTTTCCTGTTTTTTTCTCAAGACCCCTTGCTATGGCTTTCCTTCGTGTGCTTTATTATCCAAATGCCCAAAGCAGAACACTCCCGCCGGATCAAAACACACATAGCAGGGCCGGTGCACCGGTTCGCAATCGTGGTCCCGCCCGAACTCGCACGGATATGTTTGAGCGAGACCCGTTTGCTCGGCATCCCGCAACCGGCGCCGAGCGATGCAGGGCTGGAATTTAACGGCAGGCTCAAAGACGCCTACATTTGCAACCTTGGCCTAAGGACGGCGAGCCGTGTGTTTTGCAGGCTCGCCCCGTTTCGTGCGGGCATTGCCGAAGAACTCTTCTACAAGGCTTCGCAGATCCCCTGGGAACTCTGGCTCAATCCGAACATACAGGTCGATGTCCAGGCCCGGGTGCAATACTCGCGGATAAGCCACGAAGGGAGGGTGGCCCAGATCGTCTCGGAGAGCATCGGGAAATGTCTGCGCCAAAGAGGGCCTCTTGACGCCCCGGATGCCATTGATCGGGACTTGAATCCCGCAGGTCCGGCAACCTCCGGCAAACCTCAATCCGATGAGGCCGAACAGAAGCAAAGAATCCTCGTAAGTCTTATAAATAATCATTGCCTGATCAGCCTGGACATGTCCGGCGCCCATTTGCACCGCAGAGGATATCGGCGCCGGAACACAGGCGCTCCCCTACGTGAAACTCTTGCCGCCGCCATCCTTGCCAAATCCGACTGGACGGGCAATGAGCCGCTCGTAGACGGCATGTGTGGATCGGGCACTTTTCCGATAGAGGCCGCTTTGATGAGCAGGCGGATTGCTCCGGGGATTGGCCGGGATTTTTTGTTCCAGAAGTGGCCCTCTTTTCAGAGGGCGACATGGGAATTCTTCGTCGGCAAGGCAAAGGAGGCCTCGCTTCCCAAAGCGCCGGTGACGATAATCGGTGTCGATATCGATCCCGAGGCTGTCGAAGTATCGGCTGAAAATGCCGATCGTGCCGGCACAGGTAATGACATCCAATGGGAAAGAATGGACTTCTTCGATTTCAATCCCGGGAAAAGAAGGCTCGCAAAAGGTCTGATCGTATTGAACCCGCCCTACGGGGTCCGCTTGGCCGATGGGGGAATAAGCCTCTATGAGAAGATCGGGGCGCACCTGAGACATAATTTTAAGGGCTGGAAATACGCCGTCCTGGCAAGGTCACGCCTCGAAGCCGCCGCAATGGCCGCAGGCCGGGTGCGACTCTGGAAACTCCGCCACGGAGGGGCCAATATCATGGTCGCGCTTGGCAGGATTTCGTCTTGAACAGGATGCTGATAAGGATCAGGCATACGCCGCGAGGATTTCGTCCACTTTTCTCAGGTCGCTTGTGCCGATTTCCCAGTCCAGCGCCCCCGCATTATCTTCGGCCTGCTTTGCTGTCCGCGCGCCCGCAATCACGCAGGTCACGCCCGGCTGCTGAATGGCCCATCTAAGGGCAAACTGCGCGGGGGACTTTCCATAGTCGGATGCAATCGCTTTGATTTCATTGACGGCCTCGACATATCGCCTGAACCGCTCCGCCTTGAACATCGGGTCGTTGCGGCGAAGATCGCCTTTGGCAAAAACTTCGTCACCGTCGAACTTGCCTGTAAGAAGCCCGCGGCATAACCCGCTGTAAACGAGTGTGGGAATCTCGTTTTCAATGCAAAATGGAAGCACCTCTTTTTCCGCCTCCCGTTCAAACATATTGTAAGGAGGTTGGAGGCTGTAGACAGTGCCGGTTCGCAGCCATTCCACCATCTGTTCGCGGCTGAAATTGCTCAGACCGAAAAAGCGGATTTTGCCCTGCTCGCGGAGTCTTGTCAGCGCATCCGCGGTATTGCTCCAAACCACCTCGGAATCCGGCCAGTGAACCTGGAGAAGGTCAATGCGATCGACTCCGAGCCGGCGCAGGCTATCCTCGGCCTCACACATCAACCGCTCGGGACGGGAGTTTCGGCGTATCCTCAGACCCTCATCCCATTCAAGCCCGCATTTGGTTGCGACTATGATTTTTTCGCGCCCCCATTGTTTTAATGCCTGGCCGACGATCTGCTCCGACTTTCCGAACCCGTAAACGGGAGCGGTGTCGATGAAGTTTATCCCAAGTTCAAATGCCCGCAGGATGGCGCGCAGGGCCTCGTGTTCATCCGAGCCTCCCCATGCCCAGCCCCCCGTCACCCATGTACCCTGCACAACCCTTGAGACATCGAACCCCGTTTTGCCCAATCGTGCCCGCTCGCCCATAAAAACCCCTGGTTCGGTATCCTGGCTCAGGGGTTGGCGGCGGGAGGCACACGGCAACAACCCCCGGCCGCTCACCCCCGGCCGCTCACCCCTGACTGCTCACCCCCAAAATACGAGAGTGCTCTATCTTCGTGCACCTGTTCATCACCACCTTCACCCCGGCGCGTCTAGCCTTCTGGGCCGACTCCTCATCTTCCAGCCCAAGCTGCATCCACACCGCGCCCGCCCCAATCTCGATCGCCTCGTCGACTATGCCCGGAATAGCGTCGGCGCTGCGGAAAATATCCACCACGTCTACGCGCTCCGGAATTGACTTCAAGTCCGGATAACATTTTGCTCCCAGAATCCGTTCACTACCGGGGTTAACCCCGATCACCTCGAAACCGTGCTCGATGAGGTATTTCGCAACTTTGTGGCTGGGCCTGTCCTCTTTAGGCGAAATGCCGACCACCGCAATCGTTTTCGCCCCCGCCAGGATATCTCTTATATCCCTTTCCATTTCGGGGCTGTTTTCCAGTTTAGATTCCACGCTCATTTTGCACCTCGTTTAAGAAATCTCCATCTGGGATAGAAAATAGCCAAAAGGCGCCGTAAAGTCAAAATGCTATTGAATTTCAGCGACTTTTGCAAAGCAATTGACACTGGAGAATGCTAAGCACATGATGGGAGGCGGCCAAAGAGACTATAGCAAGCGTCAAAAGAAAGCTGACACGATGTTATGGCCCGTGGGATGTTTCTCTCTGTCTTCCGACATCCGACCCCCGACCAGATACACTTCGGGGGCCGGCTTTCCGTCGTCCGTTACAGAGCGGCGTCTTTGGGGAGCAGGGCAGATGAGTCCCCGGCAGGTCGCCGCAATGACGACCAAATTCCGTCGGCGCATGCGCGGTAACCATGATCGTCGGCGCCCTTGCCTGCTAACTAACGTGGAGCAACAGATGCAAATTTTATTCGGCAGTTCCGAAGGCATGTCTTCCGTCCTGTTGTCGGCCCTTGCGGTTATGGTTGTCTTGCTGGGTCTGAATCTCATTTGTGTGCTGATTTTACTTCGCAGAAGCGGCGCCGGGCTTGACTCACTGGTTCCGCGATTCGATTCGATGGACAAGGAGCTGGAACGGTGTGAGCGTTCACTGCGTGATGAAATCGCCAGGAATCGTGAGGACGCGTCGCTGGTCGCAAGACATGGACGCGAGGAGACCGGAAACGCTCTGCTAAGGTTGACGGAATCCAACGAAAACCGGCTGGATGCCCTGCGAAATGCAATAGACGGCAAACTCAGGCAGATTCAGGAAGAAAACTCAAGGCAGCTCGAAAAGATGCGGGAAGCAGTTGACGAAAAACTTCACGGGACCCTTGAAAAAAGGCTGAGTGAATCCTTTAAGCAGGTATCTGAAAGACTTGAGCAGGTGCATAAAGGTTTGGGCGAAATGCAGGCGCTGGCGACCGGGGTCGGCGACCTCAAGCGTGTGCTGACCGACGTGAAAACCAGGGGCACGTGGGGTGAAATCCAGCTTGGAGCGCTTCTGGACCAGATTTTGTCGCCGGAACAATATGAGCGGAACGTTCAAACCAGGGAAAACTCCACCGAAAGGGTCGAATTTGCCGTCAAGCTGCCCGGTAGAAGTGGAGACGACGGCAAACCCGTCTGGCTTCCAATCGATGCAAAATTCCCGCTCTCAGATTATCAGAGACTTGTTGACGCCCAGGAGGGGGGCGACAAACCGGCCGCCGAGCAGGCAGGCAAAATGATGGAAGCTGCGATAAGAAATTGTGCAAAGATGATTTGTAACAAATACATCAACCCGCCCGAGACGACCGATTTTGGCATTATGTTCCTTCCTGCGGAGGGCCTCTACGCCGAAGTCATCCGGAGGACTCCTCTGGTTGAAAGCCTCCAGCGCGAATGCCGCGTCATCGTAACCGGACCGACCACTTTGGCGGCTCTTCTGAACAGTCTTCAGATGGGATTTCGAACGCTTGCGATTCAGAAGCAATCGAGCGAAGTCTGGAATCTCCTCGGGGAGGTCAAGACTGAGTTCGGAAGGTTCGGAAGCTCCCTGGAGCGCATCAGGAAGAAATTGGACCAGGCGGCCGATACCGTGGATGAAGTCAGCAGGAGGTCTATGGCAATACAAAAGAAGCTGCGCAACGTCGAGGAGCTTCCATCCGAAGAACCGCAGGCGCTGCCCGGCTCAAACAATTCGCAAGGCGATGCCGAAGAGAACTAATGTAGCAGAAGCATGCTGACCGGAGAATTCCTCATGGAAAGCTCGGACTTCATCGCACAAAAGCCGGAGATCTGCTCAGGCCTGGTGCCTAAGCTTAAATATGATCCGCGAATAGAAACTGTCCGGACGATACTCCGCATATCGAGAAAAAGGGGAGCAGTCTCTACTTTGTCCCTTTAGAGACAAGGCATAATTTGGACATTTCCGGCATCTCTTTACAGGTCCGCCATGGTGCATTATCCGCCGCCCTAATAGAATCTTTGCGCACTCAGTGGATAGATCTGCACGCTCGTCAGTGGCTTGGCGACACGACTTTCTCGACATTCGAATTCGCGCTGGTCCCCCCGGCGTTTACCGCTCGGACCCTGTAGTAATATGTCTTCCCTGAAGTGAGTCCGGTCATTTTCGCGCTCGTTCCCGATACAATGCGGTTTTTATAGCCCGGTACAAAAGCCGTGAAGCCCGAATTTGTCGCAACATCGAGAAGGTAATGCGCAATGGGCGCGGTGCCCGCAGGAGCTTCCCAAGCGGCGGTAAACCCGGTTGCGGTTATCCCGGCTGCAGCGGTCGCTTTGGGAGCCGCGGCAATGGTAGTGAAGGTCGTATCCGCCGTGGGTGATGTTGCGGGGCTTGAGTTGGTAACATAACCCTGAAAGTGGTAAAGCGTATTCGAATGAAGCCCCGTTACGGTGACCTTGAAAGCTCCCTTACTTCTGAGAGTGGTGCTTATCTTCTTGCCGGATGAAATCGGATTCCGGCTGGTCCCGTAGGCTATGCCGGCTGCAGTGATTGCGTGCCCTCCGGTAGATTCTATGGTTGCCCCGAGCACGGCTGTCGTCGTGCCAACGGCGATCACGGTCGGCTTGTCGATTACAGGGTAGCTCAAAACGGGTGTAGCTATGAAGCTGACCCAGTGTTGATTGGGGGAGGCGCCGACCACGGCGTACCCGACCACTTGGCCGCTGTGGTTGATGCCCATGCCGTAGGTCTCCGACGCTGTGGGGTCTTCCGTGTAAAAGAACCCGTCGTAGGTCAAGCCGTCGGCGCTCCTCACGAAAGCACCGTAAGCCTGGATGTCTCCCGACTGAAATGTCCCGGCTATCTGCCCGGAGTCGTTGATTCCATTACCGGTGCACGGGAATTTGAGATCCATCTTCCAGATGGGATCATAAACCTCGCAGCGAAACGTGGTATATTGGCCGTTGGCGTCTCTCAGGAAACCAACTTGAACGCCGGTGCTGATTGTCAGGTATTCACCGGTCACCTCGCCGTAATTGTTAATGCCGTTAGGAAAAGTCTGTCCTACAGATGCAGATGAATAGTCCAGCGTGGTGAAATTTCCTTCGGCGTCTCTCAGGAAACCATGTTCGAAAGCAGCGCCGGTTTTGTCACGGTCTCCGTAAGTCCCAACTATCTCGCCCTTGTCGTTTATTCCGTTAGCGCCGCCGCCAACTATACCGGTAGTGGAACTTGTGCCCGGCAGGTTAAACTGGTTAAAGTTCGAGCCGTCGGCATGTATCGTGAAACCGTATGCCTGTCCGCCTCGACCTTGGAGCGTTCCGACTATCACGCCGTTGTTGTTGATGCCGAAGACTTGATTTGGAAAGAGGCCGAGCTTATTCCAATTGACTGGGAGGTCAACAGGGGTACAGTCCTCGCTGCCCGAGGATTTGACGAATACATGCGTACCGTTCTTGTCCATGTACGACCCGCATACGTCGCCGTCATCGTTGATGCCGGTGCCAGTCGTTGAGGTTGCTCCCGAACACATAATTGTTTCCAGGGTATAGGACGTAGCCCGGGCGTATCCTGTAACGAGAAGAAATCCGAGGAGCAGGGTGGTGGCATAAGCAGTCGTTCGATTCACGGTATGTTTGTTTCCATTTCTCACAATCGGCAATGCGCGGGGTTTCCAACCGAAATGATATTCAAGATTTTAGTACTCCGCTTTAGTCGTAAATACAAGTGACATGTCATGAGAAGGAATAGGGAATAGGGAACTGTGGAGGCAAAGCCGACCGAGCACTCACATCCGCTTTGGCTCTAACCTTTATAAACCGCCCAAGCATCGAGCCTGAGCCAATAATCAGTCACAGTTTTCAAAATTGCATTCAAAACTTAACCTCTTTTGCCGCTGCTCATAACAACCCCTGTAAATAGGCAGCGCCAACTTCGGAAAGTTGCTACACACCATACGGGGTGATCAAGCTCGCTGATCATGAAGGCTTGCCAGGATCGAAAATTCCTTACGCGCCGCGATTTGCTTGCACAAGATTCGGGAATCGAAAGTGGTATTTCGCCGGCTCATTTGTTAATGCAGCCAAGAGCTAAGTTAACTTCCGCAGGGTTTTTGTTTCCGTATGAAAAAAAGGCAGAGCCGCTTGAGATGACCCTGCCTTTTTCGAACTGACGTATCTCCGACGGTTGTTGAACTTGCAGCCAGGCCTTACGGCTGAAAAAGTGTTTCGATCAGACCTTGCGGAGGGGCAAGTCTTACAGTTCACAAGTGGCGATCTTTTCGGATGACCGCTCGCTGATCATTTCCCCTCCAGGTGATGGAACCCTCCTTCAAATGGGTTTGATGCTGAAGGCCTCGGTCACCGGAGTTCCAGGCTGAAATCCGGCTTGAGGTCGGCCGGATCGGGCGGGCCGGCCCCGGCGGTCTTGCCCGCAGCCTCGGCCGGCGACGACCCGGACATGCCGGCCGCCAGGCTGTAGGCGTAAAGATTGTGGTCGTATGACCCCACGTATACCATGCCGTTGGCAACCGCCGGAGAGGATTCTATCCCTTCACCGGTTTGGGCCTTCCAAAGCTGGGCGCCGGCGGCCGCGTTGAAGGCATAAAGATTCATGTCGTATGACCCCACGTAGACCACTCCGTCGGCCACCGCCGGAGAGGAAATGATATAATTCCCGATTAGGGCGCTCCAGGCCTTGCCAAGGTCGGAAACATTGGATGGACTGAGGACGTTCTCAAAGGGGTTGTAGCCGCTGTGGAGGGGGCCGTACATGAATTGCGGCCAGTCGCCGATGC
>DASPQK010000104.1:0-3927 GCA_035624985.1 Syntrophobacteraceae bacterium | reverse complement strand
GGTTGAATCAAACATCTGGGGGACAAGGGTTCGTCTCGCTTCTTCAAAGGTTATGGACTTATTGGCCGGGGCAAATTCCACACAAAGATTAGCTATCTCATCCCACATTTTTGGTGAATGAAAAGGAGCATCGAAAAAATGGTAATGCATATCGATAGCCTTCAATCTCTACCTCCTATAAAAATGGATGAGCTCCTTAATTTCAGAGCATGCAAGGAAATCAGAAAAACCTAGCTATCTCTAGAGGCCGCTATAAACACAAAGGGGCATTAGCCTACTTTACCTGCTATGTAGATTTAAATTGGAGTGAGGAATACCATTTGAACTGTTGGCTCTAGTAATTTCGCAGAATGTTTTACCGGACCAGCTGCTCCCCCTGTCCTGGATGTAGGAGCAGGTGGCGGCCAGACACTCCAGGACGTCAATCCTTTTTCGTCCGTCCCATCCTTTGTTCGGTTAATAACCCTCGAGGGTTCTACGAGATTCTGCATCCGTTCTTTGCAGAAGGAAGCCCGCATGATGTACCGCTAGCCCTTCCATGGCTTTCTCATCCTGGGGAAATATACGCTGACCGCAGAAACCTCAATCCGGAATGGTGCCAGTTGGAGAGCATGGCGATCAGGTCTTTTGTAATCCTCCCTTTGGCCAGAAACGTCATCCCTGGGGAGTTGAGAGAAAAGGATCCCTGATGTATCTGGCAGGCCCTGAACTGTTCTAGTTCAGGGGCAGACCGAGCATGGGACGGGATTGCGCACCCGCTTCAGCCAACCACGCGTGGGGAATCCTTCCCCTACTTGAGGGGTGGCAGCGGCGGCTTGCCGCCATCCGGGATCGGCGTGCGGTCCACGTTCAGGATCATCGAGACGAGCCCATAGTATCCGTTGACGGCGATCAGGTCCACCACGCCCTGCTCGCCGAACTTGTCGACTGCAGCTTTGAAGAGGGCATCGCTGACGGCGTGCTTATTGTGCAGTTCGTACGAGAAGTCGTAAACGATGGCCTCGTCCTCCTGCATGTTCGCGGGACGCCGGCCCTGCGCGAGGTCTTCTGCGACCGCTGGATTCAGGCCCGCTTTCAGCGCAAGACGGTGATGGGCGAACCACTCGTATTGCGCGGTCCAGTGGCGGGCCGTCACTAGAATTGCAAATTCGTTCAGGCGCGCCGGCAGCGAACTCTTGAAGCGGATGTACTCGGCCACCTTGAGCAGCTGCTGGGCGAGGACCGGGCTGCGCAGGTACACGTTGAACGGGCTGCCTATGGACGTCGTGCCCGCGAGGGCCGCGCTTCCCGTTCCTGCGGTCGGGCCGGACTTGACGGCATCCGCATACGCGCGCTGCTCGGGCGTCATCTCGCTGAAGGGTATGAGTCTGAAGCGCCGCATGTCCTCTTGCGCGGCTGCGGTTCCCGCCAGAATGATCAGCCCGGCAATCAGCAATCCAATTTTCAAGATCTTCATGCGGTGTTCTCCTTGTCGGCTACACGGACATCGGCCCCTCGGCAGACGAACCAAGATTTCGTGTGAGGCCGCCGCCCATAGGAAATAATCTGCAATTTCCTTGCCCCGGTACAATCCTGATTGATAAGAACTCGCTTTGGGACGGCTCGAATATACAAAGAAGGCAATTATGTGTCAAGGAAATTTAGCACAACATCTTGGGTTCGGCTGGCGCCTTTTCAGCCGCGGCGGGAGAATTTGGGGGTAGAGTCGAAGAGAGTGATCCGTCCCCACAGCGGAGGATATACACAGTCCAGTCCTTTCGCCCTTTTGTGTTCATCCCGTGAATCATTCTCAGGTATTTATTTTCCACATTCATCGTCTCTTGCGAATGGGACCCTAGACCAAACACTATGGTTCGCGGATAATCTTGATCAGATCTGAATCTGTAAGAGCTCTGCCTTTGTTCTGGAGGCTCAAAGCTCTGATGCGTTCCAAAATTTGAGGGTACCGTTCCGGCGGTACATCCAATTTCAACTCCCGAATCTTGTACTCCAGAGTAGTCTTGCCGGTTTTAACGCCGAGGATGAGTTTTCGCCTGTTCCCGTAGACCTCGGGCTTAACGCCTTCAAAAGCGTCGGGGTTTTCCAGGTAGGCCTTCGTATGGCTGTCCGATTGGTCAGCACTGACATACTCGCCCACAAATGGCTTGTTCGTCGGGATGGGTATCCCCGAGATCCTCTCCACATATTTCGAAATCTCGAACAGTCCCTCCAGGCGGATATTCGTATTCACTCCATAAAAGGCCTCAAGGCCGAGGGCTACCTCTGTGAGGGCTGCGTTACCGGCACGCTCCCCCAGTCCGTTCACACATACATCGATTAGCCGCGCCCCGGCTTTCACCCCGGCAAAGACATTCGCGAGGGCAAGCCCGAAATCGTTATGCGTGTGAAGGCCGATGATCGGTGGGCGGGGGAAGGCGCTCAGTTTTTCGCGTATCTTGCTGATCAGGTAGAAATAGCCTTCGGGAGTCGCTGTGCCTGCCGTATCCGCTATAGCGAGGCGGTCCACGCCTATTTTCCCCATTTGCCGAACCACTTCCAGCAGGAAGCTCTCTTCAGTCCGGGTGGCGTCCATGAGGCTGATTTTGACGATCTTCGTGCTATTTTTTCTCATAAGATTTACGACGTCATCAAGCCGCCTGATTACTTCCGATTCCGGAATGTCACCTTGCATATTTCTCATGTATGTCGAAGTAGCAATATTCGTATGCACGATATCCGCGCCGCAGGCTAGCGCCGCGTCAATTTGCTGGCGCCAATCCTTGGCGCCTCCACCGGCCATTATCTCGATTTTGCACGGCAGGCGGAGGTGACACAAGGTTTCCGCTTCTCTCCGGCCATCGGGGGTATCAGCGCGGCCGAGTTGGAACTGGGGGATCCCGAGGGCGACGAGGCGGCGGGCAAAATCCACCTTCTCCTCAAGAGAGAATGCAACTCCGACGGTCTGCTCCCCATCGCGCATCGTTACGTCGGAGAGAATCACCTCTTCCGGCATGGGTACATTTAGCCCCTTCGTGTTGTAAGGGCCGAAGCAGGTGGCAAACCTCCGATTCCCACCTTTCATCTCTGTCGGGGCGGCCTGAACCGGTCGCCCGCCGGAACCCAAGGAAAAGAAGTGGTCAGTTATCATAGATGTTCCAAGGACGGCTGCTCCAGTCTTCAGAAACTCTCTCCGCTTCATGTTATTCCTCCTTCGAATCAAATACGTGTTGCCATATCGGTTCAATTGCGAGGGTATCTTATTATGAAGGAGTCCCAGCTTCAAGAGGTTTCTTTGGCGAGGCTCTCTCGCAATGGCCTGAAGATGTAAGATGGAAATTGTAACGTTGGGGATAACAAGCGGGCTATTCGTCCATCCGGGTTGAGCTGTTGGCTAAATTACTCAATAACTCTTGCAGGTCATGCCATACATAAAGGACTGAAGATACCCAAATCCCTTTTAATAGCTCCTTTTTGTGATGCTCAACGACTTCTCCCCCTAGGGCATCGTAAAAACGCCTGGCTCGGAAGTTGGCTTCAAAAACCCAAAGATGAATCGGCCATCCTGGTTCGGCTGAAATTACCCATTCCGTAGCCCTACCAAATAGCATTCGCCCCACCCCCTGGCTTCTCCACCCGGTCAAGACGTGAAGGTTGTCGAGACAGGCTCCCCATCGAGGATCTTTATCGAGGAGAACGCAAGCAAAACCAACAAGCTCTACGGCGCTCTCTGCCAAAACCACAAGAAAGCGCTCTGGCCTTAAGGATGAGAATCGAGATTTCCAAAGGTTTGATCGCTCATCAACAATTTGCCCGCCCAAATATGATTCAGGTAAGATGCCTCGATAAGAATCGCGCCAGCTCGCCGTGTGCAATGAAGCGATTGACTCTGCGTCATTTCCGGTCGCATGTCGGAATATAAGGAGATTCATAGGTGATTACATTACGGGC
>DASPQK010000103.1:0-15304 GCA_035624985.1 Syntrophobacteraceae bacterium | reverse complement strand
GTCCACGTCTCGGTATTCCAGAATATCTTTGTGCCGGTAGAGGGCGTTGTCGTCAAAATTGATTTTGGCATCCAGCGCTGCAAACCGGCCGTCTACGGTCAAGGCCAGCGGATTGATCTCCACCAGCGAGCAGTCATAGCCAGTAAAAAGTCCATAGAGTCTTAAGACCATGCCGGTAAAGTGATTTACAAGATTGCCCCTCAGGTTCAATCCGAACGCCAGTTCGCCGGCATGATATCCCTTCATGCCGATCAGAGGGTTAATGTAAACCTTGATAATCCTGTCAGGCGTTTTGGCGGCCACCTGCTCGATTTCCATACCGCCTGCTTCGCTGGCCATGAAGACGATCTTGGCGGTGTTTCTGTCGGCAAATACGCTCAGATAGAGTTCTTTTTCAATTGGAAGAGCCTCTTCGATAAGAAGTTTTTTTACGACCCTGCCCTCAGGACCGGTCTGGTGTGTCACCAAGGTCATCCCAAGTATTTCGGATGCTAATTGTTTAACTTCTTCCGCGTTTTTGGCGAGCTTGACGCCGCCGCCCTTGCCACGTCCGCCGGCGTATATCTGGGCTTTTAGCACGAGCGGGAGAGTCCCCAGTTCCGCGGCGGCCTCCTCGGCCTGTTCAATGCTAAAGGCGATTTTCCCCTGTGGGACAGGGACATCAAACTTCCGGAATATTTCCTTAGCCTGATACTCATGGATGTTCATTTTTTGCCCTCTCCGTCCCGAACGGCTTTATCATTTGCCGATCTCACCAGCATGAGCTTTGAGACGACCTCAGGAGCTAACAAGGATACACCTAAGTGAGAGTCACTATAATGTCAACCCTTTGAGAACTTGAGTCGGCGCCATGTCGATAGTGCAATTTCCTTTTTCTTCTTTCTTCGCGTCCTTGCGTCTTCGCGTGGAAAATGGCTGTTCAATATGATAAACTGTCGGGCAAATCTGATCTCAGCCATGAACTACCCATTATTGACCGTATTTTTGGAAACAACGGGGGACTTCCTGTTTCAATTTCCTCATTATTCGAAAGGGACGCGGGGCGCAAATGGAATACGAACCGGTAATAGGACTCGAAATTCACGCTCAGCTCAAGACTGCGAGCAAGATATTCTGCGGGTGTTCGACAAGCTTCGGAGCCAGCCCCAACACTCACACCTGCCCCGTGTGCCTTGGGATGCCGGGTGTGCTTCCGGTGCTCAATCGCGGGGTAGTTGAATACACTATCAAGATGGCCCTGGCTACCCACTGCACCGTTGCGCCGCTGGCTCGGTTTGCCCGGAAAAATTACTTCTACCCGGACCTTCCCAAAGGGTACCAGATATCACAGTACGAGCTCCCTCTTGCCCGTAACGGCTGGGTTGAAATCGAAAACTCCCATGGCTCCAAGCGTGTGAGGATCAATCGGATACACATGGAAGAAGACGCCGGCAAGCTGGTCCATGACGAGCACCAGTCGCTCAGCTATGTGGATTTCAACAGAACCGGCGTGCCTCTTATCGAGATCGTGAGCGAACCTGACATAGCCACGCCTGAAGAAGCGGCAGCCTATCTTAAGACCTTGCGGGAAATCCTGCGCTACCTGGAGATCTGCGACGGCAACATGGAGGAAGGCAGCATGAGGTGCGACGCGAATATCTCGCTTCGGCCCGCAGGAACAAGAACGCTTGGGACGAAGATCGAACTCAAGAACATGAATTCGTTCAAGAACGTTCAGAAGGCCCTGGAATTCGAGATTCGAAGGCAGAAAGTCATGATCGAGCGCGATGAATCGCTTATCCAGGAAACCAGACTCTGGGATGCGGGGCGTAATGTGACCCTCAGCATGCGCAGCAAGGAAGAGGCTCATGACTATCGCTACTTTCCGGATCCGGACCTCATTCCGCTCGTAATAAGCGAACAGTGGGTCCAACAGGTTCGAAGCAGTCTGCCCGAACTGCCTGAAGCAAAGCGCGAGAGGTTCACAAGGGACTATGCGCTGCCAGCCTACGACGCGAAGGTGCTGACATCGTCCAAGTCTCTTGCAAACTATTTTGAAGCGGCGGTGAAAGGATTTGCACGGCCCAAGACGCTCAGCAACTGGATAATGTCCGAGCTTATGCGGGAGCTTAACCGCGACGACAGGGAAATTGAAGAGTGTCCGGTAACTCCCGAGAACCTGGCTGGGCTTTTGCGAATGCTCGATTCCGGGGTGATCAGCGGCAAGATCGCCAAGGCGGTTTTCGAGAAGATGTACACGGGCGGCAAGTCCGCCAGGCAGATAGTGGATGAGGAAGGGCTGGTGCAGGTAAGTGATGAGTCGGAGATCGAGACGGTCATCGAGCAGGTGTTTTTAGACAACCCGAAGGAAGTCGATCAGCTACGAGATGGCAAAGACAAGCTTTTCGGCTTTTTTGTCGGCCAGGTTATGAGGAAGACAAAAGGGAAGGCAAACCCGCAGCTCGTAAATGAAATTCTCAGGAAGAAACTCGAATCGTTCAGGAGACCTTGATGCAAGAGCAATGGTTACCGCCGATTCGCTGGGACGGCGACGCAGTGGCGATACTCGATCAGAGGATATTGCCGCGCCATGAGAAGTTCCTTCGCTGCACCACCGCCGATCAGGTTGTAAGGGCGATAAAGACAATGGCGATCAGGGGGGCTCCGGCTGTGGGGGTGGCAGGAGCGCTCGCTCTGGTCCTTGGCGCCAAGTCCATCCGGACCGGCGACCCGCAGGAATTCAGGCGTAAATTCTCCAGGCTTTGCCATAAGGTTACAGAGGCGCGCCCGACCGGTGCAAACCTGGGCTGGGCTGTCGAGAGAATGTATTCCATTATTGTGGAACACCCCAAAGCGGGCATTGCCGAACTCCAGGAACTTTTTTTCGCAGAAGCCAAGGCCATTATCGCCGAGGACATTGTCGCTAATCAGCAGATCGGCAGGTGGGGACGCGAAGTTGTGCCTAAAGGGGCAAGCATTCTCACCTACTGTAATGCCGGCGCGCTTGCCACCGCAGACTACGGAACCGCTGTAGGGGTAATACGGGCTGCTTTTGAGGTGGACCCCACTGTAAGGGTATTTTCCTGCGAAACGAGGCCGTTTCTCCAGGGCGCAAGACTAACGGTGTTTGAGCTCATGCGGGCGGGAATCCCTGTCACTCTGGTTACCGACAATGCTGCCGGGAGCCTGATGAGCCAGGGCATGATCGATCTGGTAGTGGTGGGCGCCGACAGGATTGCCGCCAACGGAGATACTGCAAACAAGATCGGAACCTACATGGTGGCGGTGCTGGCGAAAACCCACGATATCCCCTTTTATGTGGCTGCACCGCGTTCCACCATAGATCCGGGGCTGCCGGACGGCGATGGAATCCCGATTGAACAGCGGGACCCCAGGGAAGTTACCCGCGTCTGCGGAAAACAGATAGCTCCTGAGGGTGTCAGCGCTCTCAACCCTGCCTTCGACATAACTCCAAACAAGTATATTTCCGGAATAATCACCGAGACAGGGGTATTAAGAAAACCGTTTGCCAAAACGATACGGAAAGCATTGCAAACTTGAAGAGTTGATAAGTTTTTAGTTTTTAGTTTTTAGTTTTTAGTTTTTGGTTTAGAGTCCCCGGTTCTTGGCCGCGTGCCTCTGCGTCTTCTCCCCGGCCTGTCCACGACCTGCGTCTGGGGTGGATTCTCGTCTTCGGCTTTTGGTTGGATCGATCGATACACATATTCCCGCGTCATCGGCAGATCGTTATTCAGCCCATTTGTAAAAAGTATCTGATAGATCCGGATGCCGCCATATTTGAACGACGCCGAGCAGGCGTTGAGATAGAGCCTCCACATGCGAATGAACCTTTCGTCGAACAACTGTTGTATTCTGCTGATGTTTCTTTCGAAATTCGATATCCAGCAATCCAGCGTCCTGGCATAGTGCATTCGCAAAGCCTCGATGTCGACAACGCACAGGCCCGCCCGTCCCATCTCGCGAATCGTCTCCGGCAGACTCGGAATGTATCCTCCGGGGAAGATGTAACGCCGCATCCATGCGTCAGTGGCTGACTCCACCTCTTTTGAGATCGTATGCAGCAGGCCTGTTCCGCCCTTCCTGAGCAGCCCGGCCACCCTTCTCATGAAGACCGGAATGAATCTCTTGCCCACGTGCTCGAACATCCCTATGGAGACGAACTTGTCGAAAGTGCCGGTAAGCTGCCTGTAGTCTTGCAGCTTTACCTCAACGCGCTGTCCGAGCCCAAGTTCTTCTATCCTGCGGCATCCATATTGATGCTGGTTGCTCGAAAGCGTTACGCCAACCCCGGCAGCGCCGTAATGGAGCGCAGAGTGCAGGAGCATGCCGCCCCAGCCGCATCCGATGTCAACGAGCGTGTCTCCCGAGCCAAGCAGGAGTTTGCGGGCGATATGGTCGTACTTCCGCCGCTGGGCCTGTTCGAGTGAATCGTCCGCGTTTGCGAAATAGCCGCAGGAGTAAGTGAGGGTCTCATCCAAGAAAAGAGAGTAAAATTCAGGGGTTAGATCGTAGTGATGGGCTATATTTTTGCGCGATCCCGCCTCGGTGGCCATCGTTTTGAGGTAAAACGGAAGGAGGCGTATCTTTTCCTTCAGCGAAAAGGCATTCTCGTCAAATCGCACTATCAGACCCAGCCGCAGCATTTCCTGAAGGTCTTCTTCCACTTCCAGATCGCCCGACATGTAGGCTTCGCCAAAACCCAGAAATCCCTTGGTGAAAAGCTCCTCCAAAACCTTCGAAGACTTTATTACAAGGGACGTCTTAGGCCTGTCGCCATATCCTATCACTTCTCCATCCCAGAGCCTGAAAGCGAAAGCAGCCGCAGGATCGCTCCTGTTCATAGCGGCGGCGAGTTCCCTGAGCGCTGGCTTCATTGGTGTGCCTCCTTTGGTTCTATCGTCTAAAAGGTAAGAACCTTATCAGCTTCCCTGACGAGTTCGTAAAGATCGTCCATCCAGGCAATAGGACATATGCTTGATCCCTCCAGACTGTGGGATTTCATGCACACTCCTCAGACGTAGAAGTCGCCGGCAAATTGCTGAACTTGCTCCATTACGTTGAACTGTTCATTGCTGCTTTTTTCGAAAAGCACGCCCTTACCAAGCATGAAGACGCCGACCTCATCGCCTTTCTTAACTCCTGCGTTAGCGAGTCTCATGGCGTTGTGGATCGTTTCCGCATCGTCTGTGGAAATAATCAAGAGAACATTCATAAAGTCCCCCATTACTCACGACAGCGGTTTCTTACAGACCGCTGAACGCGCGTCGGCGTCGTCAAGGGCTGCTTTAAGCAAAGCAGGCGCCTGCTCGACCTGCTGTTCAGGCGGACCTGCCGGAAGTCCCCTTATGTGTTCAAACTCGTGCCGAACGAAGAGCACCAGAGGTATGGCCAAAATAAGGCCGGGAATTCCCAGCAGCACCTCGCAAAAAATCAGAGCGCCCAGAGAAACGGCCATCGGCAGGTGCACTATTCCGCCGATTATTCTGGAATTGAGAAAGTACTCCAATTTGTGAATGCCGACCAGAAGCACCAGGCAGATCACCGTCCCCACAACCCCTGTCGATACGAACGCGTTAATGGTCAGGACGCTGTTTGACATCAGGTTTCCCACCACGGGAAAGAGTCCGCAGCAGAACACCACAAATACCATCAAGAACGGATGACGAAGTTCCAACGTGAAAACCACAATCGAACAAATCAAGGTGTTGATCAGGGCGATAATCACCTGCCCTCCCATGACCCGCCTGAAATAGACGTAGAATATTCTCAACCGCATCTGGAGGAACTTGAACAAAAAGCTCAGAAGGCTGTCCGGATTGCGGGTAAATGCCTGTTCGACCCTTTCGGCCTCGAAGTAGAAAAACAGGTTAATTGCAAGCGCAAATACGAACTGAATGAACCCCTTGTAGAGAGGAGTCAGACTGGTAGCCAGGAATTGCAAAATGCCGGTGCTTGCCTTTAGAATCGATCCTTTCAGTTCATCGATGTCGACAAATTCCGGCAGGTTCCATTTTTGGCTTGCCAATTTGAGGTCTTTTACGACCTCGACCTGGAGTTGGTTTGAGAGTTCCGGGAGGTGCTTGAGCATCATCGGAACGACTTTATAGGTAATCAGTATGATTACCCAGATGACCAGGATATAGAGGGCCGAGAAGAGCACAGCCTTAGGCACAAATGGAGCGATCCGGTGAACGTCCCTGGTCATGAAATCGGACAAGAAAAAAAGGAAAAGAAAAGAGATCGCGAATACCATCAGGTGAGCGAGAGTAAGAGTCAAAGCGAGGCCTATCAGAAAAGCGTAGCCGACAAGAAAAGGATGATTTTCGAGCACGCCATTAGGCTTGTTTTCCCACTTCCCTGCGGGATCGGACTGACTGCGGATGCAATCGACCGTTTCGTCCAGTTCGTGCCTTTGGCACTCATCCCTCTTCATCCCGATGAACCCCTTCGTCGCTCTAATCCATAAACCAATGAATTTTAATTGACAATTGAAATTTATGCAGTTATTAGCCTGAGCTTGATTTCGATAAGATTTGAGGGGGTTATGCGAAGCAAAGCGCGAGGAGAAAGTCCATGGAGCACGTGGAACAGATTTCCGTTTTTCTGGAAAACAAGGCCGGGCGGCTGGCAGAGGTAACCAAAATTCTGGCCGAAGCCAATATCAACATTCGTGCGCTCTCACTTGCAGACACCTCCGATTTATTCAGCAAATCAGCGGCAACGCCGTGCTGATATTCCGCTTCGACAACCTCATTGAGGCGCTGAGGCTTCTTAAGGAAAACGGTGTGAGGGTCATAGAGGGCGAGAGGCTCCACGGCATGTAGGCGAAAGGGTCCTGCTTCCCTGCTTTTTTTGCCTTTCTGCTTAAGCTGACAAGGGGCATTGGGCAGGCTCGCGTCTGCACGCGGCGCAGCGTTCTCTTTGTTCGCCCCGTAGGAGTCCGGCGCACAATTCGTCGGGAATCTCTATGCTGAACGAGGACATAAGTTTTTCCACCTCGCTATGGCACTTCGGACATGCCAGTGGCTCAGGTTCGCCCAAAACCAGTTGTTCAAAGGTGTTCCCACATTTTGTGCATCTATATTCATAAAGAGGCATTGTTTTTCTTCCTGACCTTTCTTGCTCTGTAAACTCTTTTCAGTGCGGGACCCCCTCGGACCACGAGCCGTAGCGCGGCAATCGGAGGTCCCACTATTTAATTAACCATCTTCGGCATTCGATTCAAACATATGGATAATAAAGGAGAAGCCAAATGAGCAAAAGAGTAACCGTTCCTGAGATCATGACGGCCAAAGGAAAGCGTAAACTTAGCGAACTGACTGCATACGATTACCCTACAGCCCTGTGGGCGGACAAGAGCGGAGTCGATATGCTGCTTGTCGGAGACTCGCTCGCGATGGTCGTCCTGGGCCAGGAGGACACGCTTTCAGTAGGGATGACGGAAATGCTGCACCATACCTTGGCGGTAAGCAGGGGAGCAACTCGGGCATTGGTAATCGGCGACATGCCTTTCATGTCGTATCAGGCAAGCATGGAACAGGCGCTCATAAATGCCGGTCGTTTTATGAAGGAAGGCAGGGCGGGCGCCATAAAACTGGAAGGTGGGGCAAGGGTGGTGCCCCAGGTCCGGGCGATGGTGGAAGCCGGGATCCCGGTTCAGGGACATCTTGGTCTAACCCCTCAGAGCGCGGCGCAGTTCGGAGGGTTCAAGGTGCAGGGCAAAACGGCCGAAGCAGCCAGAGTGCTGATAGAAGACGCCCAGGCGCTGGCTGAAGCCGGGTGCTTCAGCATTGTTCTGGAGGCGATCCCTTCCACGATTGCCGAGATGATCACCGAGGCCGTGCCGGTGCCTACTATCGGGATCGGGGCCGGGCCGCGCTGCGACGGGCAGGTGCTTGTCATTCACGATGTGCTTGGGCTTTTCGACAGGTTTCTGCCACGCTTCGTAAAAAGATACGCCAAGCTCGACGAGGTCATTGTGGAAGCCTTGACAAGATACAGAGAAGAAGTTGAACAGGGCATTTTCCCCGGACCCGAGCATGAGTTCACGATCGCTGAAGAGGAAGCGAAGAAGCTGTCTGAGCAGTGACATTATTGCCAAATACAGTGCTTTTCACCGGGAATTACTGTTTATACCTGATTTTAAAATCTGAACCCTATTGCTAAATTCTCTTGCAGTTGTCTCGCCTTAAAAACTCCGCAGTCTCCTTTATGATCCTCAACCAACAGCCAGGATCCCCCCAATCCTGGCTTTCTTTTTTCCTACTTCTCCAGTTTGACGCTCTCAATGAGGACGGGTTTTGCAGGCACATTTTGAAACGGCCCGGAATTTGTCGTCGCAACGCTCTTTATCTTGTCCACAACATCCATCCCGTCAATGACCCTGCCAAAAACCGCATAGCCGAAGCCGGAGGGTGAATCGTCTCTGTGGTTAAGGGGCACATTGTCCACGACGTTTATGAAAAATTGCGCAGTCGCGCTGTCAACGACCATCGTTCTCGCCATTGCAATGGTTCCCCGGTCGTTCTTAAGTTCTGCAGCCGCTTCATTTTTGATGGGGGCATGGGTTGACTTCTGTTTCATGTCCGGAGTAAATCCGCCTCCCTGGATCATGAAGGCGTCTATAACCCGATGGAAGATCGTGCCGTTATAGAATCCTTCATCCACGTACTGGAGGAAGTTTTTCACGGTTTCAGGGACTTTGTCGGCCCAGAGTTCAATCTTGATCTGGCCGAGGGATGTATTCATCAAAACAACAGGATTGGCAGGCTTTGCCTTTTCTTCAGTATCTGCCGCCCATGAAAGGCACCATGACATAAGGGCGGACGATATTAGAAGGATCAACAATACTTTGTTCGAGCAAATCATTTTGTACTCCTTTAGCTAAGGTGTTATGAGATAGTTGGGAAAATCCAATGGTGAAAGAGCGTAGTACAAGGTGCTTGGCTTCCGACCACCTCAGAGCGGCAGCCGAGCAGTTCAACCCGGCGGACCGAATTGCCGGGATCGAGCAATTCGGGTCCGGTCACGTAAATGACACTTTTCTTGTATCCACCGGCTCTCCAGATAAACATTTCATCCTTCAGCGCATAAACGAACGTGTATTTAGCAAACCTGAACTGATAATGCAAAACCTTCGGGCCTTCTCCGAGCACATTTCAGAGTTCTTTGCAACAAATCAGCCTGCCGGCCGCCGCTGGGAAATGCCGCGCATCCTGCCGACAGCCGACGGCAAAGATCACTGGATCGACTGTGACGGTCACCTATGGCGTGCGATGAGCTTCATAGAGGACGCGGTGTCGTTCGACTCGGTCGGGGGAGTCGAACATGCTTGTGAGGTAGGGTTTGCCCTGGGTCTTTTCCATACGATGGTGGGCGACCTGCCGCCACAGAGGCTAAAGGACACCCTCGAAGGTTTTCACATCACTCCGATCTACCTGGGGCGCTATATAAGCATCCTGGCAAAAGGCGGCATCTCCACCTCTGCCGATGCTGCTTATTGCATGGATTTTATAGAAAGACGAAAAGAGTTCGCTTATGTTCTTGAGAACGCCAGGGCGGACGGGAGGCTGCGGCTCAGGATAATTCACGGCGATCCAAAAGTGAGCAATGTAATGATCGACACCCGGACGGGGTTGGCAGTCAGCATTGTTGACCTGGATACCGTTAAGCCCGGCCTTCTCCTTTATGATATAGGCGATAGCCTTCGATCAAGCTGTAATCCGCTTGGAGAGGACCCTGGCGAGCCAGGAAAAGTTCATTTCGAACCCGAACTCTGCCGGGCGCTGCTCAAGGGGTACTTTTCGGCAGTGCGCAAAGATCTTTGGGGCGAATACGAATGCGAGTTGATCTTTGATTCTATCTGTCTTCTTGCCTTTGAGCTGGGTCTGAGGTTTTTTGCCGACTACCTGGAAGGGGATGTTTATTTCAAGGTAACCGACCGGAGGCAGAACCTCCGAAGAGCGCTGGCACAATTCAGGCTGAGCGAAAGCATCGAGTCTCAGGCCAGCGCTTTGCGCCCGATTATCAGAGAGGCGAAAAGAGGGGCCCTCTTTAATCGGTGACCGTTGTCAGCACTTGGCGACACCTTTGCCGCAGCCAGGACCTCATCGACTTGTACTGCACGAAAAACAAAATTGTGATCTGGGATTACCTTATGATGTTATAAACCGCTAACGGAACCTTTTTTCCCCGCCCCCGGCAAAAGCTGAGGGGAGCGGGGTCCGGGTTAATCCGTCCATTCAGGCCGTTTTCATTTTCGGCGCCGACTTACCCGCCGCAGCCTCACCCCCGTTGAAGTTCATCGCGAAAAACCTGTAGACCCATATCTGGTAGGCAATTACAATGGGTACGAATATCAGGGCTACCGCGAGCATGATTTTCAGCGTCAAGGGACTCGACGATGAGTTGAACGCCGTCAGGTTGAACCGCGAGTCTATGCTGGATATGAGCAGATTGGGGTACATTCCGCCGACCCCGAAAAGCGTGACAGTGATAATGAAGAGGGCGGAGGAAAACCACGCTTTCAACCATTTGGCCTGCCGGATGAAAAGCAGCATCCCGACCAGGGCAGCGACGGCCGCAAGAGGAATCACGAACAGGACCGGGACTATTAAATAATTGTCATACAGGTGCGTCGAGATATAAGTGGCGCCCAGGAACACAACTGCCGCCGCTGCAAGCGCAAACCAGAGCCTGCCCGCAACACGCCCGGCGCGTTCCTTGAGGTCTCCCGCGGATTTCACAGCGAGCCAGAGAGACCCGTGCACGATAAAGATCAGCGTGAAGAGAATCCCCCCCATGAGCCCGTAGGGGTTTAGCAGCGAAAAGAGGGTCCCCTGATAGATCCCGGCCCGGTCAATCAAGATACCGCGAAACAAATTGGCGAAAGCCACGCCGAACAGCAACGCAGGACCGAAGTTGCCTATCCAGAGGAGCGAGTCCCAGAACTTCCTCCATGCGCCGGACGAAAACCTGGACCTGAACTCCATTGCCACACCGCGCACTATCAGGCAAAACAGGATCAGCAGGAGCGCGGAATAAAGGCTGCTGAACATCACGGCGTAGGTTTTCGGAAATGCTGCGAAGGTAACTCCGCCTGCGGTTATGAGCCAGACCTCGTTTCCATTCCAGTAAGGTCCCATGCTGTTGTATACGATGCGTTTTTCGCTTTCGCTTCTTGCAACGAATGGGGCCAGCGTCCCGATGCCCAGATCGAAGCCGTCCAGGGCGAAATAGACGGCCCATAGAATTCCCCAGAGCGCAAACCAGATTGTCTCAAGCATATCCCACCTCCTCATCGGCTTCTCCGGACAGGGCGGCTTCATCTGCCGGCCCCTTCCTCGCATGGCTCCACATCAAGTAGTAGGCGACTATTCCCAGAAATGTATAGACAAGCACAAATGCGGCAAAAGAGATCGCCACCTGGGACCCCGCGATCGCTGATACGGCATTGGAGGTTTTCATCATCCCGTACACAACCCAGGGCTGCCTGCCAACCTCTGCCAGCATCCAACCGAATTCAGCAGCCAGGTACGGCAGGGGAATGGAAAATAGAAATACCTTCAGCAGGGCGGGATGGTCTTCAATCGTGTTGCGCCTGATCCAGCCGATGATCGCCACCACCAGAAAGTAGAACCCGAGTACAACCATAGCCCGGAAAGAGATAAACGTAAATGTGACCGGAGGTCTTTCCGAGGGCGCAAACGCTTTGAGACCTTTCACTTCAGCCGAGAAGTCATGAAATGCGAGCATGCTCAAAGCGCCGGGAATCGCACCGAATTCAACGGCGTTGCGTTCATTGTCGGGGTCTGGAATGAGGAAAAGGTATTGCGGGGCGGACTTCTTCGTCTCCCAGAGCGATTCCATAGCCGCGAGCTTTGTCGGCTGTATTTTAGCTACCTCTCCGCCGTGCATATGACCCTGGACAACCTCAACGATCGTGAAGATCAGGGCGAATGAAACCGCCAGTCGAAAGGATTTCTTAAAGAAGGAAACATGCTGCTTCCTGAGTAAATGCCACGCGCTGACGCCCATCAGGAAAAAGCCTGTGAGTATATAGGCGGCCGAAAGCGTATGCACTATGGTGTACCAGGCAAACGGCTGCGTGATAACGGCGAGGAGGTCGTCAAGCTCAGCCCTGCCGTTTCGAATAACAAAGCCGACCGGGTGCTGCATCCATGCATTGGCGATCAGAATCCAGAACGCCGAAAGGTTCGATGAGAGCGCCACGAGCCAGATGGCTACCGCGTGGGCCTTAGGTGAGAGGCGCTTCCACCCGAAGGCCCATACCGCAATGAAAGTGGATTCCAGAAAGAAAGCAACTGTGGCTTCGATAGCCAGGAGTGAACCGAAGATATCGCCAACGTACTCCGAGTAACGCGACCAGTTTGTCCCGAACTGGAACTCAAGCGTAATCCCCGTAACGACGCCGATCGCGAAATTGATTAGAAAAATCTTCCCCCAGAAGCGGGCCATGTTTCTGTACTCTTCGTTTCCAGTCCTGACGTATGTCGTCTCCATTATCGCCAGCAGGACGGAAAGCCCGAGAGTGAGCGGCACGAACAGAAAATGGAAAAAGGTCGCCGCCGCGAACTGGAGTCTGGATAGCATAAGAGTGTCCATATGCTGTCTCCTTTAGGTGAAAGAGGACTTGCGATTTCAGGGAGAAGAAAAACTCCCCTTTGAGGCCGCGCCTCGTAAGATAGCTTGCGTACAATTTAAAGCTGTGGATAAGATGCTTATTCCGACCTGATGTGCAATACTTCGCAAGCTCGATTTTCCTTTTTTTTAGACGAATTGTTTTTTGAATTTGCTAGCTGACCCTGGAGAAGACCCCGGCTGCAGAACCACAAACCGGGCAAGCGCCAGGCGCTTGGTCTGCGCAAGTGTACCCGCAAACCGAACAGACGTAATAGTCTGTCTCTTTGAGAGCGTCCATCAGGTCCAGGGCCTGCCGATAAAGCGAGGCGTGAACTATCTCAACGGCATTGGCATAGGTAAAGCTTCTCTTAGCGGCAGTATGCCCTTCCTCCCCGGCTTTTTCGATCATAGGAGGGTACATCTGCATATATTCGAAGGTTTCACCCGCAATGGCCGCCCTGAGGTTATCCTCTGTGGCGCCTATCTCTCCTAAAGCCCTCAGATGCGCGATGGCGTGCACGGTTTCAGCTTCAGCGGCAGCCCGGAACAGTTTAGCGACCTGGGCGTGTCCTTCTTTTGCGGCCTGCTTTGCGAACGCCAGGTACTTACGGTTTGCCTGAGACTCGCCGGCAAAAGCTTGAAGCAGATTCATCTCGGTTTGTGTCCTATCTTTGGATTGCATTTTGATCCTCCTCACTGATCTTGGTTTTCACTCTTTTGCCTATTTTGGCTTTTTTCGCTTATTGTTTTCTTCACTGACCGGTCGGAATTTTTTCTCAAGACAGCCCCGCGCCCGGGGACCGCCCTTTCCTCCGGCCACACGCCTCTCCTGATGTGATCTTCCTTCTCCTGCTCGGCAACCTTTTTGATCTTGTAGGCCGAGTCCCTCAGAAGCCCGTAGAGAACTCCGCAGCCAACGTCTTCCCTGGCTGCGTCACCCTGGTCGGCAACTTCGACCATCATTTCGGCCAACTGGAGTGTCCTTCTCAGCATCTCGTTGCACATCCTCATCATTGTCCCTCGAAAGCTCGGATTCCATTCTCATTTTGGCAACAAACATACCAAGTTGGGAACGGATGCCTATGATTCGAATTGCTTCGTTGGTTCAAGTACTTATGTCGTAGAGATTCTTGCGGGTCGAATCTGTGGACGGCGCCAAGACACTTTTTGAGACAACCGCGACGAGTGCGAAGTTTGTCTGAAAACGGGGAAGATATTCTTAGACAAGCTATTTGAGGGCAACGCAGGGGGTCATTTGCAGGTTATAAAGTGTATCAAAATAAATGTGAGACAGGTGTGTATCATGAGACAGATTCGATTAGGACCGGCGGCACACCGTTTTCGTTTCGGTGTCGCCATTTGGTGGTATGGACAAAATCCCAATGGAGATAGAAAACCTCGTGAGGGCAGCTCCCTGAAATTTGCCAATCGGAATGCGCCTGGATTGGGGGAACGTGCTATTGACGGCTATTTCCGTCAGGATATCAGGATATCACCGGGGGGCGGTTAAACTCTCCGGCCTGCGCGCAAGATAACACATTTCGGTGTGTGGGCGTCGGGCTTGGTGGGACCAAGCTGCCGAGAAAATAACCCTGCAAGGCGGGATGTTTATCTGAAAACGGGGAAAATGAGTGAGGCAGGCTATTATAACGGACGACAGAAATCGGATGTCGGAAAACAGAGAAAAACATCCCACGGGTCGTAAGATCGTGTCAACTTTCTTTTGACACTTGCTATAGAGCGCAAGGCGCAGTGTCTCGGGTTGGCATTTGAGACACTCCCGGTCGTGAGACAAAATCGTGAGAATTTAGCCGAACTTGCCGGTGATATAATCTTCAGTTTCCCTCCTTTGAGGTCGTGTAAAAATCAGCTCGGTCCCGGCAAATTCGATCAACTCCCCCAGATACATGTAGGCGGTGAAGTCTGAAACGCGTGCAGCCTGCTGCATATTGTGGGTGACGATGACAATCGTGTAGTCTTTTTTCAGCTCAGTCATCAGGTTTTCGATTCGCGCCGTCGAAATTGGGTCAAGGGCCGAAGCCGGCTCGTCCAGAAGCAGCACCTCGGGTCTTACCGCTATTGCCCGGGCTATGCAGAGCCGCTGTTGCTGCCCACCTGAGAGGCTGTTGCCGCTTCGGTGAAGAATATCTTTAACTTCGTCCCACAATGCCGCCTTGTGCAGCGCCCATTCCACTCTTTCGTCCATCTCAATATTTTTCAGGCTCTCATAGAGTCTTACTCCGAAGGCGATGTTGTCATAGATTGACATGGGAAAAGGCGTAGGCTGCTGGAAAACCATGCCCACCCTCGCCCTGAGTCTGTTCAGATCGCTCACGTTCTGCAGGATATCCACGCCGTCCAGAAGAATCTCACCGGTGGCCCTTTGATTGGGGTAGATCTTGTAAATCTTGTTAAAAGTGCGAAGCAGGGTGGATTTGCCGCAGCCTGACGGGCCGATGAAAGCGGTAACACGATACTCGGGAATTTCCATACTGATATTTTTAAGCGCGTGTGTTTGCCCGTAGTAAAAATTCAGGTTGCGGACGACGATCTTTGATTTTGGTGATTCGGTTCTCATATTATTGCATTCAAAAGACAATTCAATTGCAGGCTCTGCTCTGCCTGAAGAAAGTGCGGGCCAAGATATTCAAACCGAGGACAC
>DASPQK010000102.1:0-6786 GCA_035624985.1 Syntrophobacteraceae bacterium | reverse complement strand
CCGGGGTATGACGCCAACTTACGCAAGTAAGTACTAGCGCACAGGATCGTGCTTGAGTGTGCTCAGTGTATCCGGCGTCCCCCCTCGCGAAGCGCCAAAAGAGGCGAAAATCAACGTGGAATAAATTAGGTTTCCTTGTGTCGGGTTTATTGTGACCAACTCCGGTACGGAAGCTGAAAAGGTAATCACGATCTACAATGGAAGGGCTGAGATCGAAAACCGGATAAAGGAGGGGAAGAACACCCTCAGATGGGACAGGACAAACCACGCGGGGTGTAGAATTTGATGCGAATCGAGCAAGGCTTTTCGTCGGATGCCTTGCCTACAATCTGCTCCACATGATCCGGGATACCGCATTCTGGGGGCAAAGCATCAGGCCATCCATCGACTCGATAATCAGGCGTCTCGTAAAGGTTGGGGCCAGGGTGGTCCACCATGCCCGGAGGTGGCATATCCATGTTGCTACGGCTTTCTCCCTCGCTCCGTACTATCGGATTCTATTTGCCTGAGCCCTTCAAGGCGGACAGGCTGGAAGCAGGTTATACAAAACTCCGGGGATGTATAACGGACGACAGAAAGCCGGCCCCCGGAGTGTATCCAGTCGGGGGTCGGGTGTCGGAAAACAGAGAAAAGCATCCCAAGGGCCGTAAGATCGCATCAACTTTCTTTTGACGCTTGATATAGGTCCGCCATGAGTACGCAAAAACCGGTCTCATCAACGTATAGTCTGCGTATTCCGACCTGTCATTGTGTACTTTTTCCAGTCTTAGGCGCGCAATCTAAGTTTTTTCTGGTAAAGACCCGGCCCGAAAATGCGTTTGGGATGGTTGGCACTGAAGCCTGTCCCCGAGCAGGCGGGGATTGGCGCATTATTCGGGGTGAAGAGGTCCAAGACGACACTGCGCCGACAGCGGAAAATGCTTGCATACAAAATCCGGCTAGTTTAGTTTGCGTCCTCGGGAGGCTGGTAATCATACTGGGGGGATGACGTAACTGTTTTAACCGTCATGGGGGAGTACGGGTTATGAAGACAAAATTGTTTTTTGCAGTTCTGTTTTGTTTCGCGGTGTTTTCGCCCCCTTGCGTCCAGGCCCAAACCTACGGGTCGGATATCGCCGTGAGGGTTGATTATTTCCATTTTACGGACAGTCAAATTAAACAGCTAAATGCAGAAGACGGAGTATATGTCGGTCTAGAGGCCTATAAACAATTGTTTGCCCCCAATCTTTTCTTTGGGATCGCAATAGGCTGGGCCGGCACATCTGGAAACGTCTCAGGCGTGGTATCGAATCTTGGGTTTCTGCCGACGTTTGTCTCGGCAGATTCCAGCATAGACTACGTGCCGATTGAATTGAATGTTAAATACGTAATACCGTTCGCCACATACTTCGACTTTGCTTTTGGCGCCGGGGGTTCCATTAATTACTTTTCCCTCAGCACAAATGTTTCGGCCCCGGCCGGCGTCTGGCATGTCAGCGATAGCGACTGGGTCTGGGGGGGACAGTTTTTTGGGGAGATAAATTATAGAATCAGCAACTGGTTCATCGGCGCGGACGTTAAATACCAGTTTACTCAAGACCTGCATCTTTTTGGCGTCGACACTCAAGCAGGCGCCGATAACCTTAGATTAGGCGGGCACATAGGCTTTTCGTTCTAGTCCCGGAGACGGTTTCCCGGCGATGGGCCGCCCGGGGGGAGACCCCGGCCTCACGGTCAGTTGCGTAGCGCTTGGGAAAAGGTGTTTTTGGCAAAGACGCACCCTAAACCGCGGGCCGGATCGAGAACCATGAGATTTGTGCCGCTCAGCAACCGCAGCATTTCGCCCCCCGGCCACTGCCGCCTGAGGTTTTCCAGGGGAGGCGGCCCCGAATCCTGCCTGCTTTATCAGAGCGGTTTGCTGCCGAAGCGATTTCTCCTCACCCCTATCCTAACACTACTACGTTAAGTTACGGTGCCGACCTTTATTGGTGGCCGCAAGGTGGGCATGGTTTCATTGTGCCCACAGTCTGGCGGTAGGCAACGCTTCGCTTTTGCCGACCCTACGAGACTTAACGGAGTAGTGTTAGGCTTTAAACGATTGTTGGGTTTCCGTAGAAATCTCCAAAGCTTTGGAGTGAGGGCATCAGAAGCCAATCCGGGATAACCGGAAAGCTGATTTATTTTTCAAAAGCAAAAGGTGCCGGACCCCGGCTTAAAGCCTGTCGGGGTGACGTCCTTAGCGTTCCCATGGCGTGTAATAATTCTTCTCGAGGGGGAAATTACGGCAAGGCCGTGACCAGATAGTGGCAAACGGTTGACGCCAGGTCACAGCACCCTTAGTTTGTTACAAACGAAAGACTAGTAATGTTGGGAGGATAGAGGTAATCAAAGAATAACTACGATATCATAAGGAATATGAAAATGAAAAAGATACTTCCGGGTTTCTGCATATTGGCCATTGCATTTGGGGGGCTGTTACTGTGCGCCCCTCTCACCGGCACTGCGTCAGCCGGGACGAACGCGGACATTTTTGACCGTGATTTTGATATCCCACCGGAATTGGTGGCGTTGGACAAAATGCACATTCAACCTGTTAAGCTTCGGGATTATGGCAAAATGCCCAGTGGGGCGGTCGAGCCTGTTGAACCTCGGGATTTTGACATTCCGGAGTAGAAAGCGTTTACCACGGTAAAGCCAGATCCAACTACTCAGGAGCCCCCATATCCTGATCGAACAGGTGGGGGCTTTCCAGCAATAAAAAGAGGGGGTAATAATGAACCTGAGAAAGTTTTTTCAGCAAGCCGAAGATGCCCAGGAGTTTAAGGCAGGTGCAACCGTTTTTGCGGAAGGCGCCCAGGGCGATATAATGTATGTTGTCCTGGACGGTGAATTGGAAATGCTTGCCGGAGGCGTACCTGTCGATATTATTGGGCCCGGAGATATCGTTGGAGAGATGGTTTTGATTGACGACAAAACGAGAAGCGCTACGGTAGTGGCCAAATCTGATTGTCGCCTTGCGCCGGTTGACAAGAGGCGCTTCATGTTCATGGTTCAGGAGACACCGTTTTTCGCACTTCACGTTATGCGGATACTCGCAGACAGGTTGAGGAGATGTCAAACTGGCACCCCGGCGGCATACTCACAATCTCCTAATGGGGGAGTACACCTGGATATTGGAGTGTGATTGCGCCGACGTTAAAGCAGTCTCCCGGACGTTGAATAATCTAGTACTTGCTTGCATAAATTAGCGCAACATCTCAGAGCTACTCGAAACTCGTCATTCCGGCACTTGTTCGTCACCCCGGCAGTGCACTTGAGCCGGGGCGGAATCCAGCTCTGATCTCACCTCAGGAATCCCCTGGACCCCGGCTCTTGATCCCGGCTCAAATGCACTGCCGGGACTGCCGGAGTGACGAACACCAATGATTGTTACTCGCACTTTTGCAAGCAAGTACTGGCTTGTGACAAAACAACTTTCCCGAATCCCGTATCGGTTGATTCAACCCAAACGCTTCAGCAGCCAGCGTGCAACCCGGCGGTAGTCCTCGGCGCCGTTGGAACCCGGCGCATAGAGGGTTATGGGCTTTCCCTGAGCAGGCGCTTCCGCCAGCGCCACATTTTCACGGACCAATGGGGCCACCATGCCGGGGAATCGGCTCTCCAAATCGGCCATTATCTCCCTGTGAAGCCTGAGCCTCGGGTTGGCACGGCACGGGATTATCCCCAGGACCCCCGGATGTCGGTCTTTCCGGCGCATTGAATCCAGTGTCTCAATAAACTGGTCCAGGCCGTTCACCGCAAGCCGATTGGCTTCAATCGGTATCACCACATGTTGGCTGACCCGAAGAGCGCCGAGGGTGAGAATTCCGGGACCAGGCGGGCAATCGATCAGGACCAACTCCCAATCGCCATGGGTCCGCTCGAGGCAGCGGGCCAAAAGCTCCGCACCCAGCACCCCGCTAAACCTTTGCGCGGCCTCGAAAAGCGCCGAGCCGGAAGGAATAAGATCGACCCCTCTCACTGAGGTAGGGAGCACAGGCGCCGCGACGGTCCTTTCGAGCGCCTTCAGGAATTCCGCGCCATTGTCTCTGACTCCCAAATGCAGACTGGCGCCTCCCTGGGGGTCGATGTCTATGACCAGCACCCGCTTACCCGTTTCTGCCAGGACAGACGCAATGTTCACTACCGAAGTGGTTTTTCCGACTCCGCCTTTATGATTGGAGAACGCAATAACCTGTTTCATTGTTTTGACTCCCGGCAGACAGGGGAATAGGATCCGATGGTAAACCGGATCAAACCGATTATTGCACAAACGCCCTGTTCGGCAAACGGCGAAAAGGCGCCAATGTTCAAAAACCTATTTTCTTTGGGTGCATTTATCTACAAGATATAAAATAGACTGGTACGGCATCCCGCTGTGAAGGGACAGGCCAATCTCGCAGGCACGGCTGCTGGAATATCCGGCTTGGGTATCTGCCGGCAGAGCGGACTTTAAGTCTGCCAGCGCCGATTGATTCAGCTCCGGGAAGGTGAAGCCCCGATCTCCCGCAAAGCCGCAGCAAGCGATACCATAGGGAACGATGACCTTCTCGGCGCAAAGCCCGGCCAAGGTCTTCATTTTTTCGGCATCTCCCATTTTCACCGAACTGCAGGTGATGTGAAGCGCGAATGTGCCCGTGACCTTTTCAAAATGGAGCCTTTCCGTGAGACGGTCAAGGATAAATTCAGCAGACTGATACAGCTTCAACCCCGGATCGAACTTTTTCTTCATTGTATAAAGACATGGGCTCGTCTCGCATATGATAGGAAACTCGCCGTTGTTGCTGCAAGATCTCAACTCGGACTCAAGCTCTTTGTTCAGTTTATCCGACTGTTCGAAAAATCCTTTGCTCTCGAACGGCATTCCGCAGCACAAGCTTTCCATATTCTTCGGAAAAACGACGTCGTATCCGGACTTATCAAGAATTGAGAGCATCGCTTCATACACCTTCCTCTGGTCCGGATCGCTCTTTGCCGGTCCCATGGTTCTGACGACACAGCTTGGGAAATAGACCACCTTTTTGTCAAGTCCTTTCGTTATGTTGCTGAATTCAGGTTTTGAGATCCCTTTGGGCATCCACCTGTTCCAGAGCGGAATGAGGCCGCCCGAAATATCACGGAGTCCGCCGGAGATCCTTTCCATGAGGGCGGTCCCCAGGATCGCGTGGGCAGCGTTTGCAATCTTTAATCCGGTCCTTGCCAGTAAAAGCACGAAGGCGTAATTATCCGCACACCAACCGGCAATCTTCGCACCCTTTTCCGTCTTCTGATTCGAGCGAATCCGTTTGGTCAGATCGCCGGTGTCTATCGAAACCGGGCAGACTGTTGCACACAGGCCGTCCGTTGCGCATGTCCGTTCTCCGGGATACCGGTAATCGCCGATAAACCGTTTCAACAGCTCTTCGTCCTCGTGAGACGCACGAAGTCGCGCGATCTCGCGTTGAGCGACAATACGATGCCTTGGCGTCATAGTAATGTTTTTCGACGGGCAGATCTGCTCGCAGAAACCGCACTCTATGCATTTGTCGACGATGTCACTGACAGCCGGCATCGGCTTGAGATTCTCGACGTAAACCTGCGGATTGTCGTTGATGATTACACCCGGGTTCAACAGGTTGTCAGGATCGAAGGCCTGTTTCAGACGTTTCATGTATGAGTAGGCCTGCGTGCCCCACTCCATCTCCACAAACGGAGCCATGTTGCGGCCGGTGCCGTGTTCTCCCTTGAGCGAACCGTCGTATTTTTTCGTCACCATTTCGCAGACTTCATCCACGAGGTTCTGATATCCCTTCACCGAATCGGGATCGTTCAGGTCCGGGCAGAAAACAAAATGCAGGTTTCCCTCAAGGGCATGACCGAAGATGATGCCTTCCGGGTAGCCGTGCTTTTTCATAAGGACCTGCAGTTCCATAGCCCCGTCGGCAAGCCTTCCGATGGGGAATACCACGTCCTCGATGACAACCGTTGTCCCTATGCTGCGGGCGCCTCCGACTGACGGAAAAAGTCCTTTCCTTATGTTCCAAAGCTTGTTGTAATCCTCGGGCCTGTCCATGAAGGTGATTGGAAATAGTGCGGGAATATCGCTTATGAGGCTGTTAATTTCTTCGATCTGTTGAAGGACCAGGGCCTTGGCGGCGGCCCGCGTCTCGACCAGAATCGCGGCCGCGTCATCGCTCAATTCTTTGAGGTACGACGGCATTCCGGGCTTGTCTTCCACAGATCGCAATGAAGCTCTGTCCATCAACTCCACCGCTGAGACCGGCCCCTGCTTCAGTCTCTCAGTTGTGCGGCAGGCAAGCTGAATGTTCGGGAAGACCATGAGAGATGAAGCCTTGTGTGGATGCTCGATTACTGTCCTGTAGGTGATCTCTGAGATAAAGGCGAGAGTTCCTTCCGAACCGATCATGAGATGCATGATAATGTCTATGGGATCGTCATAATCTATAAAGGAGTTGATGCCATATCCCGTTGTATTCTTGATGCTGAATTTCTGCCTTATGCGCGCCGTCAATGACTCATTGGCCCTGATCTCGTCCCTTATGCAGGATATCGTATCGACGAGTAGTTTATGAGTCTCCTTGAATTTGTCTCTCGACGCCGAATCAGCTGTGTCAAGCTGCGCTCCGTCGACAAAAATGAGCTTCATTCTTTCGACGGTCTCGTAACTGTTGTCTGCAGTCCCGCAGCACATGCCGCTTGCATTGTTTGCAGCGATACCTCCTATCATGCAGGCATTTATAGAGGCGGGGTCGGGTCCGATCTTCCGAC
>DASPQK010000101.1:0-15885 GCA_035624985.1 Syntrophobacteraceae bacterium | reverse complement strand
GCTCGTCAAAGAGGTAAAGCCAAGGCTCAAAGAAATTCTCGTTGAGCTGTGCAATTGGCTCGACATAACAATCATAGAAGGTGCGATCTGTTCTGACCACGTTCACATGTACCTTTCAGTGCCACCCAAGCTTGCCCCATCTCACGTGATGAAGATGCTGAAGGGCAAAAGCGCTGAACGATTAAGGGAAGAGTTTCCGGACCTGCGCAAACGCTATTGGGGAATGCACATGTGGGCTCGGGGGTACTTTGTGAGTACCGTTGGAATCGACAGTGAAGTCATCAAGAAATATGTCAAAGAACAGCAAGACAGCGAAATGAGAGCCGAGCAACTGCACATTTGGCGAGACAAAGGCGACTGACATTGTCAGGAGCCTTTGTCCCAGTTTTTCAAAGCCACCGACGAAGTCGGTGGTCGTTTACTTAACCCTCTGCGAACAAATCTGGCCATAGCTTCCTGAGCAGGTTTTCCAGATCAGGTACTCGTATGCGCGAAGAACCTTCAGTAAAGGGGGGAAATGCGGAACATACCGACTTTGCTACACAGCCTCTTCCGCGGGGATGACGAGGCGGCGCTATTTCGCAATTACTTATCACGTTGGGTGTGCAATGTGGTTCGGGGAAGACTGAGATGGATGAGGGCGAAAGGTAAGCCTTTTTCATTAACCCCATACGGGGGGCCGGGGGTCGGGATATGAATCCAACCAAAGAAGCTGCGACATTGTTAATGCCGGCGGCAGGCATTACGGGCGCGTTTTCGAATTCAGCCCGGGCCGCCTAAGCATCCGACTATTATAGAAACCAACTGGACGAAATGGGTTTCGCCGACGGGACCTCGGTCTATAACGGACGACAGAAAGCCGGCCCCCGAAGTGTATCTAATCGGGGGTCGGATGTCGGAGAACAGAGAAAAACATCCTACGGGCCGTAAGATCGTGTCAACTTTCTTTCGACGCTTGGTATAGTACCGCTATGACTGAAACCAGAAGCTGCTGATAACGACGTTTTAGTAAAAAATCATCCCCTAGCGCTTGTCTTACTTCTTGACCCGGTAGGCGTAAAACCTTTACTATTCCGGATAAATAGCGGTTCAACGGAAAAATGTTAAGGTGCTTTGGATGAAGATCGTATCGATTGCGGTAAGCAAAAGCAAAGGCACTCGGAAGGAAACGGTGGAGCAGGCGCTGGTGGTGGCCGAACACGGCATCGAGGGCGATGCGCATGCGGGCGCCTGGCACAGGCAAGTCAGTTTTCTGGCCATTGAGAGCATCGATAAGGCTAAAGCGGCCGGCCTCTCCGTGGGCTTTGGGGATTTTGCCGAAAACATCGCCACCGAGGGGATCGACTGGGTCAACGTTGAGGTAGGCGCCCGGTTCAGGCTAGGCGAATCGGTGCTGGTGGAAATCACTCAGATCGGCAAGGAATGTCACGCCAAATGCGCCATATATTACCTCGCCGGAGACTGTATAATGCCGCGTGAGGGAGTTTTTGCCAGGGTGATCGAAGGGGGCGTTATCAGATGCGGAGACGAGATCTTCGCGGTTGGCGCCCAGGGCTGAAAAGCGCTTGCAATAAGCGGGCGGCAATAACCCTGCGCGGCGCAGGGCGGATTTTCCCCGTCGCGCGGTTCGCGGGACCCCACGATACCCGCTTGCGGAGAGACTAGGATATGGCCTTCGAGACTCAATCAGATCGCGCGGGGATGATCGAAAGAATTTGGGCCCTCAAACGGGAACTCGGCAAACAACTGATCATTCTCACTCACCATTACCAGCGAAAAGAAATCGTCGATCTGGGCGATTTTGTTGGAGATTCGTTCGAACTTTCCAGGAGAGCCGCAGCGGATCGGGATTGCCGCTACATCGTGTTTTGCGGAGTGCACTTCATGGCGGAAAGCGCCGCGATTCTGGCGCAGCCCGATCAGGTCGTTCAGATTCCCGACGTGGAAGCCGGGTGCTGGATGGCTGAAATGGCCGAAGCTCACACTGTGAAATCGGCCTGGGAACAGATCGAGTCCATTGCCGGAGCCGGTTCGATAATCCCGGTGGTCTACATGAACTCGGACGCTGAACTGAAATCTTTTTGCGGCAATCACGGCGGGCTTGTCTGCACTTCGTCCAACGCCGCCAAAGCCGTCAGGTGGGGGTTCGGACAAAAAGACAAAATTCTGTTTTTCCCCGATCAGCACCTTGGCCGTAACGTCGGTCACGATCTTGGGATGGCTCCTGAGGAGATGATCGTATGGTCGCCGGGCGAGGTCCTGGGTGGAAACGTCCCTGCCGCGGTCAGGAATGCCAGGATGATCCTCTGGGATGGATATTGCCTGGTGCATACCCGCTTTACGGTCGAACACATTGAAAAAATGCGGGCCGAGTTTCCTGAGGCAAGGATAATCGTACACCCGGAATGCACGCGGGAGGTGGTAGCCCGGGCTGACGCATGCGGGTCGACCAGTTACATAGTGAAGTATGTAAGCCAGGCGGCTCCGGGTTCGACAATCGTCATAGGGACTGAAATAAATCTGATCGATCGTTTGGCATTGGAATATCCCGACAGGAAGGTGCTCGACCTGCACCGTTCGCTCTGTCCGAATATGTTTAGGATCAACCTGGGAAATCTTTTGCGAACGCTTGAAAACATCGGCGAGATGAACGTGGTTGAAGTGCCGGAAGAAATAAAGGACGGCGCACGGCTGGCCCTTGGCCGGATGCTCGCCTTGGCTTAGTCGATGTTCAAAACGCTCCAGCCTCTCGTCCTTGCTTCAGGGTCGCCGCGCAGAAGAAGTTTGCTTCGCTCCGCCGGGGTAGAGTTCAAGGTGTATCCCAGCAGAATGGACGAATCGGCGCAGGTGGGCGCGTCTGCCCAAAGACCGCCTGAGATTGCGGAAAGGTGGGCCGTCCTCAAGGCCGATTCGGTCTCCCGCCTCCACCCCGGTCTCTGGATTCTTGGAGCCGACACCATAGTCGTCCTGGACGGCGGCATTTTCGGCAAGCCCTCCAATGCAGCGGAGGCAGTCCGGATGCTCGCTTTGCTGAGCGGCAGAGCGCACGAGGTAATTACGGGCATATGCCTTGTCCGGCCCGGCGGCAAACTCAGCCGAAGCGGATCGGTCACTACGCTGGTTCGTTTCAAAAATCTGTCGATAAAAAAAATAGAGGCATACGTGCGGACCGGCAAGCCCATGGACAAGGCGGGGGCCTACGGCATTCAGGACAGGGGGGCTTTTCTGGTGAGGTCTGTCGAAGGCTCCTATACGAATGTGGTTGGTCTTCCGCTTTGCGAGACCCTTGATTGGCTGATGGATGAAAATATTATCGAGCCGGTGTAAGCAGCGGGGCCTTGCCTTCATTTTTGCGCAACAGGACGTAGAATGCGCCCCAGCCGCCATCATAGAAACGGGCCGAGGCGAACGCGAAGACTACCCTTTTTAGGGGCGCGCGGGTAAGCCATGTGATGAGATTTTTTTTCAGCACCGGTTCCCTCTCCTTGGAATTTAGGCCCCTTCCCGCAATTATCAGCACGCACCTGCGCCTGGCGGCAAAGCACTCCATGATGAAGCGGTTGACCTCTTCATGCGCCTGCTCCCTGTTGAGTCCGTGCAGGTCCAGGATGTCCTGGCAACTGAAATAGCCTTCCCTCAGCTTTTTCAGAACCTCGGGCGAGATCCCAAGGACGGCGCCGTCGATGTATTCATCGGAACCCGACACCTCAAAGGGGCCTTCACCGGCCACGAGGTCGACCAGCTGAGCATATGCCTCCATTTCCTCCCTGGCCAGAAAACGCGGGTGTTCTCTGCCGGCAGGCCTGAGTGGGACCTTTGCATGAGGCCTGTGCGGCATGGGCCTCACATCGGCCATTGCCCTCAGAAAAACGGAATCATCATCGCCTTCGCCTGTAATACGGGGAGGAGGGATGCTTATCTTGTCCGGAAATGGGTCGGGATTCGCCAAATGTTTTCGACCGTTGGAAAAACTTTTTCCAAACAGTTGATCTAACTCTTGAAACGGGGTATAGAAACCACCAGGAGGCTTATGCTGTGTTGATCGGCGCATCGGTTTGAGGCTTTCGCCCTTGCGTTTGTTCATTTCGGCCTCGCTTTTTGCCGAAGCATATCACAGAAGAGAAGTGTGGAAAACACATCGATGAAATCCGATAGCGTGGTTCTGATTGGAGACCGGCACAGTTTTTCAAAACTAATACGTGACCTCGAAAAATCCACTCATGTTGCCGTCGATACCGAGTCGAACAGTTTTTACGCCTACTTTAACCGGATTTGTCTAATACAGGTATCTACTGAGCAGTGGGACTATATCATCGACCCATTTTCGATCGGCAGTATCGAAGCCCTTGGAAAGATATTTTCCAATCCGGAGATAGAAAAAATTTTCCATGCCGCTTCCAACGATATTTCCGGGCTCAAACGCGATTTCAAATTCACCGTAAGCAATGTTTTCGATACGTCAATCGCCGCCAAGATGCTGGGATATAAACAACTTGGGCTTGCTCCGATCCTCATGGAATACTTCGGTGTAAGCCTCAACAAAAAATGGCAGCGTTATGACTGGGGCCGTCGTCCTTTAAAAGGCGAACAGATCGAATATGCCCGCTTCGACACGCATTTTCTTATTCCGTTGAGGCACAGGCTTGTCGCGGAACTCGAAGAAAAAGAACTGCTGGCTTCAGCCCGCGAGGCTTTTGAGAAGGTCTGCGTACAGGAAATTACGGAAAAACATTTCAGTGCCGGCGATTTTTTGCACATTTACGGGGCCCAGTCTCTGGACGCCGTAGGAAAGCGCATACTCAAGGCGCTCTACCTGTTCCGCGAAAAGGAAGCCCGGCGCCGCGACAGGGCGCCCTTCAGGATATTGACGAACGAAACGCTTCTCAGGCTCGCCCTCCATCGGCCAAAGAGCACACAGGAACTTACCAGGATCAAAGGCATTCCGCGTGTGTACCTGACTTCGCGAGCCGCTGCGCCGCTTTTGGAACTGATCCGCAAAAATGAGGATCAGGAAGACGAGGGGTTGCCTGTTGATAAGGCAAAAACTCAATGACTTCCAATGTTGAATTAAAAGACAGTTACAAGAAGTACAGCTACGATCAGGACAAGACCAGAAGGCCCGATCAGACCATTTCATGGGTGAGGGAACGCCTGGCTGCACTGGATATGAATCTTCTGTCAAAGACCATGCGAATCGACACCGGCAGACTCGACATCCCCGTGTTTATATCTCTTTGCGGCGAAGACGCCACGCGCTTCACCGGCACTAAGAAGCAGATGGGCAAGGGCGCCACGGCTCAGCAGGCCGAGGCCAGCGCCCTGATGGAACTAATGGAGCGTTTCAGTTTCTTTTCTTTCATCCATCAGTTTGAGTTTCCTGTTTTCCGTTACAGGGACCTCGATGACTACGCGGTCTCTGCAAACGATTTGAAAAAGTCGGTCTATGACACTGAGACCCCGGTAGAGTTGTGCCGTCAGTTTCTCGACGATCTGCCGCTCAGGTGGGTCAAGGCCCGCAACCTCTCGTTGGGGCGGGAGCAGTGGGCGCCGATCGACTGGTTCTACGGCATCAACGAATATAACGGACCGGCCAGCGGAAACACCCTGGAGGAGGCCGTCCTTCAGGGCCTGTGCGAAGTGGTCGAAAGACACGTTGGGTCCATCATCAGCAACGACATGCTCGTTACCCCGGAAATTGACGTCGATTCCCTTCGCGACCCCGCTGCAATAGAACTTGCAGGCAAGTTTCACTCAAAGGGAATTAAGCTCTTCCTTAGAGACTTCTCGCTCGATACCGGGATACCAACCGTTGGAGCGCTCGCTTACGATCCATCCACCTTCCCGCAAAGAAGTGAAATAGTCTTTACGGCCGGGACCACCTCGAATCCCGAAAAATCTCTTTGCCGGGCGCTAACCGAAATAGCCCAGCTCGCAGGGGATTTCCAGAGCCGCACTTCCTACAGGCCCACGCTTCCAAAGTATGCCGGCCTTCAGGAAGCTTCCTACCTGATGAAAAGCAATGGGAAAGTGTCGATCGGGGACCTTCCCAACCACGACGACGGCAACATCCGTGTCGAGATCGAAAGGTGCATCGCCGCTCTGGCGAAAATCGGCCTCCAAGTCCTTGCGGTAAACGTTACCCATCCGCAACTCCAAGTTCCCTCGGTTTATACAATCATCCCGGGCGCGCACTTTCTTGACCATACACGCAACACCGATTTTCCGCAGCATGCGGCGCGAACCAAGTTAAGAGGACTTGCGGCAGAGGATATGGTCCCTCAGATGGAGCGGCTCCTTTCCACCTTCGGGCCGCGTTACGATCTGACTTTCTTTCTTGCCCACAGCCTGGAGCTCGAAGGGCAAGCCGAGGCTGCTCTAGAGCTTTTCATGCGTTCTCTCGATCAGTCCCCCGATCCGCGGGAGATCGGAAGCGTCCACGTCCACATTGCCTGCTGCCTCAAGGAGTTGGAACGATACGAAGAGGCCCTGGATGCGCTCAGAGCGGCGGAAAAGGCCAACCCGGAGCTCAAGGAAATTTATAATCTCCGGGGGTTCTGCTACTTCAAACTGAAGAAACACAACGAATCGATCTGTTCTTTCGAGCGGGCTATAGAACTGGATCCAGGCTCCGCGATAGATTACGCCAATATCGGATCGAACCTCAGAGAACTGGGACACAGGCATGAGGCCATCCAACTCTATCGCATCGCCCTGGAACTCGACCCCTGCATCGATTTCGCCAGGACGAGCATGGAAAAGCTCGAAGCCGAACTGGGCCTTTCCAGGGATGAGAACCGATAGAGTCAGGTACACTCTTATAAGCCATATGGCTTCATACCAAGTTGCGTGCAAGATTGGGCGGGGATAAACCCCTGCACCTCAACCCTACGTGGGCAAGGGCTTCATGCCCTCCCGATCACATCGATCTTGAACGCGACTTGGTATCAATAAGTCCTGTGTCCTATGCCGGAGGGGTGCAATGAATACTGTGAACAGGAGCATAAAGCTGCCCAGGCCTGCCCATGACGGCAAGCTTGCTCTTGAGGCCGCTTTTCTCGGGAGAAGGTCCATCAGGGATTACAGGCAGGGCCCGTTGGACCTGAATGAAATTTCACAGCTCCTCTGGGCTGCTCAGGGGATAGTACGACCCGGCGGCTATAGGACATGTCCTTCCGCCGGGGCGCTCTATCCCCTGGAACTCCAGGTCGTAGCGGGCGCTGTGGAAGGGCTGCCGTGCGGGTGCTACAGGTATGATATCGCCAATCATGCGATGCTGCTCGAAAATGAAAGAGACATAAGAGGTGTCCTTGCCACTGCGGCTCTTGGGCAGTCAATGATCTCACGAGCGCCTGCCACGATCGCCATCTCCGCCATTTTCGAGCGGACCACCCGGAGGTATGGCGAGAGGGGAATGCGCTACGTTTTTATGGAAGCCGGTCACGCTGCTCAGAACATTCACCTCCAGGCCGTATCGCTAAACCTGGGAACCGTCGTGATCGGAGCGTTCCGTGACGAAGAGGTTAAAAGAGTCATGGGTTTTGGTCCCCGTGAAAGCCCGCTTCTGCTGATGCCGGTGGGAAGAATCTAAAATGCCTCTATTCGATCCGCCTGCTTTTCCACGCGAGCGGATTTCGGCATAAAGGACGGGCTTCTGCCTTCCCGTTTGGTCGCGATTTTGCCGGTGGAACAGGGCCGGGCCTGTCGACGGATCGAGGATTGCGCCTTTTGAGGCCCGGAAGCTCTACGCGGCTGCCGGCGCTCTGTTTGATTCCCGTCCACCAGCCTCTCAAGGCCGGCTACATCATTGCGCATAATAGAGGCCTGCTCGCTGAGTTCAGCGGATGCCCCCGCCAATTGCTCGGCGCTTGCCGCAGTGTGCCCGGTCACCTCATCCATCCGGTGAAGAGAAATATCGACCTGCTCTATGCCCTTTGTCTGCTCGCGCATGGCCAGGCCGATGTCCGTCACCAGATCGCCTATCTTCCTTCCATCAGCCTGCATAAGCTGAAAGTGCTTGAGAGTCTGGTTCACGAGGCCGTTTCCCGTGGAAATATGCTCGAGAGCCGACAGTATCAGTTCCTGGGTGTCTTTGGCCGCGCTGCTTGCGCGCAGCGCAAGACTCCTTACTTCTTCAGCGACCACCGCAAAACCGGCGCCCGCTTCTCCCGCCCTTGCCGCCTCGACTGCTGCATTGAGGGCCAGCAAATTGGTTTGGAAAGCTATCTCGTCAATGCTCCTGTTTATCCTGGCCATTTTCTGGCCTGAGGCGGAAATGAGCGACATCGTATCGGTGGTCTTCACAAGAGACTCATGGCTCGCATTCATACCGTCGATCGCTTTATTGCTTAACTGTGACAGATGTCCAAGACTGGCCTCGTTTTTCCTGCACAGAGAGGCTATCTGCCGCATCGACCCGGAACTCTGTTGCAGGGCGGCAGCCTGTTCGGAGGCGCCCTCGGCGAGCTGGGCGCGGGCCGAAGAAATTTGCTCGGAAGTCCCGCTAAGCCGCAGGCTTACATCGGAAAGCCCCTTGATCGTCCGGCGTAGAGGCCGGGAAATCCTGTTGCTGGCTAAAAGGCCTGTAAGGCAGCCCAGAAATATGAGCGCCCCGGAGGAAAAGAACACCATCTTAAAAACTCTATCCGTGCTTGAGGAGGTATTCTGACTGATGGCGTCGGCCAGCTCGAGAAATTCATTCGCCGGACAGGTAGCCGCGATGGAATAGGTCTTGTTTCCGACTCTAAGAGGCGAGTATGCCACAAATTTGCTCATTCCTTCGAAAAGGTATTCATCCGTTCCTGTTTCGCCTTTGAGCATGCGGCCGCGAACTATTTCAGAGAGTTTTCCCAAAGATAAATCACCCAGATTGATCGGATTTGAAAGTCCATATTTGGGATGGCTCACGCACAAGCCTGATTCGTTGATGATGAACGGATACCCGGTTTTTCCATACACATGGCCCTTGAGCATTTCCCAGACAATATCCCAGTCTAATGACAGAGCCGCTTCACCCCGCATCTTTCTACCCACAAAAAGCGGGGTGGCAAGCCGCATCTCAGGCTTGGCGGCGTTCGCCGCGATGAGAGCGCCGGAGTTGTAAATCTCCCCTTTGGAAAGGCCAATGGTTTCCTTGAACCAGGTCTCGTCCCCCTTGAACTTAAGGTCGTTCGAACTATGTCCGCCCTCGATTTTGACCAGTTCGCGGCCTTCTTCATCCAAACATTGGACCTGGCGGTAAAGGGGCTGTTTTCTACCGTTGACTTCAATGGCGGAGTTGTTGGCGAAAGCCGCCATTTCACTATCCAGTAAAGCTCTGGACAGTCTGGCCGCATCCTCGCCGATTTCCCGGGCGGGGGCCGTAACACACACAACCCAGTCCCACTCGGGGACATACGAATATGTCGCTATCCTGCTCTCGCCCTCGAATTGATATTTAAGCGCCAGGATTTTCCCTGCCTGTCTTGTCTTAATTGCATCGGAAAACTCGTTTATCTTCAGATCGGCAATCACATTCCTGCCTCTGAGTTCCCGGCGCGGGTGAATCAGCAGGGTCCCGGAGGAGTCCATGATGAAAACGTAGCCGGATTTACCCAGTTTGGTGTTGACAATGGCATCGGCAAGTTCGGTCAAATCCTGCTCCTTCAGGCCGGTGTAAAGCATGCCGATCATCTTGCCCTCTTTGGACAAGAGGGGTTTGTATGCCGTTATGTACCAGCTGTCGACAACGAATGCCCGTCCGTGAAAGGTTTCCCCCTTGAGAACGGTGCTTACAACCGGGTTGGGCGCGCCGTCCTGACCCACCGCCGGAATGAAAGTCCCTATCGCTCTTTTCCCCCCGTCCCCTTTAACGTTTGTGGCCACCCCCAGCATGTCGCCCTGGTCGTTCATCATTTGAAAAATCGTGTATGTGCCTCCGAGCAGTTCCTGCACGTCATCGACAATCGGGGTCGGCCTGTCGAAACTCTCATTGGCTTCGAGGATCGTTTTCTCCCCCACCTGCAACAGCGGAAGCGGGGCAGTATGCTGCTCCCTGGTTGACTGGTTTATCACCGTCCACTCTTCCATGACGGGTGAGACGGTTACAGACCCCCGTGATGAGATGACCCGCTCTGCGACCGCCAGATTTGAGCTCACCTGTTTTTGAAAAAGACCGCACATTCTCACAATGCCTTCCACAACGCACGATTCTTCTTTCATTACCAGGCTGTTCAGGACTTCATTGTCTCCGGATTTGGCCGTGAGGTATCCCTGCATGTTGGAGGAGGCCGCCAACCTCAAAAGATCGTTCCGAGCCTGGGACATGAGGCGTTCAACGGTATTCCTGTCACTGTCGACGCCCGCCTTTAAGGTGTCGATGGCCTCCTGCTTCAATGCCTTCCAGGACTCTTGACTGGTTTCGTCTCCGAATGAACGGAACTGCTGGAGGCTCAGTCCGCCTATGATCAGAACAGGCACTACGGCTATCCCGACGCACATGAGCATAAGCTTGATTTTTAGTGAATTTCGCACACCCATAAGGCATCTCCATCCTTTTTTCTTATGGACTTCGAAATCTAATTCGTATTATTTGGGACGATACTTGAGGGGAATTAATTCTTTTTTTTCGTCGGAAACGATCATGTTTTCCCCGATCCCGGAATGATTGACATGGCCGACACGGCAATAAAAGCCAGCGGGCTGGAGAAAACGTTCGGTGAGGGCAGCGCCAGGACCTATGCGATCAGGGGCATCAGTTTCGAATCTTATCAAGGCGAGATGCTCTATTTCGTGGGCCCTTCGGGCAGCGGCAAAACGACCTTGCTTAGTATGATTTCGGGCATCCTTAAACCCGATTCCGGCAAGGTCCTCGTGGAGGGTGTGGATATCTGGGGACTTGGCGCCAATGAGATCGCCGATTTCAGACTCAATAAGGTCGGCTTCGTTTTTCAGGATTACCATCTTTTCGGAAAACTCACTACGTTGGAAAACGTGGCGATCCCGCTGATTTTAAAAAAGCAGGACTGGGACCGGTGCATGAAAAACGCCATGGAAGTTCTGGAAGTCGTGGGCCTTGAGAGCAGAGCGTCGCTTCCTCCGGGCAAATTGAGCGGAGGCGAACAGCAGCGCGTGGCGATAGCGCGGGCCATTGTCGGCCGTCCGGATATTCTGATTTTCGATGAACCGACCGCATCTTTGGACGGAGTTACAGGCAAAAAGATCATCGAATTCGTAAAAGATAACATCCTCGATGAAAAAAGGTGCATTCTGATTGTCACTCACGACAGCAGAATATTCGAGTTTGCAGATCGAATAATCGGTATGGAAGACGGCAACATTGTGAGTATCAGGAGCGGAGGCGAAATTGAAGGGTAAGCTGCTGGTCGTTCTGGCCGCGGTGGGCATTCTGGCGGGCCTTGCCAGCGCATATTTTGGCGGCGTCAAAGGACAGGCTCCTCCTCCTGTGTTTACCCCCGCCCAAAACCCCTATGCAAAGGGCGTTTACGCCAACGGGATCATCGAAAGCTCCCAGTCAAACGGGGCCAATATCAACATATTTCCTGAGGTCTCGGGGACGATCACTCAGGTGCTGATTTCCGAAGGCGCAGCCGTGGCGCAGGGGACACCCCTTGTTCTGATCGACGATTCGGTCCAGAAGGCCGTCGTCGAGCAGGAAGAAGCCCAGGCAAAGGCGGCTCTGGCGGTGCTTCAGGAACTCAAAGCTCAGCCAAGAAAAGAAGTCCTGGAGGTATCGAAGGCCCAGGTCGAAGCCGCCGCCGTCAGCCTCAAGACATCTCAGGACCAGTGGAGCAAACTCAAAAAGTCCTTTGAGCTCGACCCTCAGTCGGTGAGCAGAGACCAGCTGGACAATGGGGAAAATGCAGTGAAGGCCGCCGCAGCCAATCTTGAAACTGCCAAGAGGCAGTATGAACTGACCAAAGCCGGTGCGTGGATCTTCGATATCCTGAACCAGCAGAGCCAATACGAGGCGCTGACGAAAACCTATGAATCCGGCAGGGCACTTCTCGCCAAATACACCATAAGGGCCCCGGTTGACGGCGTCATCCTTGCGGTCAATGCGTCCGCAGGAACTTATATATCCGCTCAAGGCGCATATGGGACCTACACCGAGGGTTTCGGTCCCGTTATGGTAATGGCGCAGTCCGATCCATCCTACCAGGTCCGGTGCTTTATCGATGAAATTCTCATCCTCAAGCTTCCTGCGCCTTCAAACATGAAGGCCAGGATGTATCTGAGGGGGACCGACACGAGTATTCCCCTCGAATTCGTGCGGGTGCAGCCATACGTGACTCCCAAAATCGAACTCTCGAACCAGAGGACCGAAAGAGTTGACGTAAGGGTGCTGCCCGTCATTTTCCGGTTCACGCCGCCAAAAGACCTGCATGTCTATCCGGGGCAGCTTGTGGATGTTTACCTCGAAGCAAACAACCGTGAGCAGTGAGCAGTGAGCAGTGAAGAAAACATCACCGCAGAGGCGCGAAGTGCGCAGAGGGAAGTCTAAATTGGACAAATTGGAGAAATTAGAGGCGCATGATTACAATCTCTGCGGTCTCTGTGTCTCTGCGGCGAATCTTTTTGCTTTTTTCGCTCTCCTGCTGGCGGGATGTGCGGTTGGGCCTGACTTTAAGCGTCCTGAGCCGCCTGCGGTGACGCGATATGACCATGAGCAAACGCCGGCTCAAACGGCCGCGGCGGTCGGCCAGGCGCAGCGCTTCGATATGGGCGCGGAAATAGCCGAAGACTGGTGGCGCCTCTTTAACTGCGCCGAGCTCGAAGCGGTGGTCAGAAAGGCACTGGATGAAAATCGGACCCTTCAGTCGGCGCTTTTGCGTTTGCGCCAAAGCCAGGAAAACCTCAGGGCAGGCTACGGGGTATTTTTTCCCCAGATAAACGGAAGCTTTAGCGCCGCGCGGCAGACATTTTCACCGGTCCTGTTCGGAATCTCAGGGCAAAGCTCCAGTCCAGGCCTAAGTTCCGCATTAGGGCAAAGCTCCCTTTTCAACCTCTACACTCTTCAGGGAACGGTTTCCTACGTTGTGGACGCTTTCGGCGGCGAGCGGCGCCACGTGGAAGACCTGCAAGCCCAGGTGGAATACTGGAAGCAGACTGCCAGGGCTGCGGCTCTCACGCTTGTAAGCAATGTGGTCAATGCCTCCATTGCCGGCGCCGGCTACGGGGCACAGATAGAGTCAACCGGGAAGATTATCGAATTTCAGAAAAAGCAGTTGGAAATTACGGAAAACCAGGCTAAAGCCGGAACGGTCCCATATTCCAATGTGTTGGCAATCCGGGCGCAGCTCGAAACCACGGAGGCCGCCCTTCCGCAGATCCAAAAGAACCTGAGCCAAAGCAGGCATCTGCTGACCGCTCTCGTCGGGCGGTTGCCCGAGCAATGGGCGCCGCCAACGCTGGATTTAACCAGCTTTACGCTTCCGGTTGAAATCCCGGTGGGTGTTCCCTCCGAGCTGACGCGCCGGCGGCCGGATATCCTTGCCGCCGAAGCGCAACTTCACAGCGCAAGCGCAAACATCGGCGCAGCGACCGCTGCGCTTTTTCCGAGCCTTACCCTGAGCGGAAGCTATGGTCAGAGCAGCACCGACATCAGCAAACTCTTCGCCCCCGGAGCAAATGTCTGGATGCTGGGCTCAAGCCTCACACAACCCATATTTCACGGGGGCGCCCTCTGGTTTCAACGCCGAGCTGCCATCGAGGCTTACAAGGCGTCGCTCTCCGATTACCAGCAGACAGTTGCGGCAGGCTTCCAGCAGGTCGCCGATTGCCTGCGCGCTCTGGAATTCGACGCCAACGCCATCGAGGTTCAGTCGGAATCCCTTGCAACCGCCGCCCGAAACCTGGAACTGATAAATTCAAACCACAAGGCGGGCCTCGTCAATTATCTCCAGGTCTTATCAGCCAATACGCAGTGTGAGCAGGCAAGGCTTGGCTTCATTCAGGCCCAGGCGATGCGCCTCCAGGACACCACCGCCCTTTTTGCGGCGCTGGGCGGGGGCTGGTGGGGGCTTGGCGGTGAATACTACAGCAGGTCTCTGAGCGCCGGCCAACGGTAAAGAGGATTGCAATGGCCGCTGGGGAGGTGTTTGCGGCTAGACAGAGTACATCGGCTTGCCGTCATTGAGATAGAGCCAGCCCTTTGCGGTGCGGTAGATAATCCAGATGTAATTGACGCTCAGCAGGAGCCAGCCAATCAGTATGTGGTATGTCACCACGCCCAGCATGCCCCAGAGCAGGCCGAACCAGAAGGTGCGGATTTGCCACCGGAAATGACTCTCATAAATCGTTCCGGCAACATCGCGTCTTTTGACGTAATTGATGATTACCGCAACGACGGCGGTAATGCCTGCCAGAAATGACGCTGCATAGAGCGCATAAATTACGGTGGTGAGATTCTTCAGCGACCTGTTGTCGAATATGAACGGGTTAGCCATTCCAGTTCCTCCGGATTCTATCGAACCTGTGGGGCTCAAATCATACACGAACCCGGTCACGAATGCCACAGGCTGTGCTTAAAATGGTAATGGCCAAAAAGACGGGAGCCGTTGACAAAGTACGCCTTATTAATAAAATCGGCCGCCTGCCGGAGGGCGTCAGGCGGGAGGCGGACCGCGCCTTGAGGCCGCACGACGATCTCCTTTGATCCTGCTCGCTGCGCCCGGGGGATTGCATTCCTGGATAACGATGCACATTATTGTGGCCGGGCAGGTGGTGAAAAAATTTTTGTCGGCGACAATTGGGCATTGAAAAAACCAATTATTTCGTTGTTAATCCTGTGTGCGTTTTGCGGGGGTCATGAATAATGATTGAGCACCTCGATCCTGTCCTGCTCTCTCGCATTCAGTTCGCGTTAACCGTTTCCTTTCACATATTTTTCCCGGCTTTCACAATCGGCCTTGCGAGCTGGCTTGCCGTGCTCGAATGGAGATGGCTTGCAACAGGCAACCCGGTCTATTCGGCCATCTACCGCATGTGGGTCAGGATCTTTGCAGTCACGTTCGGTATGGGCGTCGTCTCGGGCGTGGTCATGTCGTTCCAGTTCGGAACCAACTGGTCCCTTTTCTCAGACAAAGTCGGAAACATTCTCGGTCCGCTGCTGGGCTACGAGGTGCTGACCGCATTCTTTCTGGAAGCCTCGTTTCTTGGCGTCATGCTGTTCGGCTGGAACAGGGTCAGCCGCGGAATGCATTTTGCCGCAACCCTGATCGTGGCTGTGGGGACCCTTATTTCCGCATTCTGGATACTTGCGGCCAACTCCTGGATGCAGACCCCGCAGGGGTTCAGCATCTCCAAAAATGGCCTTTTGTATCCCGAAAGCTGGCTGAAAATTATATTCAGCCCGTCTTTTCCCTACCGCTTTGTTCATATGGTGACGGCCGCCTACCTTACAACGGCGTTTGTCGCCGGAGGCGTCGGCGCATTTTACCTTCGGCGCAGCCGCCATATCCGGGAGGCGCGCGTTATGCTTGGGATGGCCATGATAATGGCGATTTTCGTAGCCCCCCTGCAACTGCTGGCAGGCGATATGCACGGGCTGAACACCTTTGCTCACCAGCCGCTCAAAGTGGCCGCCATGGAAGGACTGTGGGAGACCGCGCGCGGTGCGCCGTCGATTATCCTCGGGTGGCCTGAGCAGGAAAAGGAAACCACGAAGTTTGCAGTTGAAATTCCAAGGCTTTCCAGCCTGATTTTAACCCATGACCTGAACGGCGAAGTCAAAGGACTGAAGGCCTGGCCCAAAAACGAACGCCCGCCTGTGCTGTTGGTTTTCTGGGCATTCCGCGTTATGGTGGGCATTGGAACTTTGATGATTCTTACCGGCCTGGCAGCTCTGATCCTCTATTTAAGGAAGCGTCTGTTCGACGTTGGGTGGTT
>DASPQK010000100.1:0-20547 GCA_035624985.1 Syntrophobacteraceae bacterium | reverse complement strand
CCAACGGCGACGCGCACATCTCGATTCGTGGCCGCGATTACAGTCCGACGGAGATTTCGGCTTTCATCCTGACCAAGATGAAGCAAACGGCTGAAGATTATCTGGGAGAAAAGGTCACGGACGCCGTCGTAACGGTGCCCGCCTATTTCAATGACAGCCAGAGGCAGGCTACCAAGGATGCAGGCAAAATCGCTGGGTTAAACGTTTTGCGCATCATCAACGAACCGACTGCAGCCTCCCTTGCATATGGTCTGGAAAAGAAAAAAGACGAAAAGATCGCCGTGTTCGACCTCGGGGGCGGCACCTACGATATTTCCATCCTGGAGATCGGCGAAGGCGTGTTCGAGGTCAAGTCTACCAACGGCAACACTCACCTGGGTGGTGAAGACTTCGACCAGCGAATTATCGACTGGCTGGCCACGGAGTTCAAAAAGGACTACGGCATAGACCTCAGGACCGACAAAATGGCGCTCCAGAGACTGAAGGAAGCAGCGGAGCGGGCCAAGATCGAACTGTCCACCACGATGGAAACCGAGATTAATCTGCCCTTCATCACTGCCGACGCCTCGGGGCCTAAGCATATGAACATTAAGCTCAGCAGGGCCAAACTCGAAGCAATGGTGGAAGAACTCATCGACAGGCTGGTCCCGCCTATGGAGCAGGCCCTGAAGGATGCCGCCCTTTCCCGTAGCGATATTGACGAGGTCATACTTGTGGGCGGAATGACCCGGATGCCTCGGGTTCAGCAAAAAGTCCAGGAATTCTTCGCCAAGGAACCTCACAAGGGAGTAAATCCCGATGAAGTTGTCGCGGTTGGAGCCGCCATTCAGGGCGGCGTCTTAAAAGGCGACGTCAAGGACATCCTGTTGCTCGACGTAACCCCGCTGTCTCTTGGAATCGAAACGCTTGGCGGCGTCATGACCAAGCTCATCGATAGGAACACTACCATTCCGACCCGCAAGAGCCAGATATTCTCCACCGCAACCGACAACCAGACCGCCGTCTCCATCCACGTGCTTCAGGGCGAGCGCGAAATGGCGTCTGATAACAAGACCCTGGGAAGGTTCGAACTGGTGGGAATCCCCGCCGCGCCAAGAGGCGTCCCGCAGATCGAGGTTACCTTCGACATAGACGCCAACGGAATAGTGCATGTTTCAGCTAAGGACCTCGCCACACAGAAGGAACAGTCCATCCAGATAACGGCTTCCAGCGGCCTGTCCGAACAGGAAATAAAAAACCTTGTGCGCGAGGCCGAGCAGCACGCCGAGGAGGACAGGAAGAAGCGCGAACTCGTCGAGGCCAGAAACCACGCCGACACTTTCATCTACAGCACGGAAAAAACTATGCGCGAGATGGGAGACAAGCTCGACGCGAAGACAAAATCGGATATTGAAGCACAAATTTCAAAGCTCAGGACTACTATGCAGGGCGATAACAAAGACGCCATTCAGCGCGATATCGATGAGCTGATGCAGCTATCTCACAAGGTGGCCGAGGAAGCATATAAACGGGCTGCCGGCGCTCAATCGCAACAGGGGCCCGCCGAAGAACCCCGGCAGGAGAAAAAACCGGACGAGGACGTGGTTGACGCTGACTTCGAGGAAGTGAAAAAGTAACAATGAAGACAGAAAAGAAGCCAGGCGCCGCCTTCTTTCCGGTTCTTTTCCTTACTCTTCTCATAATTCTCAACGGTTGCGAGGGCGTCGAAAAGCCGCCTCCGGACCTTTCGGCAAGCTACACCTCAGTATCGCCGCGGGCTGCTGAAGATCTCTACAGCCGCGCCGAAGAAGCCTGCCGCGCCGGAAACGTTCCCGGCGCGATCGGCATGTGGGAACGCATTGTTCAAAGGTATCCGGCTACAGCAGCGGCTGCTCGGTCGCTAAATAGAATCGGTGAGATTTATCTCCTGCAGGGTCAACCCGAGATGGCAGCCAGGTATTTTGATTATCTCGTTTACACCTACCCTGCCTGGGATGGGATCACCTCTGCAAAGCTCAACCAACTCAAAACCCTCGCGCAGATGGGCAGGACAAAGCAGGTAATCAAGGAGGCGGTTCCGCTTTGGGAACAGGCCGCCAATTTTCCCAAAGTGCGTTTTGGCCTCGCTGAATTGATGATCGCAATCTCCGGCGCCGAGAGCGACATTGAGGCCGCCTTTGACTGGAGTTCCTCGGGTTTTTCGGTTGCGGATACGCCGGAACAGAAACAAAGTCTGACCAAACAGACAAAACAGGTGCTGGACAAAGCCGATGAAGGGCTTATCAGGAGGCTTTATAAACAGAACCCTTCCGATTTCATGAAGGTCTTCCTGGATTTCCGCCATGCTGAGATCCAAATTGCAAAGGGAGAGGGCGATCAGGCCCGGGAGCAGTTAAAGACTGTTCTTGCCCAAAATCCCGACCATCCTCTTGCTCCGGAGATACACGCCGCCATCAGAGGATCCAGAGTCGCCCAGACCGGCATCCCCTTCAATCCGAATAAAATCGGAGTCATGGTTCCCCTCAACGGCCCTAATGCAAAGTACGGAGACATGGTCATCCGTGGGCTTAACCTTGCGGTTTCCAACTGGAGGGATACGCATCCGGCCCAGAACGTCACACTGGTGGTAAAAGACCCGGGCTCAGGGCCGGACACCGCCGAGCAGTCCTTTAGGGATCTGGTAAGAAAAGATGGCGTTCTGGCTGTAGTCGGGCCTCTTGGGGCACAGGCAAACAAGAGTGTGGCGCCGCTTGCAAACCGTGACGGGGTCCCTCTGCTGTCACTGACTCAAACCGAAGGCGATGCAACGGATAACTCCTTCGTTCTGCACGTATTTATAGACAGCCGTGATCTCGTTAAAGCGCTTGTGCGCTACTGCCGCGATAAACTCAAGTACGAGCGTTTTGCGTGCCTTTTCCCCGATGACCGCTATGGGCAAAGGCTTTCTAAAATTTTCGCCGAAACGGTGCAGCAGCAGGGCGGGACCATGATGGCCAGTGCTTCTTATATGGAAAAGAGCACCGATTTCACGGAACCTCTCCAAAAACTCATGAATATAGCCAAGAAAAACGCTCCCCTGACCGTGACCGAAGGGACCCCCTTCGATGCCCTCTTCATACCGGACCAGGTGAGCACGGTTGCCCTCATTGCTCCTCAGCTCCCATATAACAATATAGTCGGAGTAACGCTGCTGGGGACCAACCTCTGGAGCGAGGCGCCTCTGGTCCAGGCCGGAGGCGTATATGTCGACCAGGCGCTGTTTGCCACTTCCTATTACCCGGAAGGCCGCAGCCCTGAGGTAAGGACGTTCGATGAAAAATTCTTCGCCACCTACAACTCAAAGCCTGCTTATCTGGAAGCGCAGGCTTATGATGCCCTCATGATGCTTCTCAACGCCAGAAGCTCCCCGGGGGGCACAACCGACCGTAATTCGCTTTTTGAGAACCTGCTGCAGATAAAACGCTACCGGGGAGTTGCAGGAACCTACACCGTAAATTCCTTGGGGAATCTGGAACGGCAATACACAATACTTCAGGTGGCTAACGGGTCCCTGAATCAGGTTTATCCGTAGCGCATTCACTTAAAGCTTGACTGCGGATTGGCCGATTTTATAATTTTAGAGATGAAGGTTTAACGTTGCTGGAAATGTGAAGTGCTGGAGGAAAAGGAAAAGATGCCGATCTATGAATATGAATGCTTGAAATGTGGGAAGACGACTGAGGCGATGCAAAGATTTTCCGATCCGCCGCTGACGCAATGCGCGCACTGCAGCGGCCGGCTCCGAAAGTTGATCTCCATGAGTACTTTCCACCTTAAAGGTTCAGGTTGGTATACAACCGATTATACCGGCAAAAAGCAGAGCACGGCCAAACCGGCGGAGCACAAGTCGGATACGGATCGCACCGGGACCGATAGCATTTCTTCGACAAAAGATTCGTAAACCGCCGCCAGGGCTGTTGAGATGGGCGGCTATGAAATGGTGAGAGCGGGCGGGGAGCCCGCTTTTTTTTGCTCTTCTTGGAGGCGCTCGGTTGCCGCATGAACCTTCCAAACAAGGTCTTTTGATCGTCTTCACGGGACACGGAAAAGGAAAGACCACAGCGGCTCTGGGGATGGCCATGCGGGCGGCTGGCCATGCCATGAGGGTGCTCGTTTTGCAGTTTATCAAGGGCACATGGTCCTGTGGGGAGCTTAAGTCACTGGGTAAAATGGAAGACATTGAAATCAGGACTCTCGGGAGCGGCTTTACCTGGGAGAAGAAAAACCTCGAAGAAGACACGCGCCTGGCAAAAGCCGGCTGGGAGGAGGCCGTCTCCGAAATTAAGCGCGGTTATTACGATATGATCGTGCTCGATGAGCTCAACATAGCGTTGTCCCTTGGGCTTCTGGCCCAGGAGGCGGTGGTTGAGACCCTCAAACACAGAACCACCCGCTCTCACATCGTAATAACAGGCAGAGGCGCCCCCGACGAACTCGTTGCAATAGCAGACCTGGTGACTGAGATGAAGGAGATAAAGCATCCTTTTAGCAGCCGGGGATTGAAGGCTCAGAAGGGAATCGAGTTCTAAAGATCAAATAAGCCTGCCGCCCTGCCCTATCCCGGAGACTCATCACCGAAAAAAGGGGCAAACAGAAAACCCTGTTTACCCCTGAGAATGGTCACTGATTTAGATAAGACACCCTGTGCGTCTTACCTCAATATTAATCTAAACCGGCTGAACCCTGTAGTCAAGCAGTCCGCTCATGAACCGACTTTCAGGAGGGACGATGGCGCCGCCTGCGAAACCAGCCTGACAGGATCCTGAAGAAAAGCCCGACGCCGACGCCCCAGGCCCCGTTTATCATAAACGCCGTCATCAGAAGCGCTGGATGCCAGCCTCCTCCCACCGGGCGGCCTTTGAGCGGCAGCACCACGAACAGAGCGACCAGGGAAGGCAGGACAGCGCCAAACAGGAAGGCCGCCGCCCAATAGCCTCCATGAGCCGGGAATCCGGGCTCGACCAAAGCGAACAGCACCCCCCAGACTCCGCCCCAGAGAGCCAGTGAAATTACGGCCGGCACTCCAAAGGGTTTTGTAACAGCCGTCGAGTAAGGCGCGAAAGGCGCCCACCCTATGCCCCAGAGCAGCCAAAGGGTTAGTTGATGGAAAATCAAAACGGCGAGAAACCCCGCTGTGAATCCAAACACAACTCGCGCCGGATAATCGGCGGACGCAATCCTATAAGCCATAAAGGACCTCCTGGAGAAAAGTCTGTGATGCCCTTTTGTCGTCCTAAAGGGTTTCTTCACTCCAAAGAACTAAAAATAAGGAGCGGGTAAGTTCACTTCAACGTCAGCTGGAGCATTGAAAAAGCGGGATCAAACATGCGGGATCGTCTGTGATTCATGAAGGATCATCGAGAAGCGGCGGATGAGGCCCTCACAGGCGATCAGCAAATGATTTGATCGCCGACATGTATTCGGTGAGGCCCTTAAAGAAAATGTCGTTATGATTTGCGCCGGTGACCTTCAACAGCGTTTTGTCCGCCGACTGAGACGCATCGTAGAACAGCAAAGCGTCGGAATAGGGAATTATCTGGTCCAACTCGGCGTGTATGATCAATACGGGCTTGCGGTATTGCTTTATCTTGTCGAGGTTCCTGAAGCCTTTGCTTTCAGCGAAGTTTAAACTGCTCACATCGATACCCAACAGCATCAGGAGTGGTTCGGCGAGGGCGAACCCGCTCTCGACTACAAGCCCGTCAATTTCTTCTTCATGCGCTGATGCCAGTTCCAGGGCCGACGCGCTGCCCAGCGACCTGCCCATTACTATGAACGCTCCCGTGCAGCCGTTATCGCTCAGCCACTTGCGGGTAAAACTATGGATCTCGTGGCAATCCCGCATCATCGCGCTCACCGTCGGCTCACCCCCCGAACGGCCATACCCGCGATAGTCCACGACAAGAAAATTTATACCTATCCGGTTGTAGAGGGGGCCGAGATCGTCATAATCAGCAGCAATTTCGCCGTTTCCGTGGAAAAAAAGTATGTTTGGCGCCCTCTTGCCGGCAATGTGGAAAAGGCCGCCTATGGCGATTTGGTCTTCCACGGGAATGGCTATAACATTTGCGTCGGTCTTTGCAGATAAACGGTATTCAGGTCTTGGATAGAAAATACGGTGTGAGACTTCCGGCCTGTCCAGCGCAGAGTAATCGGGAAGAAGTAGATCCGCCATTTTGTTTTCCGTCAATGGATATAGCCGTTCATCCTATGCACCTCGCCCGTAGATTATAGCTTCTATTATCCGCAGCAGCAAGCGCAGAAAGACTCGACAGCGCAGAAAGACTCGACGCGGAAAGGGATAGACGCGTTGACACGGAGAAAACCATTCGTTCCGCATCGGCGGCGATTTCAATCCGACCGTATGAAGTGAGATTTATAGGACTCTCTATCTATTCAAAAGGAAAAGTTAAAATTCTTTAGCGCGCTGGAAAGTTCGTCTACATGCGTCGGCAGGCGCGCTGACAAAAAATTGGCCTCGGTTGCCTCAACCCGTCCGTCTGCCGCCACGACTTCGGCAAACGCCAGCCTCTCGTCTGGCGAGAAGTCCAGGAACAGCGAGAAAATTTCGACGGCCTTCGGCAACTTTTCATTTCCCCGCCGGGTTCCCAACCCTTCCACAAACCCGCGGATAACCCCGGGCAGACACTGCGGCACCGCCCAGGCAAGCTCTCCGGTCCCATCCAGCCTGTCGATCCTCATCCTTATGGTAAGATTCACAAAGAAGTGCAGCGACCCCAGCATCTTGTCTGCGCAATCGGATTCTTTCGCCAGCAACGGCCGGTAGCCCCGAACGGTTATCAACCGCAGGCTCGGAGGACTTTGGCTCTCGTCTATTATGAAATCACCCGCCGCGTGATGCCAGGGGTAGATCTGCGAAAAGGACCTGTGATCGAGGTATAAGGTTAGGATTCTCGAAGCCTGTGCGTAGAGTTCCAGGCTCTTCGTGGCATCGAGGAATTGTGGTTTCCCACCCCGTTTCCATATATTTATGGCGGGGATACCCGAAGGATTCAGTGACAGATGAAACTCGTGATGGTTTTCGAACCACTCTGCGATCAACACCGTAAGACCGGGGGCGCTTGCGGAAATAAACGGCGCAGGCAGGTAGGGAAGGCCGAACGAGGCGTGAAGGTCGCTTAGCAGCTTTGCTTCGACCTGAAGGAAGGCCTGTTGTTCCTCAGAAAAAGCGGAATTTACGGCAAACGAGCGGACATCGTTGGCAAAGTGTACCCGAAGGCGTGAAACGTTGTAAAGGGCCCCGTGTTTTTCGCTTATCAGCTCGATGCGCGATACTGTCTTGACTTCGGGGGTCGGTTTGTGTTGTCTTGCAAGAAGGTCTTTCAACAGCGCGAAGGAGTTTTGCGAGAGTAAACAGGAAACCATGCCCAAATATTGCCCGTATGTTGCCGACACAACACCCGGCAGAAATGTGCCGCCAGCCTGTTCGCCGTAAATGGAGAACCCCGCGGACCCGGGGTCCAGCGGGATCAAATCGAAGCCGGTGTCTATAAAGCATTCTATGGATGGAATCGTGCGGCCGGGTCGTTTTTCTTCAGATTTTTTCTTCAACAGGTTGCATTTCCTCTGGGAGCGGTCCCACGCTTCGCGTGATTGCGCGCGATGAACAAACCGAATAATAGCAAAGCTTTGCTTGTCTTGGAAGATGTCCGGGTATATAAACGGCAAGGGAAACAAGGCAAAAGGTAAAATCAGAAGGGCAAAAGGCAAGAATAAGAAACAGTGCTGTTCACTGACGCGGAGTATTGGTTTGGATCCCATTAGCCGGATGCTCCTTGACCGGGTGCAACGTTTATTTCCTATTGTTTCGGACCCGTATCGAGTCCTGTCCGAGGGGCTTGAGATCTCGGAAGAACAGGTGCGGCAACGCATCGGATTGCTTAAACAAAACAGGGTTATCCGCCAGATCAGCGCAATCTTCAATACAGGGGCGCTCGGATACCGGAGCAGCCTTGTCGCTATGGCCGTACCGCAGGCTCTTCTTGAGAGCGCCGCCCAAGTCATTAATGCCTACCCGGGAGTGAGCCACAATTACCTGCGTCCGGGCAGCTTCAACATGTGGTTTACTATTGCGGTGCCTCCCGGCCGGGAGTTGGACGCTGCGGTCTGCGAACTTTCGTCCAGGGCTGGCGGTCTGCCTACCCTGCTTTTGCCTGCCGTCAAGAAATATAAGCTGGCCGTGGTGCTCGACGTTTTGAAAGAGGGAGACTGGAACCAAACGGGAGAAGCGCTGGAATTTCCTCCCACTGAATCCGATACGAAGTTCAGACCCACACCGGCGAATATAGCAGTTGTAAAATGCGTCCAGGAGGACTTGCCTCTTGAGCCCAGGCCATTCGGAGTATGGGCCGAGTCATTGAAAATGGGGGAACCCGAACTTATCGCCATCCTCTCCGACTGGGTGCGCCGGGGCATCATGCGTCGATTCGCTGCCATACTCAACCATCGCGAGGTCGGGTTTCGCGCGAATGGAATGGTAGTATGGAATTGTCCCCTGGACCGGATCGACGTAATCGGCGCCATTGTGGCGTCATACCCCGAGGTCAGCCATTGCTACAGCAGACCCGCCTATAAGGACTGGCCGTATAATCTCTATGCCATGGTCCATGGACGCACCCGCAAGGAATGCGAATCTACTGCACAAAGGCTGGCGGAAGCCACCGGGCTTTGCAGTTTCAGGATCCTTTTCAGTACCCGGGAATACAAGAAAATAAGGCTCAAGCTTTTTTGGGATGAGTAGATGAACGACATGGAAGAACGCAAAATTCGAAAGAAAGCCATTTTTGATGGGATGTCCAAGCGTGGCCAGCAGCGGATCCTCAAGATCGGATACGATAACTGGGACCCTTTCGAGGAACCCAAGGACCCCAGGGAAAGGATCTTCAGCTCGGCAAGTCTTAAGGCAGGCGCACTTGTCCGTGAATACTACACGACTGCCGGGGAAAAGGAGCAATCGGTCGTTGTCGGTAAAGAGCTTTTTGAGTTGTGCCGAGGTTTTCTTCAAAGGGACGGCCGTGCAAGGACGATTGTGGATTTTTGCGCCTGGCTGCGACAAAGGACTGAACAGGACTGAGCTTTTCTTGGCAGGCATTTGACAAATTAAGGGCTGCTATATTTTTTTCTTGACGTGTATCATAACGATATATATTATACCGATACTTAGGAGGCAATATGGATGTCCAATCCGTTCTGCTCGGCTTTCTCATCAAATCACCCATGACTGGCTACGACCTCAGGAAGGCTTTCTCAATGTCGTTTTCTTTCTTCTCGGAACTCAGCTATGGGTCCATTTACCCCAGCCTCAGGAAGATGGAGGCCGGAGGGCTGATCTCTAAACAGGTGGAGATCCAGAACGGGACGCCAAACCGCAAAATCTACACCATAACTGAAGCCGGAAAGAGAGCTTTCCTCGAAGCCTTGCGCTCCCCATTCGTACCCGAGCAACCAAGAAACGCCTTCTGCACAAGGCTTTTCTTTTTCGGGCACCTTAGCCCCGAAGAGCGCGAGGAGATTGCGACCACGCAACTCGAGGCTGTCAAGCGTCTGCGCAGAGAGTTAGAGTTATTTCATCCCGAAATAAAAGCCCTCGCGGACCGGTTCCAGTACCTGTGCTTTCAGTTTGGCCTGCGCTATTTCGAGCACTTGGCCGACGACCTCACCATGGTGGTCGAGGCATTGAAAAACGAGAGTGCGAAGCGAACATAAACCTGTTTCAACAAAGGAACGATATGGAACACGAGGTCTACAAGAGACTGGCCAACCATTTGGATAATCTTCCGGGCGGTTTTCCACCCACTGAGAGCGGAGTGGAACTGCGTATTCTGAAGCGGTTTTTTGCACCGGAGGAAGCCGAACTCGCCGTTCATCTCACGCTGCTTCCCGAAGAACCCCGGGTCGTTGCGCGCAGGGCCGGCTTACCTCCCGACGAGACCGCCCGGCGTTTGGAGCAGATGGCGAAAAAGGGGCTCATTTTGAGGGCCGATCGGCAAGGATCTCATTTCAAGTACATGGCTGCTCATTATGTTATCGGGATCTGGGAATATCACGTAAACGACCTGGATAAAGATCTGATTCAGGACATGCATGAATATATCCCCGCCCTTCAGGAGCAGGCATGGAAGGTTCCCCAGTTGCGCACCGTTCCGGTGGGACGTAGCGTGACTCCGCAACTCAAGGTGCTGCCGTATGAAATAGCCGAAGAACTGGTCAGGGCCCAGAAAAAATTCTCCGTTGGGCCATGCATCTGCCGCCGTGAGCGCACCATGATGGGAGAGGGGTGTGACAGGCGGGAGGAGAGCTGTCTCGGATTCGGCAGGGCTGTGGACTATCGGGTACGCAATGGCATAAGCCGGGAGATAGACCTGCATGAGACACTCGATATCCTCAAATATGCCGACGAAGCCGGTCTTGTGGTACAGCCAGCAAATGCCAAAGATGCCATGTTCATGTGTCTGTGCTGCGGATGTTGTTGCGGAATCCTGAAAATGTTCAAGCGTCAGGCTAGGCCGGCTGCCATGGCGGCAAGCCCTTTTTTTGCAGCCCATAATCCTGAAAGCTGTCTAAACTGCGGGAGATGCGTTGACCGCTGCCAGATGGAGGCGCTGAGGCTCGAGGGCGAAACGGTGCGGTTGGATGTCGATCGCTGCATCGGCTGCGGACTCTGCGTCTCCACCTGCCCTGCCGGTTCCCTCAGTTTGGTTCGAAAACCTGAATCCCGACAACCGGAGGTCCCCAGGGATTTTGTCGATTCAGCCATAAGGCTGGGAAAGGCCAGAGGAAAAATCACCACCCCGGGATTGATAAAGATGGTGGTCAAGTCCAAGGTGGAAAGCCTTGTTGCGATGAAATAGCTGAAGCGGATGGAGGCAATCATCAAGGCCCCTACACAATATCAGCAGATTTTCCTCTACATCGCACCGTTCGTGCCCCTTGTTTTCTTTAAGGTCTGGGCATCAATTAATGTCGATTAGGGCAGCCTGTTTGCTGTCGCATGCTCCGTGCTCGCCTATTGCCTCATTATTCTTGCGCTCGCGTGGAAGTGGGACAGACCGAGCTACTTCGACTGGACTGTCAGCGCCTATTTTCTTATCGTGACAGTCCTGCTTTTCATCTGGCCAGCGTCCACAGGGACCGTAATCAAGCGCTACGCGGCCACGGGTATTTACCTCTGCCTTTTTGCCGCATCGTTCCTGCCGCCGGTCCTGGGCTTTGCCCCGTTCACGCTGCAATATGCGAGGAAATATGCGCCCCAGAGCGTATGGGAAACTCCCATCTTTGTGACGATCAATCGCATTATGACCTTCACGTGGGCGGGCATCTTCGGCGTATGCATCCTTGTAAGTCTTTATCCGTCGATCGTCACCCAGGCTGTCGTCCCTATAACCATTATTATTGGAGTTGGTGTTCCATTTAACATCCGTTTTCCGAACCATTACCTCAAACGTCTCGGCCTGCCTCCGCTGTCCGTAACAATGGCGGGGACGGGAAGCGAGACTGTCCGAACCGAGGCGGCCCTCTCTCCGGGCAATCGAGGATCTCAACCGGTGCGGCACGAGGAGCCGGTCCGCAACATCGTTTACAAGGAGACTGCGATGAAAGTGTTAGCTCTTAATTCCAGCCCGAGAGGTGAGGGCATCAGCAAGACCGGCATGTTGCTGGACGCGCTGGTTGCGGGATTTAGTCAGGCGGGAGCCGTGGTCGAGACGGTCCATCTCCGCAAAAAGAAGGTCAACAATTGTATCGGCTGCTACACGTGCTGGACTAAGACCCCCGGTATTTGCATCCACAAGGACGACATGACTGCCGAATTGTTCCCGAAGTGGGTGGAAGCCGACGTTGTGGTATATGCAACGCCTTTGTACCACTTCACGATGAACGCATCGATGAAGGCGTTCATTGAGCGCACGCTGCCGGCTTTGGAGCCTTCTCTAATCAATCGCGACCTGAAGACTACCACTCATCCATGGCGACACAAGCCTCCGGCCAGTGTTGTCCTGTCGGTAGCCGGGTTCCCGGAGCTGTCGGTCTTCGATGGACTCTCACGATACGTCAAATTCTTGCTCCGAGACGGCCTCCTCGCCGAGATCTACAGGCCGGCAGCCGAAACCCTCAACTCGCCCCAGTTTGCCGACATGACCAAAGAGATTCTCGAAGCAACGGTCCAGGCAGGCCGGGAGATCGCCGAGTCCGGTAAGGTCTCTCCGGCCACAATGCAAAAGATAACCCAACCCCTCGGGGGTGATTTTGAATCGTTTGCTCAAATGGCGAACCTGTTTTGGAAGACCTGCATCAGGGAGGGCATAACGCCAAAGGAGTTCCACGACCGCAACATGATTCCCCGTCCCGATTCAATCGATACTTTCATGAAAATTATGTCTCTGGGCTTTAATCCAGCCGGCGCGGCAAATACGAAAGCCGTCATCCAGTTCAACTTCTCAGGCCAAATCGAGGGAAGCTGCCATTTCGAGATCGACAATGGGAAGATCAACGCCAAAGAGGGGACCGCGCCAAAAGCGGACCTGATCGTTGAATCGCCCTTCGAGACGTGGATGGACGTCACAACGGGAAAATCGGACGGCCGGCAGTTGTTTATGGAACAGAAGTGCAAGGCTTCCGGTGACTTTTCGCTGCTGTTGCGCTTGAAGGATCTCTTTGGCGGCAGCAACAGGGCGGACTGAAGCGTGCCCTTGGGATTGAAGTGAAATCATATTGATCGAATGTTCGATTACTTCCAAAACTCATAGGGGCCTGTAGCCCAGTTGTTGGGCTTTCAGAGCGTGTTCGTCGGCCTCGATGTCCCTGCCTAGCGCGCGGAGGGCCACGGCGAGGTTGAAATGGGCCACGGCGGATGAGCTGTCTGATTCGATCATTCTCATGGAAAGTTCTGCCGAGGCTTCCGCCCGGCCTGACTCAAGATATGCGGCGGCAAGCAGTTGGTAAGCCTTTGGAGATCCCGGCATGAGCTCCAGCGCTCTTTTTGCGTGAGCTACGGCTTTTTCCGGCTCGCTGTTTCGAAGGTAGTTAAAGGCGAGATTGCTGTGGGCCGGTCCCAGGTCCGGATTTATTTCAAGGGCTTTCATGTTCGCTTCGATGCTTTTGGCAGGTTCGGCATCAGCGTAGAGGCCGCCTAGGTTCACGTAGGCCTCGGCCAGATTCGGGTCGCACTCGATGGCCTGCTTGAATTCTGAGACGGCCTCGGCAACGAGACCCCTGTGAGTGAAGGCCAGTCCGAGGTTGTAGTGCAGGGTTGCAGAGAGGGGTTCGAAGGCAAGTCGTTCCTTCAAAAACTTGATGTAGAGATTGAGTTTGTCGTCTGCATTATTAGTGGTATTTGCCATTGAGTTTTGTCTTTCTATGGATTATATAGGCCCGGTTCGAGCAAAAAGAGGCATTAAACCTTTGAGTTCCGTGGCTTTCCCGCTTATGGGTGCAGTCCGGATGCTTCTTTTCCACTCTGTGAAGGGTCGGAAAAAAATTATTCTAACTCATAGGCTCCCCGGTGGAAAGCTTTTAGCCGCTCCCCGTATCGTGACCGTGCTAGCCCCTTTTCGCCCAATACATCGTTAGTGCCGAAATAATCGGTATCTGCTTATTGACAAAGAATTATCGCGGAGTTAACTGCGGGAGACAGTCATATTTCTCAACCTGAAGGTTCTGTCAAGGCTTGATTCTAAGCTGGGTGTCGAGGACGCCGCCCCCTTTCAATCAAAAACCGTAGAGGAGAGCAACGAATGAATGAAGATGCTAAGCAGAGGATTCTGGACTGGGTAAAGCAACAGAAAAAGAGCAAGCATTATTTCAACGATCTGTGCAAGGCCGTTCCCGAAATCAAGATGATGCAGGCCAAGAAGGTCGTGAACGAGCTGGTCAACGAAGGGAAGCTCAAATATTGGTCGAGCGGTAGCACGACCATGTATATGCTTCCCAGCGAAGGCGATGTCGCAAAAGAAGAAAAGGGAATGAACTGATCCTGCCTTCCCCCAACCTGCCGGTGAGTTATTCCCATTGGGTAATTGAAAGAAGTCCGGAATCTTGAGGTAATCCAGAGAGGTACGATTACGCATAGTGAAGGAGAGGTGAAAATAGGCAGCAGGCGATTCTGTGGCAAACCGTGTACGAGTGCAAGCTAAAGTGAACCACTAAAGGAGGTAAACGAATGGCACTGAAACATGCAACCCCTAAGCTCGACGAACTTGAAAAAGGCCCCTGGCCGAGCTTCGTAAGCGATGTTAAGAAAATGGCGGCCAAGGGCAACAAGATGTGTGAGGATTGGCTAGGTCTGATGGAACTGTCTTACACGGAGAAGGAAGGACATTGGAAGCACGGCGGCATCGTCGGGGTCTTCGGATACGGCGGTGGTGTTATCGGCCGCTATTGCGACCGGCCGGACATGTTTCCCAATGTTGCACATTTCCACACGATTCGCGTCAACCAGCCTGCGAGCAAGTACTACAACACGGAAGTTCTGCGCAAGCTGTGCGATATGTGGGACGCGCGCGGCAGCGGACTAACCAACATGCACGGCTCGACCGGAGACATCGTTTTACTGGGCACGACCACCGACCAGCTCGAGCCTGTTTTTTATGAGCTGACCCATGATTTGGACATGGATTTGGGTGGATCGGGTTCCAATATGAGGACCCCCGAGGGCTGCCTGGGAATGTCGCGTTGCGAATGGTCCTGCATCAACACACAGGACATCATTTACGATATTACGCAGGAATACCAGGATGCGCTCCACAGACCGATGTTCCCTTACAAATTCAAGTTCAAGGCATCCGGTTGCCCGATGGACTGCGTTGCCGCCATTGCGCGTTCGGACTGTTCGATTATTGGGACCTGGCGCGATGAAATCCGAGTAGACCAGGAAGCGGTCAAAGCCTACACAGGCGGCGAACTTGTCCCCCATGCCGGGGCCGACGGGCAGCGCAGGGATTTCGACATAAAGGCAGAGGTAATCGATCTTTGTCCAACCCACTGTATGGAATATGACGGCAAATCACTCAAGATTTACGACGAAGATTGCGTTCGCTGCATGCACTGCATACGTGTTATGCCGCGCGCTCTTCGACCCGGCCTGGATCGGGGGGCAACGATCCTGGTGGGCGCCAAAGCCCCTATTCTCGAGGGCGCGCAGCTTTCGAGCGTTGTTATTCCGTTTATGAAGATGGAATCCCCTTATACCGAGTTCAAGGAATTCGTGGAAAAGCTGTGGGATTGGTGGATGGAAAATGGCAAGAACCGGGAACGGCTTGGCGAGCTCATTCAGCGCTTGACTTTGCGCGAATTCCTCAAGGCCGTCGAAATCGAACCCGATCCACGCATGGTAAATACTCCGAGGTTCAATCCTTACATTTTCTACGATCCGGCGGCAGTTCCCGGTGGCTGGGAGCATGATGCCGCGGCGTTCCGTAAACGGCATCAAGCTTAGGAGGTTTATGAGATGGCCTTTGATCCAAACAATGTCATGCAAGACCGCATTACCGATATTGGCCCCCCCAAATATGACAAGTTCTTCCCGCCGGTCATCAGAGAAAATTTCGGCAAGTGGAAATACCACGAAATCCTGGAGCCGGGCGTTCTGATGCATGTGTCAGAATCCGGCGCGGAAATCTACTCGGTGCGCGTTGGTTCAGCTCGTTTAATCAGCACCGATTACATCCGTGAAGTATGCAATATCGCCGATAAGTACTGCGGCGGACACTTGCGCTGGACGACCAGAAACAACATTGAGTTTCTGGTAAGCGACAAGAGCAAGCTTCAGCCTTTACTGGCCGACCTTCGCGGCCGCGGCTCCTGGTTTCCTATCGGCGGGACCGGAAACTCCATCACCAATATCGTCCATACCCAGGGTTGGGCCCACTGTCACACCCCTGCCATTGACGCCTCCGGTGTCGTAAAAGCCGTAATGGACGATCTATATGAATATTTTGGAAACCACAAGCTGCCCGCACAGATCCGTATTGCCCTGGCGTGCTGTCTCAACATGTGCGGCGCCGTTCACTGCTCAGATATCGCCATTCTGGGCGTTCACAGAAAACCGCCTTTCGTCGAGAATGAGCGCGTCCAGAAGGTATGCGAGATTCCCCTGGTCATTGCCGCATGTCCGACCGCTGCTATCAAGCCCAAAAAGGTCGGTGAGACCAAGAGCGTCGAGATCAACAACAACCGGTGCATGTTCTGCGGAAACTGCTATACGATGTGCCCGGCACTGCCTCTGGCTGACGGCGAGGGTGACGGGATCGCCCTTTGGGTGGGCGGCAAGGTTTCCAACGTTAAATCGGCCCCGATGTTTTCGAAGCTGGCCGTTCCTTTTATCCCCAACGAACCGCCGAGATGGCCGACAGCGGTCAAGAAGATCAGGCAGATCATCGAGGCTTACGCAGCGGGCGCCCGCCGTTACGAGCGGGTCGGCGAGTGGATAAACCGGATCGGCTGGGAGCGTTTCTTCGAGAAGACCGGCCTGGAGTTCAATCATGAGCATATTGACGATTATCGTCTTGCCATGACGACCTGGAGAACGACGACCCAGTTCAAATTTTAGGAATACGGAAGCCAGTAGCAGGTAGTGGGAGGCAAGAATGACATTTTGCTCCCTGCTCCCTGCTTCCTGCTTGTTGCTCCCGGCTTCGAGGTTTTTGATGGAATTCAGCAGATCGCGTCTCATAATTGCGGCTATGCGCGGAGGGGCCGGCAAAACAGTCATTTCCATTGGACTTGCCTCTGCATGGAAGCGCCGCCTTGGGCTGCGTATTCTTGCCTTTAAAAAGGGGCCCGATTATATAGACTCGGGATGGCTGGGCGCGGCTTCGGGCCGGTCCTGTTATAACCTGGACCCTTTTCTGATGAGCCCTGAGCAGATCGTGCATTCGTTCGTCGCGCGCTCGGCAAGCGCAGATGTGAGCCTGATCGAGGGAAACCGGGGTCTGTACGACGGAGTTGACGCAAAGGGCAGCTACTCTACGGCCGGGCTTGCCAAACTTCTCAAATGTCCGGTTGTTCTGGTTGTCGATGCCACCAAGATGACGCACACAGCAGCCGCGATGGTGCTGGGATGCCAAAGGCTCGATCCTGAGGTCAACATCGCCGGAGTCATTTTGAACCAGGTGGCCGGAAAGCGCCATGAACTTGTGCTGAGGGAGTCAATCGAAACGGTTTGCAGGGTTCCTGTCCTTGGGATAGTTCCGAAACAAACCCGCAACTTTTTCCCCGAAAGGCATCTGGGACTGGTTCCCCCTGAGGAAGCCGAAGGTTTCTCGGAGGCCATTTCGGTAGGCGCAGGTAAAATAGGTGAGTGTCTCGATTTTGAGGCGCTTTGGAAATTAGCGGCCTCCGCGGCTCCCTTGGCTTGCCCGGGACCCATGGCAAATCCTCCAGGGAACACGGGGCTGGGGGCGGCGCACAGGGTCAAGATCGGTATAATCCGGGACTCTGCATTCCAGTTTTACTACCCGGAGAACCTCGAAGCGCTTGAAGAAAGAGGGGCGTCTCTTGTTTTGATTTCCAGCCTTGAGAACGCGCCTCTGCCTGAAATCGATGCACTTTACATCGGCGGTGGATTTCCGGAAACCCACGTGGAGAAGCTTGCCGCCAACGATGTGTTTCGCGACTCCGTCAAATCCGCTGTCGAGGCAGGCCTGCCTGTCTACGCCGAATGCGGCGGCCTGATGTTTTTGTGTCGCGCGATTCGACATCGGGATAAACTTTACCCCATGGTGGGCGTGTTTCCCTTCGAGATAATTCTTGGGACAAAACCTCAGGGGCATGGCTACACGGTTATGGAATGCGTCGGCCCCAACCCGTTTTTCCCCAAAGGGACCTCTCTCCGTGGGCATGAATTCCATTATTCGGCAATTGCCGACCGGCTCGACCCGGGCTCATACCCCTTCGTCTTCAGATTGAGGAAGGGACACGGGGTTGTGGCCGGGTGGGACGGCTTGTGCTGCAAGAACGTCCTTGCATTATATTCACACCTGCATGCTACGGGCAGCGAGACCTGGGCCGATGCCGTCACAAGGACTGCAGGATCGCATAGGTGGCTTAAACCAACAATTTTTGCTGATTCTGAGCCGGGACGAGTCCGGCCGGGATCTCAGAGCTTTCCAATGGTCTATTGAAGGAGGATAATTGATGGGCCAGATTGAATTCAAAGGCAAAACTTTTGAGGTAGATGAGGACGGCTTCATAGCCAGCTTCGATTCCTGGTGTCCGGAATGGGTCGATTACGTCAAGGCCTCCGAAGGCATCTCCGAGCTAACCGATGAGCACTGGCAGGTAATTAAGGTGCTTCAGGACTACTACAAGAAGCACGGGATCGCTCCAATGGTCCGTATCCTAACCAAGGTCACCGGCTTTAAGCTGAAATACATCTATGAGCTGTTCCCGTCCGGACCGGGGAAGGGCGCATGCAAGATGGCAGGGCTGCCCAAGCCAACGGGTTGTGTCTAGTGAAAGCCCTCCGCCTTTTCTTCTAAAGGGGGGCGGAGACCGTTGCCGCCCACGGTAGGTTGAAATTCCCATGAGTCCTTCGGCGGAAATCGTATTGACCCCGTCGAAGGACCACGGACCTCTGATTGACTCGTTTTTATTCCTCGTGATACGCCATTCACCAGTTTTTTTTCTTAGCGATTTCCAGCTTGACTTTAAGTTTGGATGGGGGTACGAAAAGGTCTTGTCGGCTGTTGGAAGCAACGGGATTTACATAGTTTCTGAAGCGATTGTGCAACAATTCTCTAAAACCAAGTGGAGGAAGAAATGAGCTTTAAAGTAACGATTGACAAGGACAAGTGCACTGGCGACGCTGAATGTGTTGATGTATGCCCCGTTGACGTATACGAGCTCGTCGATGGCAAAGCAGAACCGGTTAATGAGGATGAATGCCTGGGCTGCGAAAGTTGTGTGGAGGTCTGCGAGCAGAGCGCAATCACAGTGGAAGAAGTTTAGTTTGCACTGATCGTTGAGTCGGATTTTTATCCGCAAACGAGCCGCTTGTCTCTTAGCGAGCAAGCGGCTTTTTGCTGGATTGGTTCACATTGTGTATGTGAACAGATTTTATTCCTTTTCCCCGGGATGGCAGCCGGCGCAGGTGGTCGGGGCCTTGGATTCGGGGTTGTCAGCCTTGGCCTTCCTGTGGCAGGGCTGGCAGTTGGTGTGAAACGCGAACTTAAGATTAAGTTTCTTCTGATCGGGCGGGAGCTTCATCTCTCCCTGCTGTGTTGCTTCAGTGTGGCATTTGTCGCATGCCTGGACCTCGTCGCCCTGTTTCCATGTATTCTTGCCATCTTTATAAATGTGATGGCACTGATCGCAGGCAATCTTGTAATTCTCCGCATGCTTTTTGTGGTCGAACTTCACTGCCGCCTTGGTCAGACTGGGCCAAAGCGCAGGTTTGAGGGTGATCTCAGTAGGCGCCTGCTGCGCCGCTAATGCCAGCAGCGCTGCCGAAAACATGAAAACAGCCCCAATTGCCAGGTACGAGACCAACTTTCTTCTTTTCATTCCGGGCATCCTCCTTTTCTGTTTTCCCTAGCCAGCCAAATGTTTCCGAACAGTTTGACAACCAAAACCGGAGGCATTCTAGTGAAAACACCTCTTTAACGCAAGCGATTTCCATTTTGTTGCCGGCGATTTTGCGACGACAACACTCCGATTGCGCAACACTGCAGAATGATTAAAGTCAAGTGGGGTCTACTTGAAGCCATTTGGGCCGCATTGGCCGCTATAGCGAATCGCTTGGCAGGGTGGAGGATAATTATGCAATTTCAGAAGCTGCATTTTAGGAACCCGGACGGGAAACAGCTCGCCGCGCGCCTGGACTTGCCGCTCGACGAGAAGCCAACCGCTTTTGCAGTGTTTGCCCACTGTTTCACATGCACAAAAAATTTCAATGCTGTCGTAAACATTAATCGTGCGTTGGCGATGCATGGCATAGCTGTATTGAGGTTCGACTTTACCGGACTTGGTGAAAGCGAAGGGGATTTTTCCGAAACAAATTTTTCGACCAACGTGGCGGACCTCGTTTCAGCCGCCGAATTTCTAAAAGATGCCTACGAAGCGCCCAGCCTCCTGATCGGTCATTCGCTCGGCGGGGCCGCGGTGATTCAGGCGGCCCGAAGGATTCGTTCGGTAGAGGCGGTCTCAACCATTGCCGCACCCTCTGAATTGATGGGTCTGCTTCGTTTTGTCGTTGGACCTCTTGAAAATCTCGAAAAAGATGTGGAAACTACCATCAATATCTCAGGAAACAGTTTCAAGATAAAGAAGCAGTTTTTCGAGGATCTCAGGCAGGAGAACATGCAGGAGGCAATTGGCGCCCTTGGAAAGCCTCTTTTGATTTTTCATTCTCCCATGGATCGGATCGTATCTATCGATCACGCTGCAAAGATTTTTGCAGCGGCACGGCATCCCAAGAGCTTCATTTCGCTGGAAAAAGCCGATCACCTGCTTTCCAGCCGGGAAGATTCGCTTTATGTTGGATCGGTTCTTGCGGCCTGGGCGTCAAAATATCTT
>DASPQK010000099.1:0-4405 GCA_035624985.1 Syntrophobacteraceae bacterium | reverse complement strand
CTTGTTCTTGAGTTGTTTCATGACCGATTCTCCAATCTTTAAATCAAAACCTAATATTAGACTAAAATTAATATTAATATTTAATTAAAAATCAATGCTTATCTTAAAATTTGTGTGTTCGAATATTTGATCCTTTTCTATTAAGTTTAGAATCAAGGAAGGGAGGTTTTGCTCCGCTTTTCTGCAAGTGAAGGCCATCATTCTTGTTGTCTCGGAATGCCCTTTGGCAGTGCTATAATCTGCACATGGATTCTCCAAATCTCAAGGCATATAGGAACTATAGATGGATCGTCGTGGATCCTAAAATGCTGGGGGGTAAGCTGGCCATTCGGGGCACTCGTCTATCAGCATCGTTGATTCTTGCCTGCCTCGCCGAAGGAATGAGTGCCGAGGAAATCGAGGATAACTACGGTCCATTTCCGCATGAAGCCATTCCGGAAGTCCTGAGGGCTGCTTCCGAATTGCTGGATTCTCCGCATGTGGCTGCTTGACGTGAATATGCCTCGACAATTGAGAGCGCTGCTTGCCGATCTGGGCATCACCGCAGAAACGGCGAATGCTCGAGGTTGGGGGACTCTCGTCAACGGAGACCTGCTTGAGGCCGCTTCAGCTTCAGGCTTTGAGTGCTTGCTTACACGGGACCGGCTGTTTGGTCAATCCGTCTCCAGACACCTGAAGCGCTACCCCAATTTTGCGATAGTTCTTGTGTTGCTACCACAGGTCCGTGCACCACAGTTCCTTGCCTCCTTCAAAGCAGCCTGGGAAAAAACCCCGATTGCGCCAACTCCAGGGCAAGTTCAATCATGGCCGTGAGAAGGAGGGACCGTGTTTGTCAATGAACATGTTTCTGTGCGAACGGGCCCGAAAACTTGAAAGAGCACGCTCCACTTGGGACGGATAATGGGGCTCGACCGATTGTTCGAGATTAGGGCTTTCCGGAGTAAGCTGGCGCTTCTTGCCCAGCTGGAAAAGAGCCACGATCTCCGACAGGAATTGACCCGGCGCCGGATCGTTGAACGCGGCCGCCTATTCGGGTTTTTGTATGTCGACAGACATGTCCGTGCCTACCATGACAAACATAAAATCCCCAGGGCATTTTTTCCCTGAACGCTTCTTGCTGTTCCTGCAACAACTGACTACTGGGTCAATGATAGGGAAGTTGATCCCCTTCTTTGTTGCGGAATGCAGGTTCTTAAAATATATATAACCTACATTCCGCAACAGCGAGAGGGCGATTTTTTAAATTTTCCGGATGGCTTATTCGTCAAAACGGATTAAGCGTAGACTGACGGATCCATATCGAGCAGCTTCAGGAGCTGCTTTTGTAAAGGCGAGAGTTCGATTGGAAAAGTGGTCGTTTCCCCCTCTTTTTCAAACTCATACCAGGTAACATCACTAAATATCTCGAGCAGTCGGGCCGTCGTCGGTGTTTTTGACTCCCGGTCCTCCGGCAAAACAGGAAGACTTTCAATCCCGTAACGTTGCATGCCCTGGCGCAAGGTGCGTTCGATGAGAGCATCGAGCATCAGAGCCAGGAACACTGCATGAAGCAAGCCGGCGACCCGGCGGGGTTTTTTCAGATAAACGGGTGCGGCCTCGAGTTCGGTTTTGAGCAATGCATGGCGTTTTTCAACATAGGGCTGGTACTTGTACATGAGCAGGACTTCTTTTTTCGGTGCACTTCCGGGCTCGAGATTGGTGACGATCGGGAAGACCCCATCAGTACGAGACTCGTTGCGGAGTGCGTCCTTGTTATGCTGGATTTCCAAGCGATACACAGTTGAACGTTTGTCGACAAGAGCATGCGTATCTTTTTTCGGCCGGCCCCGCCGCGGGTGTCGGGTCTGGATCTGAGTTTCGGAACGTACCTTTACGATAAAGAACGGCTGGCATCCGGAGCTGCGGAGGATGGCTTTTACCTCCTTGGTGATGGCGGGACGAGTTTTCAGCCGGCGGTGGTTCAGCCGAGCGTTGAGTTCTAAGAGTTGGGCTTCGGTCCGTTCAAGGGTATCCTGGCGTACTTGAGCATCGGTGTCGGCTTTCACTGAACTGCGGCACCACAAGAGCCGATACCCCTCCGTGGTCTTGCTGGGAGCGGCGGCCGTGGTCCAGTAGACCTCTGGCGGATCGCTTTTCCGGCGTTGATTCTCCTGGACATGGAGGCGCCGCCAGCGTGCGCTGAGGCCTTGCCGGAGCTGGTTGCGAAACTCTTTGTCTTCGGCACGAGTGCGAGGGAGCACGGTCACGAACTTCCCTCCGTAGCCATCGATATACGCAAGGTTTTTTCGAGTGGCTAATTTGCAATCCGCCACATACACGAAGTCGTTTCGCCGAAGTAGAGCCCTGAGTTGTTCAAGGTTGGTGCGATGGATGCTATCGTCGCTGCGGTTGCCGCTGAAGACCTGATGCGCTATCGGGACGGCCCCATCCGCCGTAACATTAACCCCAAAGACCAATTGTTTGAGGTCAGGCCGATGATCTTTGTTGAGGCCATACGTAATGCGCGGCTCCGAGACTGAGTTCAGGTATTTGCCTTGAAGCGTCACGGTGGTCGTGTCGTGATGAATCCGGGCAGTGTCCAACTCAAACTTCTTGATGATGTGCAGAGCAAGCCGAAAGAAGATATTGCTGCCGCGCACAGAAACCAGGGCGTCGAGACTGCGGGCAACGCGATCGTCGTTAATGGCGCTTTTTTCTTCGTCAGAAAGCCCCAGGGCTGAGCTGCTGTAGGGGCGGGCCCATTCCGCAATACGGTAAAGCGGGGCGGGGGAAAGGAGATAGTTCTCAATCAATAAGGAGAGCGTTTGAGCATGATCCAAGACATGGCCGCGCAAAGTGCCGAGATGGGAACCGACGATTCGCGAAAACGTCATGCGGTCCAGGAAGTACTGGAGGATTGGGAGAGCTCCGATGCGATAAATACGCATGGCAGCACGACCTTGTCTGGTAAAGACTTGGCGTGAACCACTGCCAGGATTGGAATACATCGTGCGCCTTTCATTCTAAGCTTCGATCGTCGGTAAACTTCGGCGCCGGGTCATGACACAGCCGCTTGCGGGCGTCGCGGCGCAACGGATAAACGTAGATGTCTTTAATGGCTTGGCCGTCGCGGGCATACATTCGATCCATGCGCCCACGCCCCCGAGTCTTCCCCAAATAGATCCAATTCGAAGCTCGATAGGACGTCCCCAAAAATCGTGAGCCGTCGACCAAAGTTTCCAATAGCAGCGGTCGATAGCCGTACAAAGCCTGCCAATCCTGAGGGAGTTGACGTGTTACCAATGAGAGAGTCTTACTCGCCAGGCTCGCAACCGAAACCCAGGGAAGTATCAAAAACCGACTGTGGGAGACCACGTACTGAAGATTACGGCCACGCTGCTCCTCAGTCCAACCGATCCAAGCATCGCGTGGAGCCATTTTCCAGGCGGGGCTGGAAAATATCATACAGGCGAGATGACCGCCAGTCTGGGATTCAACCAGATAACGGACTTGCGCACCGAAAGGAACTCGATAGTTGAGGTAGTGGTAGCGCTGGATATATTGGTTGACTAGGGCGTACAGGAGACCGTCGCATGCTTGCACCAAGCGCAGCGACAACGGTTCATATTGCTGAAGGCTGCCGGTTATGGGCGCCTGAGGATCGCCTTCCTGAGTCAGCGGGATCCGCCGTGGGGTGCACTTCATCTTGCGCACAACGGGAAGAGAAATCAGATTCTCCGACTGCAGTTTCTCCAAAAACGCTCGGCACTCTTCGTATTTGAGTTTGCCATTCGGGCGTTTCCACTCGAGGAGTTCGCAAAGAGTTTTGGAAAGCTCCGTCAGGCTGAGCGTGGAAAATCTTTTCGTGACCTGAACGATCAGATCCAGAGCTGTGGGTGAAAACTTGCGGCCCGAAAATTCAATCTCCGACATTGCGGTCTGCACTGTTTCTGTTGCCCCCATGCCAACGTACAGGAGAACGGAAAGAATGTCCAGAACTTTCGTATTTATTTTTCAGGTTGCGCGATACAGCGCTGACAAAGGGTTTAGCGCGATACAGAGGTGCGCCGGCAAAGCCGGATTCGGTCAGTGTTTTAGATGTAGGGTTATACTAGGCCTGTCGAAGTTTCTTTGCCTGGAGTCCAAAGTTGTATATCGAGAGTGAACTTCCATCGATGAGGGGATGTGTATACACGCAGAATGTCGCGGACTTTTTCGTTACAGTCCGCCATCGTTTTTCGAAAAATCGCGTTATGCATGTCGAAAATTGCTTCCTCCCAGAGGAGAGACAATTAGGCTAAATTCCTTATTCTCGAACGATTTAGAAAAATCCATAATTCCGGAATTTGCCGTCTCGTTGTTGCGGAATGTAGGTAATAAGGGAAGAAATTTGCAAACCGCACTTTCCCGGTGGGTCGGAGCCCGG
>DASPQK010000098.1:0-13414 GCA_035624985.1 Syntrophobacteraceae bacterium | reverse complement strand
GGAGTGTAGACGATCGGCATCAGTTCCTCGATGTTTTCCAAAAGCATCCTGTAGAACAAGGTTCTGTTTCGGTCCTGGAGGCTTGTCATGAAAATGTATTTTTCAAGGTCCGTCGGCTTCGCTCGAAGATTTCTGAGAATTCGCAAAAGCTGCTCCTCCATCGTATGGACACGAGGAGGCAGAAGCCCGCAAAGGCCCAATGCCTCCCGCTCCTGCTCGGTGAATGCAGTGCCCTTGTTCAGCGCGGGATCTCTGAGCAATGTAACTCCAGTGGGAAAATCCTTCAGGAGGCTCTGAAGCCTCATTCTTTGCTGGGCGTCTACATTCTGGCTTTTCTTGAGAATGGACTGGAGATTGATATGGCCAAGGAATCTTGTGAGCGCTTCGCCCTCGGCGAGATCTTTGTTGAACCTAATGATCACGTCGTCCTTTTCGTATGCTAAGCTATACATGGTCGTTTTCCTCCCGGGTAAAAGCGAATTACCGGCTTGATCGATTCCTGCCGCCATACCTTGACCGCATGAAGGCTGAAAGGTGAACCCATTTGGATTGTGAACGGGGTCTTGCACACCATAAAATTTCCCAAACGAACATGCAAGTGAAACATCGATGAGCCTGGTTTTTCCAATCTTTGGACACACTTGTCCCCGGAGTCCATAGCCCGCTTTTCGCCGTTCCGTGTCGTCGGATACATCCACAACAATGAAGACGTTCAAGGATGATTCGCAAAGGGGGGTCATTTTCGACCCCATTGGACGTTATGGGTTTAGATTTGTTGGAAAAGATCACGGATTTTGGGCTTGACGGGATGGCAGTATACAGATTTCCGGCCGGCGGGAGCAAAGAAAAGCGTGAGCGCAAAATTTTGAGTCTGCCCCCACACGGTGGACTCGATTTCCAACTTCCGCCACGAAGTCCCTAACCACAACCGGGCCAGTGATGAGCCGGGCCACACAAGTTTTGAGACATCCTGATTTATCGCTTCACATTGGCTGCCTCGGCTGAAAGCTTAATTTGATTATAAGCCCGCTCAAGAAGCCTTTTTGCCTTAGCAGCATGGCCTTGCATGTCAAAATCATTTCCCTTCTGCGCCTCGGATAGCTGGGCTATTGCTATCTCAATATGTTTCTGAGCATCAGCAAAATGTGGATGGCGGGCAGGGTTCACATTAACAGCATTGACGGCATTAGAGCCAATGTAAATAAGTCCGATCAAAACAAAACTTACAATTAAGATCCTCGCTGCTGCCGACTTCATGTCTTCTCCTTTTTTTGAAATTTGTTTGCTTCCTTCAAACCGAGCCCGGGAACTTGTAGGTTTTCAGGTCAAAAACAATAGTTTGAAATCCCTCAGGACACAAGCAAAATTGGGTTCATCCGGCAAATGAGTACTTGCGGCGGTCGACGAAAAGCCGCTGAGCTCCCCTTTCGCGGTCTTCGTGCCGGCTTCGTGGAAGTCTTAGCCAAGCTCTTTGCGAAAATGGAATTAGGACGTAATGGATCTGCTTTATTACTTTTTTGAAGCAAGAAGGTTTCATGTTGATTCTTGAGTTTTTATCTTCTTCGTGCTCCTCGTGCTCTTCGTGGTGACTCCTTCCGCCCGACGTTTTTGTTCAACCACGAAGGGCGCGAAGGGCATTTTTCTCACCAGGGCACAAAGAGCACCAAGCCTGAAAGGCAGCCAGAGAGCGCGCACTTACAGCATCAGCGGCTGAAAAGGACCAAAACCAAAATCGATATGACTTCTCTATGGTGCGCTGACTTGGGCTGAGCAGCCCGCACACGAACCCCGCAAAGCGCGTGGGACGAAGACCTCGAAGGAGGCCCAGTCTCGGCTACTCGGTCGCTGGATGAACCAAATGTTCGAGGTACCCGTTTGCCGGATGACCCCAAAATTCGTACTCCGCTGAAGTCGAAAACGCAAGTGATATTCATATGTATGTGACAAACCCAAAAATTTGTGTCCGGTCCCTAACTTAAACACTTTCCGTATCTTGTCCCTAAAATTTTTTCGCTGCCCTGCCGGCCAAAACATACGATCATCTGACATGAATAAAAAACGATAGCCCGTAGGAGCCAGAATAGGACCGTATGTTGCTCTCCTGTGACGGTGCATCCAAGTGGAGCGGAACCCTGGCGGGCTTAGAGTGAAGAAGTTATAAACCGTAACGATTGGCTGTCAGGCATAGACCCTGCCCACGAGGCAGAAGCGGTGCCGCCGCGTGCTCAGCGCCCAATCGATACCCGGTCTTAACCTGGCAGTCCCGCGAGGCGCACAATCCGGAGCGTCAGCCAGCCAGTGAGCTAATCTTTTCACCCTTCAATCTCATGTAAGATCTCAGGTCTTAACTCTGCAATTCTGATGAGGGTTCTCGCTGCGCCGGACGGCTCGCGTCTGCCTTGCTCCCATTGCTCCAAGGTGCGCCGGGAGACTCCCAGCAATGCGGCAAATCGTGCCTGAGAGAGCCCGGTTTTGCTCCTGGCTCGCGCTGCAGCAGTTCTAGGTTCCACAAGATAGCGCCGCCCGCCTCCTGCCCGGATCTCATCGACAGCATCCAACAGTTCCTGCCCGATATCGCGGTCTTGCTCTTGCGTGACTAAATCTCTTCCTCTGTTTTTACTAATCATTACTGAATTTCTCCTTGAGCGCCTTCAGCACATGCGCCGCGATATTGTCATGCCTCGCTTTGGCATAGATTGTCAACAGCCATAACTCATTGGGGCCATATCGAACATAATAAATCACTCGCACCCCACCTCGCTTTCCTTCACCGGGGCGTTTCCATCTAAGTTTGCGGACACCGCCGGACCCGGGGATCAGGTCCCCCGCCTCAGGGTTTCTAACGAGAAACGCCTGCAAGCAGGCATACTCCTTATCATCAAGATAGAGCGAAACCTCACGCTCAAAAATGCTGGATTCAATGAATGTAAATATGATTCATATATACTGCAATGGCGTAATCAGTCAAGTCTTCGACAGAAGCATGCCTGCTTCTCAAACTATCACGACGACCGTGGCAAAAGAATGGAAAAAGAGGGATCTGCCCTTGAAAAAGGAATTTATGATTTCGTAGATCTGCGCTCCCAGTGAGCACTTGGCATGGCAAGGGATCTGGTGGACTCTATTTCTTGCCGAGATCTTTGCTGCCATTCCCATCGCATTCCCATACCGGTTAAGACTGCATTATCTTCCTTTTTCAAGCGCTGATCCTTTGGCTTCTTGATCCGACGCACCAGATGGCGATAACGGGCCAAGGGATCTATAACTGGGGGCAACCGGGCTGGGAGCCGTGGAACTTGCTCGTTAAGCCGCCGGCGCCTGAACAAAGGGCAGGCAGGCATCGCGGGCGAGGTCGTTTCGAGTAGACGGCCCTCGGTAACCAGAAATGCTACCCAAGAAATTTTAACGGCCTTGCAAGCATCTGATTTTATAATGGGGACGAGTGGATTCGAACCAGCTGTCGCCATTTGGCAGAGACTGTCCGGACACACACTGGAACACAACTGGAATACATAGTCGAGGAGGGGTATCGAAATATATTCGATACCTCCTCCTTCTTCCCGACTGAATTGGTTGCTGCCGGTATCGCTTCAAGTGCGGGAGCATACATTGCCCCTTGTGGTTTTGTCCAGTTTTGGGGCTTCGATCAAACCTGAAAAGCAAGGCTGGGTACGGGGTAGGTTTTGGAAACTCGACAAAACCGGAAACTGTCCACTTATTTCCTCGCGTGGAAAAAACGAGGGGCGTTTTGTCAACTTCTTAGGGTCCGCCTCACGGCGCAAACCCGCGCTCAGCCTAACGCTGCCCGCGAGTGAGGAGACTTTTTGATCCCAATTGTCTATTATTCTCACCAAGCACGTTACAGACAAGGAAGAGCCGCATCCGGGGTTACCCAAAGCGGCTCTCGTACGGCTTGTTTTAAGGCTGGTCACCTTCGACATATACTTCAAGAGTTCAAATGGGAGTGGCTATGAAACCATGAGCGACGCCATCGGCTGCGACGTAAGTCCCCACCACCTGCCCGTTGGCGTTGATGTCGGCGGGATAGGTGCCATGCTCACTTCCGTATGTTTCGACGGCATTTGGGTTGTCAAGCATGCCGAACTTGCCGCCGCTGTATAGGAATCCATGGATGTTGCCATTTGCGTCCACGTAACTCCCAACCACCTGCCCGCTGGCGTTAATAGCGGTGGGAGCGGTAACACTGATACCTGGCTCGTCAAGCCTCTTGAAGGTGTAGGTAGCTGCATTGGCAGCTGCATGGGCCGCCACGGTTACAGCGAGCAGCCCGATAATGAAAAACAATATGAGACTTCTACGAATTCCCCCTAGCATTTCCCCCATGATGCCTTTTCCTGATTTAGAAGTTTTGAAAAACAGGTGACGCAAAAGAACGAAAAACCACTTCCAGATGTTTCTTGTGTTGCTGATAGCACCGCAGTGCGGAGTTCACCTCGCTCAGGTAAAGCGGATTATGACAAGCGTTTTCAAGAAGTTCGAGAAAGCGTTCCTCGCTTTAGCGAACGCGTAATTCTCAACACGAGATAATTTACAACACAAACTGTCCAGTTATGGAAGGAAAATTGAACGGACTGGAGGGAACACGCGAGAGTCGAGCGGAACCTGGAGGGCTTGCAGTGTAGCAGGTAGAAACCGGAACGAGAGGCTGTCAGGCCTAGACCCTGCCGACGAGGGAGAAGCCGAGCTGCCGTGTGCATAGCGCCGAGTCATTGCGGGGCCTTGGCTGTTCTTACTTTGAGCCTGGCGGGACAATAGTCACTACAGATGCCGGAGGCACGGAAAAATGTTTACCGGCAGACAGGAGCGGGTATACTAAAGTCAACGGCAGGGATGATGAAATTTCCGATATAGATATTCTGGTGCTCACCTCCCGATCCATCAGTTGGCAGGAAAAGAACCGCATTGTGAGGCTACTTTCCATGTTAGGGCGCCGGTTTGATGTTCTTCTCGATCCGATAGTTCACTCGTTCGAAGAATGGGAGCACGGAATCCCAAGTTACTTCCCCATTCATAAGGAAGTTGAAGACGAAGGCGTCCTGGTGGCATGAGCGCGAGAATCGAGGTCCCGGGCGAGCTTTTCAGCAATCACTGGCTGAACAAAGCCGCGGATGATTTGGCCGGCGCCCGGAGCGATGTGGACGCAGGGCGACTTGGCAACGCAGTGCGCCGCCTCTATTTTGCCTGCTTTCATGTCCAGGAACCCGAACAGGTGCGCGTCCTGACGGAACAGCCCGAGCGTTTCGTAAAGCAAATAGAATCACTCATTTCGACAAAATGAAGTGCCTCTGAAGTGAATATGCCTATTAATCGGGACGACTGGATTCGAACCGGCGGCCTCTGCTACCCGAGCCCATTCACGATGTTCGGATATCTGCATCGCTTACTCTCACACATAGCCGATGAAAGCAACACCGGGAAGCATTTGGTTGTATTTTGCAATGCGCGATAAGGAGCTTTGCGGGTTACTGAAGCCGAACTCATACAGCGTCGAGCATCCACAAACGGCGCACCCGGGTGCGTCGGGAACTGCTGTCAGGTCCGGGCACTTTCTTCACGGCCTTCCCGAATGATCGCCACTACTTCATCGGTCGAAATATTCAGGCTTACACCCTCGATATCCAGAGGGGAATCTTTTCCGGGTTCCGGCTTTATCACAAAGACCTGTCCGTCTTTGCGCTTTACCCTGACCTCACCCTCTCTTGCCGCCTGTTCCAGCATGGCTGCAAGGTTCTGCCGCGCCTTTGAATAGCTATAGACAGCCGCCATCAGCTTACCTCCATGACCCGCATGCCCATGCTCTTTGCACAATCTATCAGGTATCGATCAAGCGATACCAAGGGCACGCGGTACTTTTGGGCGCATCTCAAAATATATGCATCATACGCATAGATGCCCAGTTTGTCTGCAATCCTCAGCGACGGCCCCAGCTCGATATCGAGAAACCCGATTGGAATCTTCGCGTAAGCGTCCAAGGCCTTCAATGCCTCGTCAAGGGTGATCTTCTTCCGCTTCAGCATTGCCGAGAAAGCATTGCCGATCTCCCAATGGACCGAATATGGCGCGATCAATTCCACACCCTTTGTGAGTTTGACCAGAGTTGTCTTTTCAGGCTCATTGCCAATAACCGCAATGATTACCGAGGTGTCCACAACCGTTTTCATCGACGCGCGTTCGACCGTCCATCTATGTTATGGTACAATTGTACAACTATAATAACAGATCTGATTCCATGATGCAAGGGTGTTCGGGTACCGGTAGTTTTCGGCGTGGCAGCCAAGAACGGCCGACCCGGCTATCACTGGAATTCTTACGGCGTGACTATCCCTCGGAGTTTCTTGTGGGGTCCCAAAACAAAAGTTGATCGGGACGACTGGATTCGAACCAGCGACCTCTGCGTCCCGAACGCAGCGCTCTACCAGACTGAGCCACGTCCCGATCCGATCGTGTTGCATTTTTACCAAAATTCCCCCACCCTGTCCACACGGTTTAGTTTTCAGTTGCGAGTTTTCAGCTTTTCATACGAATTCGCGTTTAAGTTACTACGAGAAGATCCCAAGAGCGTGGGGGTTGGGGGGCCAGGTGCCCCCCACACCCCCTTCGCCGCTGCGCGGCTCAGTGTGGCGCTGCGGCGGCGGCCACGCCCGGGGCGTGGCCCGTCGCCGCCAGCGCCGAGCGCTCGGCCTCACGCAGCCCCCCCTCCCACCCGCGCGTGAGGCCGAAATCCTGGGGGGCGCGGGGGAATCATTCCCCCGCTCTTTTCCATTACCTCAATCCTGAACGCAAGGCCGCATCAGATGCTTCCAAATCTTAAGTTGACTCGCCGGGAACTCAAAGTTCTTTATTTCCCCCGTCCTGGCAAGATATAATCCGCGAAATCGGTTGAAATTTGAGGAAAAAAATGGCGGTCGTAACCATCACCAGTCAGCCAGGTTGTCCGGGCATTGAACTGGCGGCCCGGCTCGCCGGGCGCATCGGGTTTTCGCTGGTGGACAAGACCACCTTTGCTCAACTCTCCGGTGAAATCGATCTGGATGAAGCCCGGCTGCGCAAGGTGGATGAAGCGATCCTCAAAGGAGACCTTCATATCGATCCGGAAACCGAAGCCTGCGTCAGGCTGCTCCAGGACCTCATCGCCCAGTTGGCCGAAGAACGGGACCTGGTGATAATCGACAGGAGCGCCCAGGGATTGTTTCGTAACCGTCCGGGCACGTTGCATGTGCGCCTTGTGGCGCCGCGCAAATTCCGCGTCCGGCAGGTCAGGACCCGCGAGGGCCTGTCCGGGCGCGAAGCCGGCAGGCTGGTCGGCGCTCTTGAAAAAGAACATGCCCGTTACCTGCGTTTTCTCTATCGGCTCAATCCGGCGGATCCCGATCTTTATGACTTGACCCTTCGGATGGATCGCCTCTCGATCGACCAGGCATTGACACTGATGGCGACAGCCGTTGACGGGATGGACCTCCTCCAGGTCCCCCGGGACCGGATCGTTAAGGACCTTTTGCCCCAGGTGCCTGAAAAACGCGACACCGGGCGCTTTGCCAATACCGCCGAAACCGAGTTCGCCCGGTTTCTCCGGTTCTACCGCATCCCGTTTGAATACGAGTCTCGCACTTTCAACCTGGAAACCGATGCAAACGGCAGGATAGTGGAAGCTTTCACCCCCGATTTCTATCTCCCGGAACAGGACCTCTATATTGAACTGACCACTATGAAACAAAGCCTGGTGACCCGCAAGAACCGCAAAGTGCGCAAACTGCGGCGCCTTTACCCCGAGGTCAATATTAGAATCTTCTACCAGCGGGACTTCCATAACCTGATGGCCAAGTACGGCCTGCTCGGAAGTCCAGAAAAAAGCCATCCCGGCTTTGGCCGGGATGAAGAAGTGAAAAGTAAGCGGAAATAAACTGGAACATTCAGGTCCGGTGAAAAGTGAAAATGAATCGATATGGGAACGTGAACGCTAGACCCGACGGCATTGTTGAGATTTTGATTACCCAGGAGGCCATTGAGCGCCGCATTGCCGAAATGGGCAAAGAGATAGCCTCCGCCTATCGGGACTGCCTGCCTCTGCTGGTTGGGGTGCTCAAGGGATGCGTAGTCTTTATGTCCGATCTGGTAAAGCGGATCGATATCCCGTTGGAGATGGATTTTATCTCCGTAATGAGCTATGCGGGCGTGCAAAGTCCCGGCGGGGCGGCGCGCATAACGAAAGATCTCGATACTGTAATTGAAGGTCGCGACGTGCTCCTGGTCGAAGGCATTGTAGATACCGGAATGACAGCCGGCTACATCCTTCGAAACCTCCAGGCTCGAGCGCCCCGCAGCCTCCGCGTGTGCACGCTACTGGACAAGGAGGTCCGCCGAATCGTCAGCATTCCAATCTCGTTTAGAGGCTTCAAGGTCCCGGACAGGTTCGTGGTCGGCTACGGCCTGGATTATCGCCAACTCTATCGTAATCTGCCCTGCATAGGCATCCTCAGCGACGAAATCATAGGACTGGATCGAAGCTGAGGAAAAAAATTCGGAAAAAAATCGGGCCCAAATGTCGTCTTATGCCTGAGATTCTTAGTCCCCAGAACCCCTTAGCCAAAAAAAACCCCTCCAAAAAAACTCCTTGACAGCCCTCTTTAAAAAGTCTATGTTAAAGCTGAACCCCGAGAGGTCGGATTAAGAAGCCCAGTGAATATGCTCGGCGCAGACCCTCAACGGAAAAAAGAAGTCGCAGACTTCGATGGAAAGTTGGGGCAGAAAAGCCGGGATGAACCAAGCGGTAAAGTTGGGCGGCTGAAACGGTCACTTGGGGTTCAACTTTTTTCTCTGCCTAAATCCATCCCTGACCAAATCCATCATAAAGTGAAGTCAAATCAGTAAGAAATTTTCATGTCGGTTTTTGACCTTTATCTCCTTCGTGGCCCTTCGTGATCTTCGTGGTGGTCCCTTGCGCCCGCCGTTTTTGTCCAACCGTCAGGTACGTGAAGACCACGAAGAGAGCTCCGGGGTGCTCGTTTGCCCGGAAAGCCAAACGCCTCCGGATGCATTTTTTTCAATATACTTCACTTTTTGACTTGACATCACTTCGTGCCCTGATGTATTATATCGTCCGTGAAAATCGTCCCTCCAGTGGACGACGGTTGTTCTTTGAAAATTTAAATGGGGTCGCATTGTTTTCACGAAATAACCTCCAGGATCGGCGAATGACTCCTGCTTACTATGCATTTGCAGCTATTCCGTATCTACCGCTCACCCCTCACTATTCCCTGGCAGTATCGCTGTTATTCGCTGTTATTTCAGGACTTAAAGTTCGAAAACACTAATGAAATCAACTCGTTGGAGGACTGGAAGCGTGAATTTCCCTGTATTAACAGCGAATTCAGCGGGAATCATGGTAGCGGCCGCTGAAAACCGCCCGCTGTTAACCGTTCACTCGCGGCCTCGCTCCCTTCGCTGTTCACCCTTCACCCTTCACGCTTCACCCTTCACCCTTCACGCTCCCCGCTCACCCCCGCCTGCCCTGCGCTGCGTGCCCCGCCCCCGCCTCGCGGGGTTCGTGGGGCTCAGTGGGATTAACCCCAGGCGTCACAAGTAATTGCCAAATTGTGCCGGCCCGGTCACTATGATGCGCCGCCCCGATGAAGTTGGGACACAGTGCAGTGGAAACGCTCCCTTGACATGGATAAGTCTCCGATTACATTAAGAATATGGTGAAAACACCTGAAACGGAGTATGATCCTTCCCTATTTCACTTTAGGAGGTCGAAAATGACGGAGCTATCGACACACCGTCGGGAGCGGGCGATGGGAAATGTTCCTGTCAGTCTGAACTGGGCCGACAGGCTCTTCAATGAGCTTATGCCCTCAAGGATATTTCGCGAGTTGATCCCCTCGATGCTCAGAGAGCAGGGGGACTATGAATGGATGCCTGCTTTCGATATAGCGGAGGCGGACGATCATTTCCTCGTAAAGGCGGATCTTCCCGGAATCGATCCGAACCGCCTCGATATCGCTCTGACGGGAAATGTACTCACCATCAGGGGTGAGAAGAAACAGGAACACCAAGAAAAAAACGAACACTATTACACCATCGAGCGGCAGTTCGGCTCTTTCAACCGTTCTTTCATGCTGCCTGCCGATGTCAAGGAAGAGGGAATCGAAGCCGCATACAGGGATGGGGTGCTTCGAGTGACCATCCCGAAATCCGATCACGCAAAGCAGAGGAAAATCCATGTGAAGATGAACTGAACTCACGGATGACGTCTGCCGGATGACGGGGGACCGAACTAGGAGGACGGAGGATGGATAGCGGATGTCGGGGTGGAAAAACGAAATAAGTCGCCGTGTCCATCCTTTGTCACCGGTCCTTTTTCGATCGTCCTCCGTCTTCCGTAAATTCTTTCATCCGCAAAATCACATCTTGTAGCCGATCTTTCGGAGCAGGTCTTTGCGCCACTTGATTTCGGCTTCGTCCTCGACGCCCTTTGTCGTAAAGCCGTCAACAACCCCAAGGACGCCTCGGCCAAGCTCGGTTTCCCCGATAATGACTTCCGTAGGGTTGGCCGTGGCGCAGAATATTCGGCACACCTCGGGGACCATTTTGATCGTGTTCAACACGTTTACGGGATAGAAGCCGGGGCCCAGGAAAATGATGAAGCTGTGACCGGCGGAAATGGCCAGTGCGTTCCTGCAGGCCAGATCGATCATATCCGCATCGGTCCCAGACCATCGGATCAGGCATTTGCCTGAAGCTTCGCAGAAGGCCACGCCAAACCTGATGCCCGGCACGGCGTTTACAAGGGCCTCGTGGATGTCCTCGACGCTCTTGATGAAATGAGTCTGGCCGAAAATGAAATTGATCTCTTCGGGTTTTTCGATTCTCACGGTAAGGATCTGCATTCATTTGCTCCCTATTGGATTTCAACCATTCCTAATTCCTGTGCTATTCCCAGAACCGCTCGCACATACGCCCTGCTGTGGTTGTAGCTCCATATTACCGCTTCCCTCTCGGCCGGCAGCCTCGCCTCACACCATCCGTGCGCCCGCAAATAGTTGGCCGTGCTGAAAACAGCGTCCTCTGCGTTATAGAGGTCTATGCGTCCGTCGCCGTTGCCGTCAGAGCCAAACTTTACCAGGCTGCTGGGCAGAAACTGCGGCCAGCCGATTGCGCCCATCACGGACCCCTTGAGCGACCCCGGCCTTATTGAGTGCGTGTTCTCCAGCTCAAGGAGCGCGCATAGCTCCTGATAGGCCCAATCGGAGCGCTCAAGCAGCTTCCTGTCGAATGCCTCACGCTCCCAGGCGCGGCGGTCCCGCGGCGAAAGCATCTTCCAAACCCTGTCGCGGTTGGCTTTTCGATCCATTATGGCAAAGGTCGCAAATACGCCAAGAGTTGGGGTTTTGCCGGTATAGGATCCAAAATGAGTTTCCACAAGAAGGATCGCAGCGATGATTTCAGGCTCCACGCCATACGCCGCCTGCGCCCTGTGAAAACAATTCCGGTGCCTTGCTATAAACTGCTGAGCCGCTGATATCTCCAAGGGCGCCAGGAAATGGTCGTAGGTCGCCTCGCCTTTGCGCACCTTCATCGTCATGCAGACAAGCTTGAACATTGGAGGCGGGGCCGATTGGAAGGCGAGGGAAACCTGCCGGCTCGAAAAGCCGTCCTGCATCAGCCTGTGCTCCAAACCGGCGTATTCTTTCCGGGCCGAATGCGCGTCCGTCCAATCCAGTGAAAGGAGCGCCGCAACTAAAGGCAGCACGAACATAAACCTCTTTCTCATACCGTTTTCGCCTTCCCGTTCACTTTTCACTCCTCGCTCTTTCACCGAATTTTGCCTTGAGATTAATAAAGAATTTATTATAGTTTATCAGGGCTATTGATGCAAAACAGATGTCGGGCGTTCGAGGTTGATTATGTCCGTGGTTGCCGAACCGGTTTCCCGCCCGCTGGAAGGAATCGGTGATTTCAAATATCTCAGAGATCGTCTCCTGGCGGTCATAGAACAGATGCTCGACCTGGGTCTGTCCGACCGGGGTTCCTGTCTGGAATTCAAGGAGAAGCTGGAGACCAATACTTTCAACCTGGTGGCCTTGGGAGAGTTCAAGCGGGGCAAAACCTGCCTGTTAAACGCTCTGCTTGGCGAGGAGATCCTTCCTGTCTCAGTCGTTCCGCTGACCTCCATCGTTACGATACTGGCTTACGGCGAAAGCCTTTCCGCCAGAGTGTTTTTCAAAAATGGAAAAGCAGCCGACATCCCCGTTGAATCCCTCTCCGATTACATTACCGAGACAGGAAACCCACGAAACGGCAGAGGGGTCTTCGAGGCTGTTGTCTTTTACCCCTCGCCCTACCTTAAGGATGGGGTTCGACTGGTGGATACCCCCGGCGTCGGGTCGGTCTTTACTCACAACACCGACGTGGCGTACCGCTACCTGCCAAAATCTGACGCGGCCCTTTTTTTACTCTCGGTCGATCAGCCGGTGAGCAACGCCGAAATCGACTTCCTCAAAGATGTGCGCCAATATGCCGGCAGGATATTTTTCCTGCTCAACAAGACCGATTATCTCGCCGCAGAAGAAGTCGACAGCGCCCTCCTGTTTGCCAAACAGACGTTGGAGTCAATCATGGGGAGGCGCCGCGCGGAGGACGAAGAACCGAAAACAGAGGACGGAGGAGGGAAGACGGAGGATATAAGGATTTTTCCCATTTCCGCCAAACTCGGACTGCGGGCCAAACTCGACGGGTCCCCGGAAGACCTTGCCGCCAGCGGCCTCCCCTGTTTTTCAGAAGCTCTTCATAGGTTCCTGGTAAGTGAAAAGGGCAAGGTGCTTCTCGACACGGTCTCCGCAAACCTTCTCAAGCTGCTTTCACACCTGCGGCTGGAGACTGAACTTGAACTCAAGGCCCTTGGAACCCCGGTGGATTCAATCCGCAAAAAAATAGCCGCCTTTGAAAGCAGGAAACAGGAACTTCTCGAACAAAGGAGGACATTCGATGTCCTTCTCAACGCGGAGATCGAACGGCTCATTATCAGAAGCCTCGACCGGGGACTCATCGAGTTGAAAGCCAAGCTGGCCTCGGAGCTGGAACAACAGTTCGACCGGTTCTACGAATCCAATAAAGACCTCGCCCTCAAAGATCTCAACGACGCTCTGGAGGGGTTCGTTCTGGAGAAAATCCAGGCGCAATTCTCGGCGTGGCGCGAACTCGAAGATGAACGAATCTCGACCTTATTTGACTCCATTTGCGGCCGGTTTGCCTCAGAGATAAACGGGGTGACCGATTCGCTCCTCGACTTTTCCTCCCGGCTTTTTTCCGTCCCGTTCGAAGCCGTTGAGGCCGAGTCACTCCGGACCACGGGGTCTTCCTTTCACTACAAACTCCGAGGCGATGCGGTCGGTCT
>DASPQK010000097.1:0-10748 GCA_035624985.1 Syntrophobacteraceae bacterium | reverse complement strand
CTTTTCGATATCAGGGAAGAAGAAATTGAAGAATGGGCGCTGGACCTCAGCCCCGAATTTCACCTAAATGTAAAATGGCTGCCGGGAGCTTCTGTTGTCGCCGATGAACTGAGGTTCGATACAGGGGTGCATAATCGCGTTCGGGGCCTTATCTCGCACTTTTGGGAAAAGTCAGGCGACCTTCTCTCAATCAATGTCGGGCGCGTGGAGCAATCCCAAAGCAGCAGAAATCCTTCGGGGGAGAAAGGGGAGAAAAGGGAAGTCTACGTGGTTGTAACGACGACCCGGGACGAAACGGATTCGATTCGTATTATCCGTCTCATTAAATGGGACGTATTTCACAGGATAATGCTGGGCATCCCCCTGGATCAGGCCATTGCCGACACAGTCAAGTACCGCAACTATATATTCGACAGACTGCACGCCGCTGCCATGCTCGGGTTTCCCATCCTTTCGTACACCGATATAAGACTGGATGAACATGTCCCAGGATTGGGGGCGATCCCGGCGTTCTTCTTCCAACGGCAGTATATTGCGGGCATTGTCACCGACAAGATCCCGATCTTCTGCTACAAAAACCCCAAATTCATAGAAAACCTCTCGGGTCTGCTCGGTGAAACCGCCGCCTTCTCGCTGGTGCTGGGCAGATCCAGTCCCAGCACAGGCAGGATTTTCTACGATGACGGCGATGAAGTGATCCAACTCAATTCAATCTGTGTGCCCGTACGGCTTATCATAATAGAGACGACCGGTTCGTTTGCCGATTGGACAACCCCGCTGCTTGCCATGCTTCCGCAATGCCTCATACGCTTCAGGGCCCATCTGGATAGGGCCTTCTCAAGCGGTGCGCCGCCTCATTTGATAAAGACTTCAATAGCTATGTTCGCAGAGGCGTTCTGTAAAAAGGTCAGCGCTACCAGGGAGATTGCATTTGCCCCCAATGTTCGGTCTTTGTTCGACGACAGGCCCCCGGAACAGGGAGGCATGAGGGATAGATGGGAAGGGATCATCCACCGTCTAGAGACTGCGGATGTGAAGCAATTGCGCGATTATATTACCGGGAGCCCTGAACTGCGCTTTACAGCTTAGATTCGATATGCCCCTTGGCCAAGGACCTGGTGGGGGGAATATTAACAAGGTGAGCACGAGAGTTACCCTTTGGTTCGACGCGGTGAATTCGCAAAGCCTTATGCTTTCCTCCGTTTAAGCTGCAGACTCTTCCAAGCCGAGTATTGACGCGCGCATTTTACTGCCGCGAGAGTCTTAGGGTCGCCGGACCGCATATCCCATGTAGGCCATGCGCAGGTCTTCGGTTTCGCCCAGTTGCAGTGCGGTTGCCATTTCTTCGTTGCGCATTTTGCCGGTCTTTACGGCTCGCAGGTGCCGCAAAAGCACGAGAAAGTTTCTTCTCCGGGGGGCGATGCCTTTGATCTCCCGGTGGGTCAGGTTCCAGGTTTGCATGATTGCGATCAGTTCGGCAGGTTTTATGAACTTTTCCCATACATGAGAGTTCGCCGGCGAGCATCTGGTGAACGACCAGTCTTGCCAGATTTTGATCAGGGCTATTTTGCTGAGCCACGTCCGATTGACGGTGTCGTAGAAGAACACTCCCCTCGGCTTCAGCAAGCGGGATACTTCCCGAATTACCATTTCCAGGTCGTCTACGTGTTCGAGCACGTCGCAGCAGGCGACCAGATCGAAAGAGCCGTCCGCAAACGGCATCGCTTCCCCTCGCCCGACCTCGTATTTGATATTCAGTCCGCTTTCAGCGGCGTGTTTGCGTGCAGTCGCCACCGACTTCGCCGACGGGTCGATTCCTGTCACCTGGAAACCGTCCTTGGCAAATTCTTCGGCAAGAAAACCTCCCCCGCAGCCTACGTCCAAAACGGCCTTCGCGGGAATGCGGAGATGCTGCAGTTTCCTCTTGAAATAACCATACCTCACCGGGTTTACGCAGTACCTGAGGCTGGCAAAATCAAATTCAGCATCCTCATTCCACCATCTATCGCCATATATCTCATAAAGCTCGTTGTTTACCTTTACTCTCCTCTGCATACTTTCACCCCTCCTTCAGCCAAGCGTCTCGATTGCGGCCCTCACCCGCGCAAGGACTCGTACCGCCGTTGCAACCTCTTCAGCACTTGCAGGTCCGCAAATCGTCCTTTCAAATTCGTGTGCGCGTTCGTGGACCAACTCGAACACCTTCCACCCTTGTTCGGTCAACCTGACGTAACTGCGACGTCGGTCCCTCGCGTCGGCAAGACGCTCGACAAGGCGATCCTTTTCCATCTCCTTGAGTTGGCGGACCACTGCCGCTGCATTGATGCCCAAGTGCCGGGAGGCTTCCATGACCCCAAGCTTTTCGGGAGTGCAAATCGCCAGGAGCCTTAAAAGCGCCAGACGCGCCGAGGTCATGCCGACCTTGCGAGTGAACACGTTCAGCAATGCCTGGTGAGTCAGCATTATTTCCCGGAAAAGGTGAGGTTCCTCACCGGAATGGACGAGCATGTGTTTTTCCAGCATTTCGATACCTCCGAGAAATATAGTTGCATATATCATTGATATAGTCAACTATTTTCTTTAAAGCCCAAACCGGTGTTTTCACCCGAGATCCGAACACAAGGCAGGTCAGGCTGTGTCATATGTTAAAATCCGGCATCTGGTGCATCGGCCTGATTAAATGAATTCTCTTAAAACGGCTCCGATGGTCGAGTTAAATTACTTAAAATGTGAACAAGGCGCCCGGCCGGGTTGGCTTGTGGTTCGAAGTGGAGAATCCGCCCAGTTTCTCCCCGTTACGAAAAGGGGTGACAAGGCTGGAATGCAAGACGATGAATCGAGGTCAGTGCTCCGAATGTCTCTCCTTTCTGTAAGTTTGACGGGCGACCGAATGAATGATAAAATTTTATCAGATTGGCAGGACTTTAGACGGATAGGCGTCTCAAGTTCGCCAAAGACCTACAAGGAGCACTTAGTCATGCCGTCAAAAGCTATCACCACTGTGATAAAAATGATGGAATCTCTACCTGAGCCAGCCCAAGAGCAAATTGTAGTCCACCTTCGCCAGTATCTCGAAGAACTGCAAGATGAACTTCGGTGGGATAATCTTTTCAGGGAAACACGGCCCCAATTGATTGCCGCCGCCAAACGCGCCAAACAGGAAATCGCTGCCGGACAAGCGAAGCCTATGGACCCGAATTGCCTATGAAGTCTAAGACCTTGCCTTCATTCTGGGCAACCTTCCGGTCACTTGATGAATCGGTAAAACAGGCAACAAGAAAAGCATTCCGCCTATGGACGGGAAATCCATTTCATCCCTCACTCCATTTCAAATGCATCAATACTGAAGAAGATATCTGGGCCGTGAGAGTCACACTTGGCTTTCGCGCCGTCGGTATTTTAGAGGGTGATACAGTGACGTGGTTTTGGATAGGCGGCCACGATGAATATGAGCGGTTCTTTTCGTGATGAAACGCATTGCCGTTGTAGGGGAGCGCACGGGCAAAAGAGTTGCCCGTGTCGTTTGTAAGAGGGTCTTTTTCAGAGGTCCGGATGATTCCCCGACCTACATGCTTCTATTTCCAGGCGGACGCATTCTTCCGTGCGAACTCGACAAAGGGGATCGGAGACTTGCCTGTGACTCTCAGGACGTCTTCCGTAATAGTGGCCATCCAGCCATTCCGAACCACGCCGTAAAGAGTCGCAAGATATTGCACGGCGCCTTCAGGCATGCCGCCATCCCTCGCCCCTTTGAGCATGGCTTCTTCGGTCAGTGAGAAGTACTTGATATCCTTTCCCGAGACATCCGACAGGATCCGTGCCACTTCAGTATGATCCAGCGCATTCGGACCGGTCAGATTGTATTCCACCCCAGTGGATACTCTTTTGAATGCATGTGCTGCTGCATCGGCTATGTCAGCAGTACTGATGAAGCTTGTCTTGCCGTCGCCGGCAGCCAGAAAAATGCCTCCCTGGGCGATCATCGGGGCGATGAATCCGGTGGAAAAGTTTTCCATGAAAAAGTTTGGCCTCAGGATGGTATAGCTCATGCCTGAGCCCATCAGATGGCGCTCGATTATCCTCAGGGGCGCCTGTTCATTTTGGTCAACTCCCAATGCCGAGACGAATACGATGTGACCCACGAAAGCGGATTTTGCCTTGTCGATCACAGGCATCAGCTTTGCGGGGGCATCAGGGTCCAGGGGAGGAGCAACCAAAAAGATCCCCTGAGTTTCTTTCAGTGCTTCATCAATAGTATTCGGTTCCTCGTACACAACCTTTACAGCCTCGACCCCCGGAGGCCACGCTGTTTTCTGTGGGTTCGTGCTGCCTGCCTTCACTTTGAAACCGTCTTTGCGGAGAGCCTCTACCACGGCCCTTCCCAGGTTCCCGGTTGCTCCCGTCACCAAAATCGTTTTTGAGTTCATGCCTGCCATTTCTAATCCTCCTTGTTTTTTTCGTTAATCGAATTGCACGAATCTCCGTTATGTGTCATAATGCCACTAAGATTCATTAAGTTAAGTACGCACTATTTTGTAGTATAGTTTTGAAAATGATACTAAGGAGAAGCAATGCTTGTGCTAAGTCCTTGCCCGGTGACGACCACCCTTTCCGTTATTGGAGGAAAATGGAAGCCGGTTATTATGTGGATCCTCAAGGATGGGAAGAAACGCTTTGGACGGATTAAGGGGATGATTCCCTCAGTCACCCAGAAGATGCTCACGCAACAACTGAGGGAACTTGAAGATGATGGAATCATTCACCGTGAAGTGTATGCGGTTGTGCCTCCCAGGGTGGAATATAACCTCACGGAGTATGGGCTGACTCTTCTGCCTGTGTTGAAAGCCATGGCGGAATGGGGCGAGAGTCACAGGTATCGGCCGCAGCCCTCTTGTGCAGCGGATGCCGTCCAGTGCTGGTGAGGTTCCAATTGAGACGTCAGCCGAGCCGGCGATTGACCGGCCGAGAGGAGAGGGCGGTTTGCTTTCATCCTCAATTCGCCTGCCGGAGCCAAGTTAAATTCCCTGGAATGTTAACAAAGCCAACGCCAATCTGACTCCCAGGCAACGCAAAAACCCACGCAAAAACGCTCGAGATAATCTGCTGTATCAAACGACCTACCTAAGGGTTTCCAATTGCGCTTCGTTCTGTTATAGGAAAGCAGGTCGAAAGGACCTGCGAAAAAAGCCGTGAGGAATAAGATTCAGGGCTTGGTCGATCTTTTTGCTCGCTGGTGCAATTATGCCTATTGCCTTTATAACGGGAGCAACGGGGTTCGTTGGATATCACGTCGCAGCGGGCCTGGTTCGAAAGGGCTGGAGCCTGAGGGCGCTTTGCCGTAAACCTCCGGCTCAGCACGGAGATTTGCCCGGTGTAGAATGGCTGATCGGCGATATCCGCGATTCCGGCCGGGTGAAGAGCGCTATGTTGGGGGCCGAGGCGGTTTTTCATGTGGCGGCCGATTACAGGCTATGGGCGCCGGACCCCCGCGAAGTCTATGAGAGCAATGTAACCGGCACGGTCAACGTAATGCAGGCTGCGCTGGAGAGCAGAGTCGGGCGCGTGGTGCATACGAGCACCGTTGGAGCGCTTGGGCTTGTCCCGGACGGAACTCCGGCGGATGAAAACACGCCTGTTTGCCTCGACGACATGGTGGGACACTACAAGAGGTCGAAGTTCCTGGCTGAAAGGGAGGCTGAAAAATTCCTGGAGAACGGATTGCCTTTGGTGTTCGTCCACCCCAGCACGCCCGTAGGCCCCCGGGATCACAAACCGACGCCGACGGGCAAAATCATTGTTGATTTTCTGAACAAAAAGATGCCCGCTTATCTTGATACCGGCCTTAACCTTGTGGATGTGCGGGACGTTGCCGAGGGGCATACGCTGGCTTTGGAGAGAGGTAAAATCGGCGAAAAATACATCCTGGGCAACCGGAATCAGACACTGGCGGAAATCTTTTCGATGTTGGAAGAGATCTCCGGGACACCCGCGCCCAGAGTAAAACTCCCCTATACTCCGATATTGTGGCTTGCCGGGACTCTTCATCTCGTCTCCCTGCTTACCCGGCGTCAGCCGTTGATCCCGTACGAAGGGGTAAAAATGGCGGCAAAGCGTATGTTTTTCGACCCTTCCAAGGCGATACGCGAATTGGGGTTGCCGCAGACGCCGGTCGAAACTGCTTTGTCGGACGCCGTGGAATGGTTCAGGCAAAACGGCTATGTTAGAGAGGCTTAGATGCGTTTTCCCATCAGTCTTTATGTTTCCATGACCGGCTATCTTGCCGGGAAAAAACTTCATGGCGTGGAGCGATTTCCGCTTGTATTGATGCTGGAGCCGACTCACCGGTGCAATCTGACCTGTGCAGGCTGCGGCAGGATCCGGGAATATCACGATACTCTATCCCAGGAGATGACTCTGGAAGATTGCATCACCTCGATCGAAGAAGCGGACGCTCCCGTGGTCACCATTACCGGGGGAGAACCGCTTCTTTATTCTTACGCCCCTCAACTTGTGCAGGAAGCGCTCAGGCAGGGCAGGCATATCTATTTTTGCACGAACGGCCTGCTGCTCGAAGAGTCGCTGTCTTTTTTCCGCCCCAACCCGCGTTTTACCTGGAATGTCCACTTCGATGGCACCGAGCCGGTTCACGACGCCATAATCGGAAAGCCCGGAGGATTCAGCAAAGCCCTTGCCGGCGTAAATGCGGCCAAAGTTATGGGATTCCGCGTGAGCACCAACACCACCGTTTACCGCGACTCCTCGGTCACAGATATTGCGAAGCTTTTTCGGCAGCTTACAAACGCCGGGGTAGACGGTATTCTTGTCGCGCCGGGTTTCAGCTATGAAGAGGTCATTGGAGACGTCTTCCTGACCAGAAGCGATATAGTTGAAAAGTTCCGCGAGATCAGCACCTGGGGGAGGAATTTCCCCATAATAAGCAATCCGCTCTACCTGGAGTTTGTGTCAGGGAAAAGGTCGCTTCAATGCACGCCCTGGGGAAATCCGACTCGCAACTCACAAGGCTGGAAGTCCCCCTGTTACCTTATAACGGATACTCATTACCGTACTTATGCCGAGCTGATGGATCGCACCGATTGGGACTATTACGTGTCTGGCGCCGACCCAAGGTGCTCTCAGTGCATGGTCCACTGCGGGTTCGAACCGACTATAGTGCGCCGCATGGGCTTTAAAGACCTGCTTCGAATGCTCAGGTGGAACCTCGATGTCTGAGCTGCCGGGACTCCTCTGGGGAACCATCCTCCTTCGCCCCTATGTTTTTGCTTTTCTTGCCGTCTACATCATGGCAGGTTGCGGGCATATCGGCTGGAGAACAACGCTGACGTTTATTCCGGCCGGATACTCGCTTGCATGGCTTTCTGAGTTTAGCTCAATTCACTGGGGGTTTCCCTACGGCGATTATTTCTACATACAGAGCACCGCAAACAGGGAGTTATGGGTCTTCGGCGTCCCACTCATGGATTCTCTTTCCTATGTTTTCCTGTCCTACTGCAGCTACTCGCTGGCCGTTTTTATGATGAGTCCGGTCAGCTTTCGGTCCGGGCATCCTGTCACGCCCCAAACATCCCGAATTCGCTTCTCACGGCGGACACTTATTCTCGGCGCATTCCTTTTCATGCTGCTGGACATGGTAATCGATCCCGTCGCACTTCAGGGTGAAAGGTGGTTTCTCGGCCGGATTTACGGATACCGCCATGAGGGATTCTACTTCGGGGTACCGATGAGCAATTTTGGAGGGTGGCTCTTCGTTGGGGTAGTCCTGATACTTACTTTGCAGGCACTCGAACGGGTCTTCGCCCAGGATTCAAGACGTGAGCCGGCTGCAAACCGTTCGTCCTGGATCGGGCTGCTCGGGCCCGCGCTTTACTTCTCGGTCCTCCTGTTCAATATAGCGGTTACTTTTTACATTGGAGAGACGCTTCTGGGTTTGGTGGACCTGACCCTGTTCGCGGCGCTGCTCGCACTGATATATTTTTTTATATTTAACAAGAGTTCGCGCGTTCCCGACGATGAAGCGCATGCTCAACCGTCCCCGCCTTCGTCAGTGTCCGGAAATTCGGCGCTCGATCCTGATCTCACGCGCCATCTTGCCCAGCACAGGGGCTGGGATCCCCAAGAAAGCGGCGACTGACCTGCACAGATTTCCCGCAGCACGCCTGGACCTGCGCCACGAGAGGTAAAAAGCTTTCAAGGTCGCAGGCTTTCTTATCACCGCAGCCAGCACCCCGGCAAGGCGTACCCTCCCGCTCCCGTCGGCAATATCGCTCAAATTGAACCCAAGCTCATGGCCGATCTCATCGCTTACTGCCCTGAAGCAGATGAATGGTATTTCATGATGCGAAGCTGCTTCGGCTAACGTTGAAGTTTCCATGTCCAAAACAGCCGGTCGTCCTGATGCCAGGGCCGACAGCGCCTGCTTGTTGCGGGGTGTGGGCGCGCTGAGCGCCAGGACCGGTCCGATATGATTCTGAGCAAGATAGTCGGCGAGAGCATCCGGAAATCTGAAATCGAACACCGCTTCGCAACCCAGCTCGCGAGTGCTTGCAACAAAACAGACAACCCCCACCGCCAGGTCCGGGTGAAGTCCCCCTGCAAAACCACAAAACATGACTAGATCGGGGGCAAACACTGCCAGTTCTCCTTCAAGCGCTTGCTTGGCCGATTTTGGTCCCATGCCGCATTCGATGAGAATGACTTTCTTGTCGGGCGGGTCGAGAGCGAACTTCCTCATCGGCCTCCTTTGAACCACGCGCCAGGAGGGGAAAAACCTCTTTAGAGGCAGGTATTCCTGAGGCAGGGCTGTTAGAATCAAGATTCGGATTGTTTCGTTAGCATTCATGGAATCTGCGGTGCTCCGCATATTCCAAGAATTGTATTCATTAAAGCTTTCAATCGGCTGCATTGCAAGACCGCTACGGAAAGGTCATTATCGCGTAGGATGCGGCCTGCATCGCGTGGCTTGACGTAAGCCCTGCCACGACTGCCGATGCGGAATATTTCCTTGATCCGCTCCGAAGGCGGCTTTTCATGATTTACATTTTCGGGGTTGCCCCGCGGGGCAGCCAGATTATGGCCTGCCAACCGCTGGATGTCTGACCAGTAGGGAAGCAGCCATGCCTCGAAATCGTGCTGCGCAGCGTGAGGATGAAACCTCGATTCATTCCCTACCCAATCGCGCATCTTCTTCAAAGCATCGGTCGCGTCCTCAAAATCAGGCGGGCTGGCCCCCGTATAGACGTCGGTTAATGCAATTACGTGGTCAGCCGGCCTGCACCTGTCCTGCAAAAGTTTCTGTACCACCCTCCTCAACTTGTCTCCGCTTGGGATTCGACCGTCGTAAGGAAGAGGGTCGAGATTCGGCATTCTACCTCTGAGATGGGTCTCCAAATAGGTCCTGAGGTGCGGCACGAAGGCTGTCTCTGTTTTCCCCTCGACAATCATCGCTATTCTCACGACCTGCCCCCCATCCGCCCCATTCGCCAGACTTCGTCCAGGCTGTATTCGGCGAGCCATTCGTCAAGATCGCATGCATCTGCCCAAACAGCGCTGGTGCAACCGTCCTCCATAATATCCATGACCACCACTTCGCTAGGTTTGAGGAATCTGATCAGTCGATCCGAATGGGTGGCCACAATGAGCTGGGTCCGCTGGGAAGCTTCGCGCATGAGATCTGCCAGAAGACTGAGAAGTTCCGGGTGTAGGCTTACTTCCGGCTCATCGATCATTGTGATCGTCGAAAGGGCTGGGCTTAGGAGCAATGAGATCAGCCAAAGAAAACGCAGCACGCCTTCCGAGAGTTGATGCGTGTACAGCGGCTTCTCAAAGTTGTTCTCTTTCCATGTCATCGTCAGCATCCCGGCGGCCACGGGAGGAAAATTTAGAGATTTGAAATCCCGGAAGGCTGATCTCAAAGTATCGACGACGGCTTCGAAACGATATGTGTCGCTCTCCCTTAAGTAGTAAAGGAACGGAACTAGGTCATGGCCGTCTTCTCCTGGAAGCACCGCCGGTCTCATTTGCTGTGGCAGCTTCACTGGTGCTCTCTCTCCCACATCAAGAGCGTGGTACTGTGTCGCCGAGCTCAGAATTCGCCTCAGTTCTTCGGGTTGCCGAAACATCTTGGGCACCTGCGACAGTGAGGTCTCTAAGGGATTGTGATCCCAGTCCGGTCTTACAAGCCTCCTCTCATCAATTTCAAAGTATCTGATGTCATCATGGCGGGAATGGATGTGCATGAAAGGCTCAGGCTCGCCCCGGTCTTGGTTGAGCGTTTCCGATGAGATCCCGTAAGATGGTCCTTTTGGAACAATATGCAGATCATACTTGAGGGGTTGATGCCCTGGAACTCCCATGTCAACCGACAAAGATATTTCCTCTCCGCGACCGATTGTCAGCACATCAGTGACACCTCCCATTCCGTTCAACTTGGAATTCAGTTCACCCGCCGCCGAAGCGGAAAGGAGAGAGAATGCATCCAGAAAGGAAGTCTTGCCGACGCCGTTGGCGCCGATCATTACCATAAGGTGCCGCATTTCCAGGTCAACATCGTACAACCGCCTGAACCCTCTAATCTGGACGCGGTTCATCCTATACATAACGGAACACCTCCTTCAGGATCGTTTGGTCTTATGGTACCAAGATTACTAACTTTTGCAAGGGCATCATATGTGCTCGTCTTCCAGTCCAAGACACACCAGCAGTTTTTGTAATCTTGGTGCTCTTCCCCGCGA
>DASPQK010000096.1:0-2440 GCA_035624985.1 Syntrophobacteraceae bacterium | reverse complement strand
GAAATCGCTGGAATCCCAGTCTACGCACTGGCCGCCGCTTCTTCATCCAGGCACATAGCCAAGGCCAGACATTCGCCAGACCCCATTCGATCGATCACACGCCATCGGTTCGATTAGCATTGATTAATATTGACATTACGGATGAATAGTAATTAATTGTCAGTTTTAGTTATTTTTCAGTAAAACAACAGTGGAGATAAGCTATGAGACCTAAAGCACTGGTGGTGGCATTCGGTATTTTGTTGCTAGCCTGAGCTTCCGACTTATCTGTTAAAAAACGTGATTGTTCGTCTTTCCCGGTAAATAGATAAGGGCTCCGCAAATATGCGAAACAGCCTGTCATGACGCGCTGTTGGGTAAATTGCAGCCTGGTCAGCCATCCCAGCCTCTTCAAATAAAACCGTGTCTCCCAAAACGTATATACTAATCATGCCCACTTGCATTGTCTTACCTGCATCCTCCCGTGGGACCAGAATATAGGCTATAAAATTGATTATTATGGAAAATGTCCCACATGTTGTGATTCTTGTTGACAGGCTGCCCCAGATATTGTATATACGAATCATGCCAAGCCTGCAAAGCTACTCCGTCCGAGGGAACCGCTACTGGCGCATCGTTGAATCCTATCGGGACAAGCACGGCCGGCCGCACATCCGGGTCGTGCGCCATCTCGGTACGGCCCAGAAACTGCTCGAACACCTCTCGGAAGGCCCGGGCCGGCCGCTGTACGCCGAAGAGCGGGACTTCGGTGCGACGGCGGCCCTCTGGGACCTGGCCCAGCAACTGGACATTGTCGGCACCATCGACGCTCGCGCGCCTAAACGGGATCAGGGAGTCTCGGTCGGCGAGTATATCCTTCTGGCTACGATCAACCGGGCCTTGGCACCCGCCAGCAAAAGCAAGCTTGCCTCCTGGTACCGGGATACCATTCTGGTCCGGCTCCTTCCTGTCCGCCCTGCGGCCTTGCGGAGCCAGCGCTTTGGGGATCACATGAACTACCTGGACGAAGCAACGCTGGTGCAGATCGAGGACGATATTACGCGCCGGATGGTTGAAAGCTTGAATGTGGATCTCCGGGCTCTCTTTTACGACACCACCAACTTTGACACCTTTCTTTCGTCGGACAACCCGGCCGAGCTTGCCCAAAGAGGGCACGCCAAATCCAAACGCACCGATCTCCGCATCGTTGGCTTGGCCTTGCTGGTGTCCTGGGATTTCCATATCCCTTTGTTTTCCAAAACCTACGAAGGAAATCAAAACGATTCTGCCACCTTCAGCCAAGTCCTGGACGATTTGGTGGCTCGTTACCAGATGTTCAAGGAAAAATGCCAGCGCATCACATTGGTTTTCGACAAGGGGAACAACTCCGAGGACAACATCCGCACTCTCGATGAATCTCCGTACCACTTCATTGGCTCCTTGGTCCCCACCCAGCATCAGGACCTGCTGAGCATTCCCTTGGAGCAATTTCACTCCCTTAAAGATCCTCTTTTTGAAGGCGTCCGGGTGTATCGCACCGAGAAAGAAGTGTTTGGGAAGAATCGCACCATTGTGATCACCCGGAGCCGCGCCTTGCTTCGGGGCCAGATCCGGGGCATCCGGCAACATCTGGTCAAGAAGCTGAAAGCCTTGAGAGACCTTCAGGACCGGATTGCCCGCAGCCATAAACCCGGATGGAAGGGCAAACCCTACACCGACAAGAGCATCCAAAAGAGTCTGGATACGATCATTTCCGGACAATACATATCCGATTTTCTTCGCGGGCGAGTGACTCACAAGAACGGGCGGCTCGGAATTGACTTTGGAGTCGATGAGCGGGCTTGCAAGGAACTGAAGAAACGGGTTCTGGGAAAAAGGATCCTGTTCACGGATCGTGAGGACCTTACGGAAGAAGAAATCATCTTCGGCTACCGTGGGCAACATCATGTCGAGCGGGCCTTCAGGGACATGAAGGACCCGTATTTCATCAGCTTCTCGCCTGCACGGCACTGGACGGATTCGATGCTTCGCGTTCACGCCTTCTACTGTGTTTTGGCACTGACGTTGGTATCTCTGCTGCATCGTCGCGTTTACCATGCGGGCATCAGCGTCAGCCAGTCGGGGCTGATGGAGCAGCTCAAGAAAATGAAAGAGATCACCAACTATTATTCCGCACAACCCGACGATAAACTCGAGCTTGGAGGCCGCCCTCGATCGGAGCGCACCCTCACCCGTTTGGATGACCAGCAGAAACAGATTTTCCAAGCCCTCGACTTAGGCCGCTTCTTGGCAAGTTAGTATATACAAATTCGTCTTTCCCTCAGCGCCTCCAAACCCGCGCCAATCGGCCGCTTTCGTGTGTTTGCATCGGAAAATCACAGCGTAAGTCGGAAACTCAAGCTAGGGCAGGCTGATCCTACGAATTTCCTGAAGGGGGAAAATATTATGCTGGATCTGGATT
>DASPQK010000095.1:0-4414 GCA_035624985.1 Syntrophobacteraceae bacterium | reverse complement strand
AGCTGAGTTCGACAATCGGCAGTGCGGCAGGGCGCTGGTAATACTCGAACCTTGCCGAAGCCACGTCCACCGTATGTCCGTCGGCAAAGACCAGCATGGCGGTATTGAACTTCTTGTGCAGCTTGGCCTTTATTCCGTGCTGCTCGGCAAAAGCCTTTGCAAATTCGATGGCGTCCCCTTCCAGAACAACGTCTATGTCGAAATTGGTGCGGCGCAGCAGCAGGTCGCGGACGAAGCCCCCCACCGCATATGCCCGGAACCCCAAGTGTTTCGCCAGGATGCCGAATTGCTTGAGCATTTCAATTTTGTCTTTCGGAAGCTGCTCGGCAACGACCGACTGGACGTTTTTCCTCTTCGACCAATGAGTCAGGGTCGTCTCGTCGGGGAGCATGCTTTCCTCTTTACGGTCCTCGAGCATGAAATCCAGCAGATCGCGGCGGGTGATCACCCCCAGCACCTTGCCGTCGTCGACCACCGGCAGAATGCGTTGGTGCCGTTCGACCAGATGGGTCTGGATTTCGACAAGGCCCGCTTTAGGTCCAACGGATGCAAAGTCTGTGTGCATGAAGTCGGCAACAGTCTGTTTGGTTAAGCCGTGAAAAAGCGCTTTTTCAAGCACCTGGCGCGTCACCAGCCCGATCAGCGTTCCGTTCTCCAATACGGGCATCGCATTTATGTTGTAGTGCACCATCGCCAGTTCGGCTTCCCCCACGTCCACTCCTGGTTCGATATAGACCGGCGGGCTCGTCATGAGGTTTTCGGCGGTGGGATAGGGATGAATGTGCTCGCGAAGGATATCGAGCATCTTTGCTTCAGCCTGTATCAGGGTGAGGTCCTTGATGCTGGCCGAAGCAGCCGTCGCATGCCCGCCCCCCCCGAACAGCGAAGCTATTGCGCCCACGTTTACCTCCGGGATGCGGCTTCTGGCCACGAGGTATACACGGTCGTCCATGCGGGCCAGGGCTATTACGACATCCAGGTTCTCTATATCGCGCAGCTTGTGGACCAGCATGGCGAAATCGCCCACGTACTTGTCGACCGAAACCGTGGTCAGACACACCTCCACGCCGCGGAAGTTATAATTTTTGGCTGAAAGGATAAGTTCATTGAGAAGGCTGATCTGTTCGGCGGTAAGTTCCTGAGTAATGATGTCGGAAATCACGTTCAGGTTTGCCCCCGACCTCAGAAGAAAAGCAGCGGCTTCGAAGTCCTCCGGCGTAGTGCTGTTGAAGGTGAACGATCCGGTGTCCTCGAACACGCCAAGGCTCATAATGGTGGCTTCTTCCGCAGTGACCTCCACGCCCCGCTCCACGAACAACCGGGTGAAAAGCGTCACCGTGGAGCCATAGTTTCTCACAACGGACAGATTTGCCCTGACATCGTCCTCGGCGTCCGGGTGATGGTCATAGACGTGCACCTCAAGCCCGGGCTTGTCCAAAATCTCTATAAATTTGCCAATGCGCGAAGACTGCCGCGTATCGACGAGAATAAGCCGTGTAACCTTCTCCAGGTCGATGTCGCGAAGCCGTTTGAATCCGTAAATATAGACGGTGGATTTTATGAAATATTCGCGCAGCGTTCGCTCCTGCGAACCCGGAAATACGAGCAGAGCGCCGGGATAGAGCTTCTTGGCCGCGATCATCGATCCCATCGCGTCAAAGTCTGCGTTTATGTGGGTGGTAATAACTTCCATGTCAGGTCTCAGGTATCGGGTGGCCGATTTCCGGTCTTCCGTCCGTCTTCCCCCTGTTCACGGTTCACGGATCACGCTTCACTCCGGCACTCAGCCTCGCGCCTCGCAGCGTTGGCGGCGTTTTCGCCTGCTCGAGGGCGTTCACTGTAAGCTGAGTGCCGGATCACCCTTCACGGTTCACGGTCGAGGGTGATATTTCCTGTGTATCTCTTTTAGCCGCTCCCTGGCGACGTGAGTATATATCTGAGTCGTGGATATATCTGCATGTCCGAGCATAACCTGGAGCGAACGCAGGTCGGCCCCGTTTTCAAGAAGGTGCGTCGCAAACGAATGCCTGAGCATGTGAGGGGTTATTTCTTCCGCTATGGCCGCTTTGCGTGCGCGCGCCTTGATTATCTTCCAGATCCCCTGCCTCGATATGCTCCTGCCGCGCCCGTTGACGAACACTTCGGCAACAGCGCCCTTCTTCAATAACTTAATACGTCCGTCCCCCAGGTAGGTCCTGAGACACTCGGACGCAAGCTCACCCATCGGCACAAGGCGCTCTTTTTCGCCTTTTCCCCTCACTATGAGATAACCCGGCTCTAAGACAACCTGCCGCAACTCAAGCTCGGCCAGCTCGCTGACCCTCAGACCGCACCCGTAGAGCAGCTCGAACATGGCTCTATCCCTCTGGCCCAGCGGTTTGGAGGAATCCGGTTGTGAAAGCAAAGACTCGATTTGAGCGGAAGTGAGCGCCTTGGGCAACTGCGGACCCAGTTTGGGGAATTGAACCAATGATGCAGGATTGCCCTCGATCAAGCCCGCTTTCTGCAAAAACCTGAAAAACGTCCGTAACGCGGCCAGCCTCCGAGCGCGGGAACGAGGCGAAAACGAAGGCCCCAATTGTTGAATATATCCGCTTACGCTGCCGTGGGAAACCTCTCGCCAGAGGCGGACGCCGGATTGTCTCAAATAATCCTGAAAACTCCTCAGGTCGCTCGAATATGCGGCAATGGTGTTCGCGCTCAATCCGCGCTCGACCGCCAGATTGTCCATAAAAAGATCGATTTCTCTATCCATTTGCGGCCTTGGGTCTGGTTCTCCATACGATCGATTCGCTATTCCCGAATGGAAATACTTTCAACTCCCGTGCAAGTAAAGAAAAAACTTGTATTGTAGCCCGGACCGGCGCAGAGTGGATTTTGACCCGCGCCTCACGTCCCCGTTGGGACACCCCGGAAACCACCGGGAAAGGGCTGACAACCCCGCACAAAATGTTAACTTTTTATCGGTGATGTGGTTCTATAATTTCGAATCGGACCGGGAGAAATGGAGATGGACGGACTGTCATCAGGCGGCATTCCACGAGGAAAGATCGGGATCAGGCTCATTTTCACGCTTATTTTTCTGATTATCCTCAGCCTCATGCACTTCATGTTTCAAATGATAGCCCTGATTCAGTACGTGATACTTCTGTTAACCAGGAGCTACAGCGAACCGCTTCGCTCCTTTTCAAACAGGGCCGCAGTCTATGCCTACAGGCTCATACGATACATAACCCTCAATGACAACATTCGGCCGTTCCCGTTTGCCGACTTTCCCCAGGAGATGGAAAGTCCGGAAGAATCGGCAAGGTTCGATTAGAATAGTTTTGAATTTTGAGTTTTCAGTTTTTGCCAGGGTTCAAACCAACGCATTCATGTAGCAGGAGGGGATTCTATGTCCGCAACGGTCGGTGATCGGCTAAAGATGACTTACATTGGCGGTCCGACCGCATTGATCGAAGCAGGCGGTCTGCGCCTGCTGACCGATCCGACGTTCGATCCAGGGGGCGAAGAGTATCGGACCAGTGTATATACGCTGCGAAAAACAAAGGGTCCGGCGCTGGGTCCGGAGTCGTTGGGCCGCGTTGACGCCGTATTGCTCAGCCACGATCATCACTTTGACAATCTTGATAGAACGGGGCGCGCCATGCTCGGGAGTGTAACGACGATCCTGACCACTCCGGAGGGCGCCAAACGATTGGGCCCTCCCGCCGTCGGGCTTGTCCCCTGGCAAAGCGTTGACCTGCCTTCCCTCTACGGTCCGGGACTGCGGGTCACCGGAACGCCTGCCCGGCACGGGCCGGCAGGAGGAGATCGCGGGCCGGTTATAGGATTCGTGCTGGAGACTGAATCCATTGAAGGCGCAATTTACATTTCAGGCGATACCGTCTGGTACGAAGGCGTTGAGGAAGTCAGTCGGCGCTTCCCGGTTCGAATTGCCATCCTGTTCATGGGGGCCGCATGCGTCCCGCAAGTTGGACCGGCGCATCTCACTTTCACCGCTAAAGAAGCGGTTGAGGCCGCCGGCGCCTTCGCCGACGCCACCATCATTCCTTTGCATTATGAAGGATGGGAGCATTTCTCGGAGTCCCGAAGCCAGATTGAGGATGCTTTCAAATCGGCCGGAATTGAACACCGCCTGCGCTGGATCCAGCCGGGCCAACTCACCCTCTGCTCTCCCATGTAGCAGCAGCCGGGCTTTGCTCGCGTGCGCAAACACGAGAGTTCCTCACATGATGATGACCGGCATTATTTGGGTCCCTTTCCCGCTACTCGCTTCCTGCCTGCTTTGCGCACGCCCCCTCAAGCTGCAGTCTTTCAAGCATCTCTGCCCATTTTGCCATTCGCTGACGGTTCTTTCTGCCGCGTCCGCTGATCGACATTTCCCGATTTTCCTCACCGAGAATTGAAAACT
>DASPQK010000094.1:0-7535 GCA_035624985.1 Syntrophobacteraceae bacterium | reverse complement strand
ACTTTAACCAGGGCGCGATTCAGTTTTTCTGGAAACGGCTCCTCAAAGTCTAAAGGGAGGACGGAGGATAGGGGACGGAGGACAGGGGACGGAGGATAGGGGACGGAGGACGGAGGACGGAGGACAATGGAACAGACTACCTGTACGGTTCGCAAACATCCCTATGGCTACCAGGGCGTGGAACCGCTTGCAGCCCAAAGTGAAAGAGACAAGGCTGTGATGGAACACAGCGACCTTGTCAAGTATATCGCTTTCAGGCTCATTTCACGGTTGCCGGACCATGTCGCAGTAGAAGACCTGATAAGCGCAGGGGTCCTGGGGCTGATAGACGCCATCGAGAAATACGATTCCAGCCAGGGCATTCCATTCGAATATTACGCCAAAATTCGCATAAGAGGAGCTATGCTCGATGAGATCCGATCCATGGACTGGGTGCCCAGGTCGCTGCGGCAGAAAAGCAATATCCTCGAAAGAGCTTATGCGACTCTGGAACAAAGGTTAGGGCGCGACCCCACCGAGGAGGATATGGCGAGTGAATTGAAGCTGGATATGGATGAATTCCACAAGCTTCTGGATGAAATAAAGGGCATCTCCTTTTTGCCCGAGAATATCCATGACATCGTCCGAGAAAACAGGGAATCGCACATGCTTAGCTCCGGTTCGGACGAGCTGTTCGACGCCGCCTACAGGGTTGAAATCCGCAACCACCTTGCTGAAGCCATCACGGGTCTTGCCGAAAAAGAGCGGCTGGTCCTGTCGCTCTATTACTATGAAGAGCTGACCATGAAGGAAATCGGCGCTGCTTTGGGGTATACCGAGTCTAGAATCTCCCAGATTCATACCAAAGCGATGCTGAAACTTAAGACGAGGCTGTCAAAGAGACTAAGGGCCGAGGACCTGCCCGAATCTATCCGGTGCGAACGCAGGCCGCCCCAGCCAAACCAACCTCATCTTCAGCACGTCTTCATTGCGAAATAGGCCGGGGGGACCCGTAAAAGGGGCATTTTTCGGGGTGTTGAATGAAACCGAAACAAGAGAAACCGGACAGTGACAAAGGTTCCGGCTCCGAAGTTAAAAAGGATGTTTCTGAGTTTCAAGTTCCGGAAGGGATGCAAGAATCCCTGTCCAAACACCATGAGACGGACCTGGAAAATGAACCTGTTAAATCCGGGGCTGATGATAGAGGTCCGGCTATTGCAATTTTTGGCCGCAGACTAACGCGGTTCAGAATGGTTCTTCTGCTTGCCGTGGCATTATTTATCTTCCTGACCGGAACCGCTTTTCTGCTTGTCAAACTCAAAGCCCTTCACGCACCTTTCACAAAGGGTCTGCAAAAAGTGGAACCGGTTACCAGCATAATGCGTCCGGTTCCCGTTCCGGACTACCGGGATATGCTCGATTTTCTGCTCGTCTATGACGTTGAGGGCCAAAAGATGGTTACCTCGATGAGAGTGGAAATCGGCTACCAGAGTCCGACACGGTATCAATATTTCAAAGAACAGAGCGTAGCTTTCCGTGATACCGTCTACGCTTTCCTGCTCAATCAGAACCTGTCCGGAAACTCGACAAAATCCTGGCATTCCGTCCTGGAAAAGGACCTTCTCGATTATCTGAGGGTGAAACTGCCGCAGAGTTCTCCGGACAAGATCACTTTAACCCAGGTCGAGAATTTGTGAGTACGGTGAACAGTGAACCGTGAACAATGGATGACGGTCAGTGAGTAAATCGCGGTATTTATGAGGGTGCTATGGAATTCATCTCGAAGCTGTTTGAAACTCAGGTTTCCTTCTATAACTTGCTCCAGATCGGCGTCGATGTGATAATGCTTGGTCTTCTTGCTGTAATTGTGATTGTTGGAAAGCCCCGAATGTCGAAGAAAGATGAATCTGTGATGAAGTCCTTTGAAAGGATAGTCGAGGAGACGGCGGAGATATCCAAAAGCTTCGAGATCAATCTTGAAAAAAGACAGGAACTGCTCCAGCAAATAACTGCCAAGCTTGACCACCGTATCCAGGAAGCCCGGAACCTGTGCGAGAGGCTGGGAGATGAGTTTTCGCGAGCAGGTACGGACAGGCGCCCTGTGCGGCATTCTTCGGGCGCCGGTGAGCGACCGCACAACCCCGACCAGCAAAAGGTGCTCGCTCTTTCAAGAAAGGGACTTAACGCCTCTGAAATAGCTAAGAGCCTCAAAAGGCCGGTGGGAGAGGTCGAACTGATCCTGAACCTGCAGAAGATAGCTCCTTGAGAGAAGCAGGCGGTGCGCGAGTAAAGGTCCCACGATTTATTTAATAATTTAGTACGGGCGTCTTCCTGTACCGCCACCGCTTCGCCGGTCTCTGCCGCCGCCGAAGCCGCCACCGCCTGGTCGGCCCCCACCGGAACGACCACCACCGGCCCCATGCGATCTGCCTCCACGGTTCTCGCGTGGCTTGGCTTCATTAACCGTAAGAGCCGAGCCTCCCAGTTCCTTGCCGTTCATTCCTGCTATTGCGGTCTGGGCCTGATCCAGGTTGGGCATCTCCACGAAACCGAAGCCGCGGGACCTGCCGGTGATGTTGTCCTTGATGATCTTTGCCGTATCGACTTGACCAAAACTCTCGAAAGCTTCCCGCAGTTCTTGATCGGTGGTCTTTGCAGATAGATTGCCAACGTAAATGTTCATGTTACCTCTTTTCTCCTTTGGAGAGGCAGACGCCGGTCTCAAAACGGAGAACCTCTCCCATTGAAGCTTCAACTCAAGCCCATGCAGATTAAGTTAGTTACTGCCAGTCCCCTTCTATCACAAAATAAGCATGCAGACCTGCTTTTACCCGGAAAAAATTTCCGCCCGGCCAGCGTCAAGGATGTAAGAAACAAGATGGTACTGGAACGCTGAAATCGGCGGATGCCGGATTTGCCATCTCCGGCGCCGCACCGGTGAGGCTGTCATCTGCTGGCATCTTCATTGCATTACAAAGCACCCGAAGGAGTGGTCGTATGAAGCTGGACAGCTATTTTGCAACTATCGGGTCCATGGAGGAACAGAAACAAGTTGATATTATATCAAACAACATCGCAAATTCCAACAGTCCTGGATTTAAAAAGGACAGCATGAGTTTCAGCGATGTTTTGGGAGATGTTTTCTTCACGAGCATGTCACAGGGGCCGATTCGTGAGACCGGCGAAATGCTCGATATAGCCCTGTCGGGAGAAGGGTTTTTGAGCGTGCAGACCGACCAGGGGACACTTTACACGCGGGCCGGCAACCTGACGTTGAACAAAACAAAGCAACTCGTTACCAGGGATGGCTGGCCGGTCCTTGGAAAAAGCGGCCCCATAACCGTAAATGACATCAGTAAGTTTCGCGTAGGTGAGAACGGTCAGGTTTTTGACGGAAACGACCCGGTGGATCAGCTCAACATCGTCCAGTTCTCGCCCAACAGTTTGCAAAAGGCGCAAAATGGGTATTTCCAGCCCCTGACAACAGAAATCCAACCGGCAACAGCCACGAACTGCACTGTTCGACAGGGATACCTTGAAGGCGCCAATTTCAATCCGGTCGAGGAAATGGCCAAGATGGTCCTGACGATGAGAATCTTCGAAAGTTATCAGAAGGCGCTTCAAAACAGCGGAAGCCTGGACAACCAGCTGATTGCAAAGACCTCCGGGTGAAGGAAGCAGGAAGCGATAAGCGAAAAGAGAAAACATAAAGAGGAACAGAGGGCATTGCAGACCCGATGCCCGATCCCGCTAAGCGCGGGACAGAGATCGGACCTCAGTAAAAGGAGCACAATATGAGCATGAGAAGCCTTTGGACGGCCGCCACTGGAATGTCGGCTCAGCAGACCAACATGGACGTGATCGCAAATAATCTCTCGAACGCCAACACTACCGGTTTTAAAAGCAGCCGGGCGAATTTCGAGGATCTCATGTATCAGACCACCATCGCGCCGGGCGCCGACACGAGCTCAAGCGCAAAAGTGCCAACCGGCGTTCAGATCGGTATGGGAACCAGGACTTCGTCGGTCGAAAAGCTTTTCCAGCAGGGAAATTTCACCGAAACGGACAATAGTTTGGACATGGGGATCCAGGGAAACGGATTTTTCCAGGTCCTTCAAAACAATCAACAGATGTACACCCGTTCGGGCAACTTCAAAGAAGACCAAAACGGCAACATAGTCGATGCAGCCGGAAACATGCTGCAGCCTCAAATCACCATACCGCAATCAGCCGTTACCATAACTATCAGCACCACGGGTATGCTCACGGCCACGGATGCTACCGGAAAAACGGTCTTGAGTCAGCAGATGCACCTCTATACCTTCCAGAACCCCGCCGGGCTCCAAGCTGTAGGTCAAAACTACTTCATTTCCAGCGAGTCTTCAGGTTCGGCGGTAGATAACCCACCGGGCGGGTCGCAAGGGACGGGAACGATTCTCCAGGGTTTTCTGGAAGCTTCCAACGTAAACGTGGTCAACGAAATGGTGAACATGATCCTGAGTCAGCGCTCCTATGAAGCAAATTCCAAGATCATCAAATCCACTGACGAAATGCTGCAGATGGCAAACAATGTCGTCAGGTAATGTAACAAGGTGATGAGATGAAGACTATGACGCCTGGCGCTTTCTTTTTCCTGGGTCTGCTTTTGTCGGCGGCTGTTGAATTTATGGACCCGGCCTGGAGCGTCTGCGGTCCGATAAGTGAAATTCACGTCCTTAGAAATGTAACAGTCAATCAAAAAGAGGTATCGCTTCTGGAAATCTGCGATCCTGCAACGCTGCCCGGCGAGTGGAAATCGATCATGGGTGGACTCAACATCGGGCAGGCGCCTGCCGCGGGGTCGGAAAAGTTCATCGATCCGGGCCGTCTCAGGACATACCTGGACACTCTGCTTGATTCCAACGGAATCAAACCTTTGGATGTAAAAATCGACATTCCTGAAAAAATCGTCGTGAAGCGTCAATCGACCCAGGTCACGCAGGAGTGGATCGAAGAGATTTTCAAGAAGTTCATTTTGGAAAACTCCCCCTGGAATCAGCAGGACATAAACATTCAAAGAGTTCGCTTTTCGGGTGTTGCGCTTATTCCGACAGGCAAAATGACCTACGAGATAAGGGCGTTTTCATCCAAAGAGCGCTTTATCGGCAATGTGACGGCGATTGTCGATTTATACGTGGACGGAGAAAGGGCGAGCAGTTTGAGCGTTGTGGGCAAGGTTGAGGTGTATGCAAACGTTTATCACGCCTCGCGTCCTCTCAAGCAAAACGAAATGCTGTCTGCCGCCGACCTCGAAGTGCACAAAATTAACATCACCGAGGCGGCCGACCGTTTTGCGACGCTCCCCGACCAGGCTGAAAACCGGCGAGTGCTGCGCAACGTCGGGGTGCATCAGCCGCTGGAACTCAAAGACCTCGACAAGCCGCTTGTGCTCAAGAGGGGCGACCCGGTGAAGATAGTCTATGAGGAGCCGGGGTTGTCGGTGACCGCAAAAGGGCAGGCCAACGCCGATGGAGGTGTCGGGGACACCCTTGCGGTAATCAATGTTTCATCGAATAAGACTGTCTACTGCAAAGTTGTGGATGCTTGGACCGTAAGGGCCATGCGTTGAGGGGATGAAAGGCGAGAAGAAAGACGGAGCAAATATGCCAGACAATGCAAATCTCGACCCCGGACGGACAGGCGGAGCCAATCACCTCGCTTTTATAAAGGCCATGAGGGGGGATTTCACCGCTCCTCACTCTCCACTGTTCAGTTTTCACGGGGTTTCAATGGCTGTCATTCTGGTCCTTGTCCTTTCGGGCTGCGCCTCAATGCCTTGGAAGAGCGACTCCCCGGCTTCATTTACTTCCCCCGGGCAAGCGTCAAGCTTAAGAGCGCTTCCGCTGCCTGAAGCCGGACCGCCTCCTGCGTCCCTTGCGCCGACGGGCTCTTTGTGGGCTGCGAACAGCAAGTCGCTTGTTGCCGACGTCAAGGCTGCCAAGATAGGCGACATCGTCACCATTACGGTCAGTGAGTCCTCTACGGCTTCCAAACAGGCAACCACACAAACCTCAAGAGCTCAGAATTTCCAGGGCAGCCTGAGCTTCTCCGGGGTGGGCGCAGGATCGGGAGGAGGAGGCGTCAGCAGCCCCAAGGGCGCTTTCTCTTTCGGTCCCTATAGCGGCGCATTCAGCAGGTCATTTAATGGAGCCGGCGCGACCAGTTCGGCCGATACGGTGACGACGTACATGACGGCGACGGTGGTAGATATTTTGCCCAATGGGAACCTTCTCATCCGGGGCTCGCGGTGGACAAAGGTAAACGATTCACTGCAGCAGATCATTCTTGAGGGCGTAGTGCGCCCTGACGACATCAGCCGCAGCAACACGGTACTTTCACAAAATGTGGCGGAAGCAAAAATCTTCCTGGTGGGAAAAGGACCGGTGGCTCAGAACCAGAAACCGGGATGGCTGGGTCGGATCTGGGACATCATTTCACCTTTCTGAACTTGGCGGGGGCGCATGAAAACCAGGCGGCTTTTTTCTTTTGTTTCTATAGGCATTTTGGCGTTTTTGTTTTCGGCCGGCAACGCCGGAGCGGCCAGGATAAAAGATTTGGCCTACTTTTTGGGGGCACGTCCGAATTCGCTCATAGGATACGGACTTGTCGTGGGCCTCAAGCAAACAGGCGACAGCACCAATACGCTGTTCACAATAAACACTCTCGCGAACCTGCTTCAAAATATGGGCATTGTCTTCGATCCGACCCAGGCGAAAACTCTGAACGTGGCGGGGGTGATGGTTACGGCCAAATTGCCCCCGTTTTGCCGGAGCGGGTCGAGAATAGATGTTCAGGCGTCTTCAATAGGTGACGCCAAAAGCATCGAAGGAGGCACGCTTTTGATGACTCCCCTTAAGGGGCCTGACGGGAAAGTTTACGCGGTAGCGCAGGGGCCTGTTTCGACGGGAGGCTTTTCCGCATCGGGGGCAAGCGGAACCACGATTCAGAAGAACCATCCGACCGTTGGGTTTATAAGCGGGGGCGCGACGGTCGAAAAAGAGCTGCCTGTGCACTATTCCGGATTGGCTGAGCTTGACCTGGTTCTGGAGACCCCCGACTTTACAACGGCGCATAGAACAGCGGCAACTATATGCAGCGCTATCCCCGAAGTCATTGCCCACGCGGTGGATGGCGGAACGGTCAGGCTCGAAGTGCCGCCCTCCCAGCGCGAAGAAATTGTGGATTTGATCACCAGGGTGGAAAACCTGGAAGTAAACCGGGACGAGATCGCGAAGGTCGTGATTAACGAAAGGACCGGCACCGTAGTTATCGGCGAACATGTCCGGATAGCGCCGGTCGCGGTGGCTCATGGGAGTCTTACCGTTCAGATAACGGAAAAGCCCATTGTATCCCAGCCGCTTCCCTTCAGCAACGGCGTTACCAAGGTTGTGCCACAGACCAGCATCCAGGTCCAGGAGAGCAAAGCTCATCTTGCTGTTGTCGGCGGAGGGGTGACCATCGGGCAGGTAATAGAGGGGCTCAACGCTATTGGAGCAACGCCCCGCGATCTCATCAAC
>DASPQK010000093.1:0-6874 GCA_035624985.1 Syntrophobacteraceae bacterium | reverse complement strand
CTTTCAGGAGGCGGAGGCCGCCTACCGGGAAAGCCTGGAAATCGACCGCACGCTTCGCGAGCGAGTAGGCGATACGCCACAGACCCTGCGCGACCTTTCCGTCTCCCTAAACAAGGTCGGAGACGCCGCCCGCAGCCAGGGCAACTTTCAGGGGGCGGAGGATGTCTACCGAGAAAGCCTGGAAATCCGCCGTGCGCTTCGCGAGCGAGTAGGCGATACGCCACAGACCCTGCGCGACCTTTGCGTCTCCCTAAACAAGGTCGGAGACGCCGCCCGCACCCAGGGAAACTTTCAAGGAGCGGAGGCCGCCTACCAGGAAGGCCTGGAAATCTGCCGCACGCTTCGTGAGCGGGTAGGCGATACACCCGAGACCCTGCGCGACCTTTCCGTCTCCCTAAACAATGTCGGAGACGCCGCCCGCAGCCAGGGCAACTTTGAGGAGGCTGAGGCCGCCTGCCGGGAAAGCCTGGAAATCCGCCGCATGCTTCGTGAGCGACTAGGCGATACGCCGCAGACCCTGCGCGACCTTTGCGTCTCCCTAAACAAGGTCGGAGACGCCGCCCGCAGCCAGGGCAACTTTCAGGATGCTGAGGCCGCCTGGCGGGAAAGCCTGGAGATCTGCCTCACGCTTCGTGAGCGAGTAGGCGATACGCCGGAGACCCTGCGCGACCTTTCCGTCTCCCTTGATAGGATCGGAGACGCCGCCCGCAGCCAAGGCAACTTTCAAGGGGCGGAGGCCGCCTTTCGGGAAAGCCTGGAAATCGACCGCACGCTTCGTGAGCGATTAGGCGATACGCCGGAGACCCTGCGCGACCTGTCCGTCTCCCTAAACAAGGTCGGGGACGCCGCCGGCAGTCTGGGCAACTTTCAGGAGGCGGAGGCCGCCTATCGGGAAAGTTTGCAAATCCGCCGTATGCTTCGTGAGCGAGTGGGCGATACGCCGGAGACCCTGCGCGACCTGTCCGTCTCCCTAAACAGGGTCGGAGACGCCGCTAAGGGTCTGGGCAACTTTCAGGAGGCGGAGGCCGCCTGGGGCGAAAACCTCAAGCTCCTTCGCCGCCTCGCCAGCGCCTTCCCAAACAATGAGGAGTATCGCGGGATGCTCAAGCGGACTGAAGAAAAGTTGGGCGACCTTGCCAAAAAAGCATCCTGAATTTTCCCGGATACGACCCATCTCATGCGATTGTACGGGTCATCGCGACTCCCATCCGTTCCATGTCGTTGAAAAGACGCTCCGGGTCAACCAAATGCCTCATCATCCATAAGCCGGGCCGCCGGGCCGATCCGTCCAGGTTTTGCAGCAGGCAGGCAACAACGGGGATGGCTGTCAACTCGTAACCATCGCTGTGCGAGACGGCGACTTCAAATTTAACCGGCTTCCCGCCCTTCCATCCGCTTGCTTCCACCTTGAGTAAGACAAGATAAGGAGGCTTGGGAAAAGTCTGCATACTCCACCACATCAGCTTGCCCAATGGACGAATCCCCCGGCGCGGCGCAAGTTTGAGTCCCGCAAAAACCAGGGGCGTGACGAACCAGTCCACAAACCAGTGAGTTCCAGCGATGAAGAAACCGACTTCCTGAAGCGTTGTATAGATATCGGGCAAAGCCCGCAGTTCTTCGAAAAACATCGAAAAGCACGTCTTCAAGCCGATCCCGTCACCGAAATTCACTTTGCGCATGTGGTAGGAACCAGCCTTTGTCCACGTGCCGTTCTTAAAGACCTGGGCCTGGTAATTCCGGAAAGCCTCCATCAGTTCGTCCACAGCTTCAGTGTACGGTAGCGCCCCGCCCATATTCAAATAACCGGCAGTAACAGCGCTATCCATGCGATCAAGTTGCCGGGCGGCATAGCGAACCATCGCGGCTGGAAGTCCCGGATGAAACCCGGCCTCAGTGATGAAACATCGTCCGGCGCGTTCTATCTGTGAGGAAAGCGATTGTAATAGCGCGAATTTCCCGGCGTCCAGCTGGATATCAAGATAATCAACCCCGGATTCCAGGGCGGCGTGGATTACGGTATCGGCATGTTGCGTGACAGGCGCGGCAACCAACAAGAGGTCCGCGGCTTCGAGCGCTTCCCGCAGGTTTTGTGTGGAGGCCGCGTCGACGCGGAGGGCTGCCGCCCTCTGCCCTTTGAATTCCGTGTTCAATTGTTCGGCATAGATCTGGGCTTTTTCAACATGGCGGCCGGCCAATATTACATGCGCTTCGGACTGCTCAAGAAGATGGCGCGCCAGAAGTTTTCCTGTAAACCCGTATCCTCCCAGGATCAAGATTCCGGCCATGAAGCCCCCTCCTGCGTGGATTTTCAATTCACAGGCTAGATATACTGGTCCGCCAGTTCTTTTATGAGCTCCTCCAGGCCGCCCCCCGTTTGGCCCGGCAGATCGCGCACCGCCAAACGCAGCCGTTGCCGGATTTGCGGATCGTTCAGTTCGTCGAGCGATCTCAGCGCTCCTCCACGCCGCCCCAGGCGGAACAAAAGTCTGTCCTCCTCAGGCATCCCCAGGTAACGGTCTATTGTGGCGAGCATTTTCTCTTTTGCTTCCGGCAACGTTCCTTCTACCTCCTCAAGCAGATTCATTATGTGGTCCGAGACGATCCGGCTTGAAATCCCGTCGAGCAAAGAGATGAACAGTCCGATCTCTTCCACCGTCTGGTCGTCTGAAAGAGCTATGAAACGGCCCGCCTGCAAGTCCTTGAAAAGAGGAACACGGGAAGGGATACGCAGGCTCCTTAGCCGTATGAAGTGCGGGTCGATTTCATTCAAGACCCGCGCAGATTCCCTGGCGTGCTCATCTGACAGCTCTTTGCCTCCAAGTCCGGGCATAACGTATTCGGAAAGTTCCATGCCCGCTTCGATAACCTTCTTGCCTGCCTCCACCTGACGAGCTGCGGTTACACCTTTCTGGATCATTTTCAACACGCGGTCGGACCCGCTCTCCATACCTATATGAATCCGGTCGAGGCCGGCTTTGCGGATTTCTTCAAGCTCGGCCACGCTCTTTTCGGCGAGCGTGCTGCTCCGTGCATAAGATGTGATCCGCTCTATCCCGGGAATCCTCCGCTTCAAATGCCGTATAGCTTCGGCAAGCACACGGGCCGGCAGTACAAGGCTGTTGGCGTCCTGAATAAATACGCTGCCCTTGCCCATATACAGCCAAAGCGCCATCTGCCGATAATGTTCATTAAATCGCGTGCCGGTGAATATGCTCTCCAGCACCTCGCGGGTAATCTTGCCTCCGTAGCCCAGAATGGAGGAATGAGCGCGAATTTCCTGGTAAATCTCCCCTGCGGTATCGATGTCTTTTTTGATTTCTTCCAGCGTGCGTCTGCTGAATTGTTTCCCCTTGTAGGTATAGCAGAATGCACACTTGTTCCAGGGACAGTTCCTGGTAAAACGGAACAGCAGACTCCCGGCCTCGCTTGGAGGGCGTATCGGTCCCTGTTCGAAGGTCTTCTCTTTCATCACTTAACCCGTCCTCAGTCCTTATATCCAAGTCCTTGTTTTGCTGTTCGCCGGTCTTTTGGCTCTTTTCAGCAGCAGGGGCTGCCTGCTAAACTGGTAATCTGGAAAAGCAAAGACAACTTGGTAATAAATAACAGATTTGTGAGGAAATTATGGAGCAAAAAGTGACGGCTGTCTATCTTTTGGTCTGGAAACACGAGTTGACGGACGCCGACGGCGGCAGTTACGAGCGCCCCCTGGCCCGGCAGAAGGAAAAGTGTCTCGAGTTCATAAGGGAAAAAGGACTGGATGAGTTGCAGGTTGTCTTCTACACGAGCAGGAGTGATTTGTTCAGGGACGTGGAGCGGGACCGCGTGGCCCGCATCGTAATGAACGACATCGGAAGGCTTGCCGCAACGCAGGAAGACCTTGAAGGCGCCCTGTTCGAACTGAAGATGAGAAAAATCCAAATTCTGTGCGTCGAGGAAAGCTTCGGAGAAGGAAAGCAAGGGTAAGAGTTCAAACCCCTTGAGCGTTGACCGGATGAGTCCGCATCATTCGGTTCATGGTCCGGCTTGTTCATAAAACGCTTCTCTCAGAAGCCCCGCGTCAATCCGAGGATCCCCGTGATGATGAGATAGAGAGCGATTACGTAATTGAGAAGCTTTGGCGCCGCCAGGATCAAAATGCCGGCAATGAGGGCTGCCAAAGGCCCCGGCGGAACGTGAGAAAAATACATGAAGTCTCCTTTTCAGGCGTAGTCGGTCTTATTTCCGATCACAATTCCTTCCTTGTACACGCTCTGAACTCCCATAAACTTCGGAGTTCCTGGACGCTTTCAAAAATAACATAATCACCCGGAATGCAATCATGAATCAGGAGTTAGTGTTGCGTTTCTTAAGTTGCTCGATATTTGAGAACCCTCTGGATTCCGCACCGGCCGCCGCTGGTGTGACGATGCGCGGCGCCGCCGGAATGACGGAGTGTAGTGAGGTGGTTCAATTAAATGTCGATGAATTTGTGAAACGCAACACCAGGAACGGTCACGAGACGCGCCTCAAAAAGGTCCTGATACCAAGTTCAAGATCGATGTGACCGGGAGGGCATAAAGCCCTCCCCTACGGAGGGGCGGGGTTTACCCCAGCCCAATCTTGAACGCAACTCCGTATGATTCATCATTCATCACTCATCGATGCTCATTGTTTCACACGGTCCCGCACTCTGACGGGTCGCCCTGTATTTTGTCCAGCGCGTGAGGAAGGCCAGGGAGGACGGATTCCAGGTTTTCCACGGCCCCCTTCGGGCTCCCCGGAAGATTAACGATGAGGGTCTTGCCGCGGATTCCCGCGACCGCCCGGGAGATCATCGCATGAGGTGTCTTTTGCACACTGGCGGCCCGCATGGCTTCGGCCAATCCGGGGACCGCCTTATCGATGACTGAAAGAGTGGCCTCCGGAGTTACGTCGCGCGGGGCAACCCCGGTGCCGCCGGTTGTGATAATAAGGGCCGCCCTTTCGTTATCCGAAAGGTCTGCCAGCACCTTTCGAATCTCTTCGTATTCATCGGCAACAATGGTTTTATGAAAAACTTCGAACCCGGCGGCGCGAAGCTTCTCGGCCAGCGCCTGCCCCGACAGGTCCTCCCGCTCTCCCCTCGCGCCCCGGTCGCTGACCGTCACAATTGCGGTTCTTTTGGAAAACATATCCTCACCTTGTCCACCAACCGGAGGCGACCCACCCCCCGCGGAGCCCTTCGGTTTTAGTCATGAGAGCTTATTTCTCTTCCTTTTCTTTCTTTGCGAGTTCGATTATTTTCTCCTGGAGCTGACCAGGCACCTCTTCATAGTGTGAGAATTTCATAGTGAACATACCTCGGCCCGCCGTCATCGAGCGAAGGTCCGGCGCGTACTTGAGCACTTCGGCAAGGGGCGCCTGGGCCTTTACGATCTGCTTGTTTCCCTTGGTTTCCATTCCGAGCACTCTGCCGCGCTTCGAGTTCAGGTCGCCGATGATATCTCCCATCGCATCGTCCGGAACGGTTATTTCCATTTCCATTATAGGTTCCAGCAGGGTGGGTTTGGCATCGGCCATGGCTTTTTTGAAGGCCATCGACCCGGCAATTTTGAAGGCCATTTCAGACGAATCCACCGTGTGGTACGAGCCGTCGACAAGATCGACCTTGAAGTCCACGACAGGATAACCAGCCAGGGTCCCTTCCTGAAGGGCTTCGGCGATTCCCTTTTCCACTGCTGGAATGTACTGCCTCGGGATCACTCCGCCGACAATCTTGTCATAGAAATGGAACCCCTCGCCCCTTGGCAGCGCTTCCATTTCGATCCAGCAATCGCCGTACTGTCCTCGCCCGCCGGACTGCTTCTTGTACTTACCCTGGACACGCGCCTTGCCTTTGATCGTCTCTTTATAGGAGACCTTGGGCAGCTTGAGGTTAACCTCTACGCCGAACTTGCGTCTTAGTTTCTCAACCACGGCCTCTATATGGATTTCGCCCATTCCTGAAAGAATCATCTCGCGAGTTTCGTCGTTTCTTTCGAGTTTGAGCGTCAGGTCTTCTTCCATGAGGCGCGAAAGGGAGGAGAAAATCTTTTCCTCGTCTCCCTTGCTCTTCGGTTCGACCGCCAATGAGTAGATGGCGGGAGGAAGATCTACGGAAGGAAAGACGATCGGGTCGCGCTCAGAGCAGAGCGTGTCCTGCGTGGCGGTCTCTTTGAGTTTGGCTACGGCAACGATGTCTCCGGGCGCCGCCGACTGCACCGGTTCCTGGTTCTTGCCCTTGATCCTGAGAAGCTGGCCAAAGCGCTCTTTTGCTCCTTTATTGGCGTTGAGGACCGTTGAATCGGGGGAAAGAGCCCCGGAAAATACGCGCAAAATGGAAAGCCTGCCGGCATACGGGTCGCTCACAGTCTTGATTACAAGTGAGCTGAAGGGCGCCCCGTCGTCCGATTCCCTTGTCAGCTCCTCATCTCCCTTTACCGAACGGCCTTTGACGGCGCCGCGATCCAGCGGAGAGGGCAGGCACTCGGCAATCAGGTCAAGCAGTGGCTGGATGCCGATATTTCCCGTGCCCGAACCGCACGTGATCGGAATCAGCGTGCCGCTTATGATTGAAGCCCGAAGCGCGCCTTTTATCTCTTCAGGAGAAAGTTCACCCGTGTCAAGGTATTTTTCCAGAAGTTCATCGCTTGATTCGGCCACATGCTCGACAACGGCTTCTCTGTAACGGGCCGCCAACTCGGCAAGCTCGGCGGGCATGTCTTTTACTTCGAATTTTCCGCTCTCACCCTGACCGTATACATAGGCCTTGCCGCTCAGGATATCGACAACCCCTTTGAAGCTGTCGGCTGAGCCGATCGGGACCTGGAGAGGCACGCAGACTTTGCCGAAATTGTTTTGAATGTCCTGGACAGTG
>DASPQK010000092.1:0-10759 GCA_035624985.1 Syntrophobacteraceae bacterium | reverse complement strand
CGAGGACCGATCAAAAAAGAGAGCGGATATTCCCAGAAAGAGGCTGCTCATGACAATGCTGAAGAGCAAGAGCCATGAATGGCGTCAGTTGAGTACCCTCATGAATGTTATTGGGGCCGACGAGGAAACCACTAAGCGTCTCTTAATTGAGAAAGGTGCCCGTGCTTCAGAAAACGGCCAAGCGATTTGGGCGCTAATAGAAAGCAAACCGCTCCCTACTGTACCGTGATGCGGAATTGACACCCTTAGCTTAATTCCAGGGAATCAAATGGTCAGCCTCAAGGCTGTGTTCTCAGCCCCATGTTAGCTTCGGTCTCGTGGCCACCCTTGCCCAGCAGTTCCATTACCGCCTCAAGGTCCAGGTGCGAATTATATAAGTACCGCTCGGTTGTTGTCTCGCTTGAATGGCGACTGGCCGGAAACGCTGCTCAGATGCGCCCAAAATCCGGAAAGACCTATGCCGCCGCTGACTTGTTGATTGTCTCATCTGTGCAATATCTGGGGTTATCCCCGGCTCAATCGTTTAATCCTAAGTGACCTTATACTTGAGCGGTCACGCATTGATACGAAAAAAATAAGGATTGTTAAAAAAAGAACCGGATACCGCATCGCGGCACCGGCTCCATGTTACTGCTGTTTAGAAATTGTTAATCTATGGCGGCTCTAACCCTTCGAGAATACGGGGTTACGAGGTTGTAATCGAATTTTCTCCCGCGCACTTTGCGCAATTCTTCTACTTCCTTTTGAGCCTTTGCTAGTAGGTCCTGATCAACTTTGGGATTTTTCTTAATAAGTCCATCAATATTATTTTTGTCAATTTTTTTCATGCGCTACCTCCCTTCCATCAAAGGAATGTAGTGCTCATATGTGTGTATTACACCAACATGACCTCTTCTCATCATATAATCATTAATCAATTTATCGTATGACCGGATTTTCAAATTTAAATCCGGATCAGCTCCGAAGTCATCAATGTGCAAATTTAAATCATTTATTAACACATCTTTTGATATACCCCTTTGATGTGAATGCCAGTGGCCTATATCATTCAATTTCCGGGCGATAAAGGCCGCTTTGTTCCGTTTCATCCTCATAGTTACTGATCTACCACTGACCGTGTTCCAATTTCTAAATTTATACTTAACCAACCAATCCTTTAAAAGGGCGATAGATTGCTCTCTGATTTGTTCAAATTGATACATTTCTGCTGGGTCAAACCGCTCTACTAAATAGTGCAATTCTGCAGTTGATAAAGTCCCCTCATCGGATTTCTTTATCAAACGCTCATATTGAGCCAAATAGCCCAAAGCCGGTATCAAATCCTTTGAATTCGGGCGCTCCACTTGCGGATCGATCGGCCCTAAAACCGAAAAATAATCCATATAGATAGTATCGCCCGACATAACCAAAACAGTGCCCGCAGACATTGCGTGGTCCGGTATTATGAAATCAACAAAGCCGAAATGGCTCCTAAAAAGGTTCACCATCCTTTCGACTACTTCAATATAGCCACCAGGGGTTTGGAGCACAACGGCAAGTTTTTCTTTCTTAACTCGGCCTATTCCTTCCACAGCATCTCGAATTTCTTTATCAACGCCGTAAAGTATCGGACCCAAAAAAGCCAGAACTGTAGCTTGAAGCTTCTCTTCGAGCTTTTTTAAATGCTCGTCCAGTTCTCCCTCCACAATATAGTTTGATGTGATCATTTCTCTTCCTCTTCCCTAGTTCGATTCCACCGGGCTAAAGCAGCTTTTCGGGCAATCTCATGTTTTCTTTCCGCGCTGAGGACGGCAGCCCTAGCCTTCCCGCCCTTCTTACCTCCAAGGCGTCCAAGAGCGATTGCGGCCGGATTTTTTTGTGGTATTTCGGGCTGATCGGGTTTAGGATCAGAGGTGGCTTGGTCCGCTATGAAAGCGGCAAGCTTGTTCACATCTTTTGGATTGTTCGGTTTCTTCATCCTCTCAGTATACATGAGCGCTTAAGCATTGTCAAGGCAAAAATTTTCCCGATGGGAAAATGACCTTCCGCCCAACAATTGGGACGTGGAATCATGTGATGTACACTTTTCCTCCCATGCCTGCTGTATTAGCTGTAAATACAGGGAATTTTGCTCTCCCGATCCTCCAACATGGTGATTTCACTAGTCTTTTAGGCCCTTAGTTTCCCAAATAACAGCGGATAACAGCGGGAAGATCAGGTGAAACGAATGTAGAATGTAGAATGTAGAATGTAGAGTGTCGAAGTAAACCAGTCGTTACTCCGGGGGGACGTTCTACATTCTGCGGTTCGAAATTCGCTTTTCCTTGAGCCGACCTGCGTCCCCGCTGTTTTACAGGCTTTGCCGGGCACGTCGCCTGTAAATACAGGCGAAATTCAGGCGCACGGCCAGCAGCCAGGGGCCGAACAGGCATCGAGTATTCAGTTTTCAAAGAACGCAACCAGTGTGGTTGCTTAGTGAGTGAGCAGCGACCCCGTGCTAAGGGCGGGAGTTAACAATCAGCTCAACACCGGGCAATATTATACATCACAAAAAGAAGTATAGTCAAGAACACAATGAAGTGATTTTTGACGGGCAATCGATTTTCGGTATTCGCGAAGCGCGAGGACTGCGGATGGAGGTCAACGACGATGTCCTTCGAAAGTATTAAGGAATTGGAAGCAGGTCTTCGGTGCCGGATACCGGCAGTTATCCAGTAAGACGCCGAGAACCTTGCCAGTGGAACCCGGACACAGAGCCGGTCATTCCGGAAAAGAATTCTCAAGGGGCTACAGGCAGTCCGGGTTTTTTCAGAGGCGTTATTTTCTGGGCGAGTTTCGTCTTGAACAAAAGCCGAACATTATGCTGAAGGTTGCGTACCTCTATTCCCGACCTATATGCTTTTATCTCTGTGTGTGAGTAGTTGTATGGTCTCGGATCGTGGATTGGTATAAAGTCTGTAGATTTAGCACCTACCGGGATCAACGGGGTCGGAATGCTCCCAACTGTCACATAGCCATATCCCCAATGCTTGTATTTATCTGGTGGCTCAGGAGGTTCCGAAAGGAGGACCCATTCCGGTTTGGAACATAGAGTTGAGCGGTTTGCAGACTGATTCGGGCATCTCAGGCTATCGGGTGCCACTTTTTTGCCGTCCATCTGATCAAATCTGATATAAAGCTTTTCGTCATCGGGGAAATTCTGATCAGAAGCTCGGCCCCCCGTAATAAGCTCGGCAGGATAGCTATCAGCCATTTAGATATTCGTCGATCTTGTCGATAGTTTCATTTAGTTCGTCGCGGGAACTGCCGCACTCCCAGGTTTCCGGCTCCCCATGATTTTGATAAATCGCTGCAGCAATCTCACCGTCGTTATAGCATTCAATCAGGGCGTGGCGATCGCCTTTCAGAAATGATATGGCAACCCCCTCGTCAGCAGACGGGGATATCCGGTGCGCCGCCAACCCTTTTTGATGGAGCAATTCGATGACTTCCTCGGCGTTCCGGATTGCATAGGCGTTTGGAGCGGCAGACCCCTGACCGTTCCAGTTGTCTTGGACGCTACGCATTGAGTTCAGTCTGCTGTTAAAGTCTTGGATCCATGATTGCGGCCTCGCCTGCGGCAGGTTTGGGTCTTTTAGGTTTACCCAGCACCGGGCGCATGAGTCTGAGGCTTCAGAAACCTTCGAACAAATAAGTCGGCACATTGACTCAATTAGTTTAAACAAATCGGGAGTAAAGACCATGAGGTCTTGTCTGCCAGAGGACTGGGACGATGGGCGTTTTATGCGATAGTCTACCCCCGGTGTGTACTTTGAAGGAAGCCCTGCTTGGGGCTTTTGCTCGAACAGCCAAAGATATGTCATTGTAACTCTCCTGGCGGGGTTGGCGCAGAATCAGTGATCGGCTACCGCTTCTTTATCAGCTCCGACCGCTTCTTTTGCAGGTCAATTAACTCTTCTATCCTCTCGGACAGCCAATCGCGAATTTGTTGAGCACACTCAATGTCCAACACCAGGTCAACATCCACCTCGCGGACAATTGCTTCCCGCGTGATCCTCTCCTCCAAGTATTCTTTTACTAAGTTACCGAGTTCGTCCGTTTCGTAAACGGTCTGCTTCGGAATTGGCCACCGTTCATTCCATATCGATAATCGAATCGATTTTCCGTTTGGGGCGAGACCGCCGAAGATGCCGTCAACGTGCACGGTTCGAAAGAACTGGCTCTTTATATAATCAAACCTGATACGTTTCTCTTCCCGACTGACCCCAGGCAATTTCTGACCGTCCGGCACAGCTTGCCTCCCTTTTTTCCGGTTAAATTATTTTGCTAACTTAATCATCCAGTTGCACCGACGAAACGGAACCTGGCGCTCAGTGCGTCTAAGTTCCATTATTAAAGCCGAAGGGGTAAGGTAAAGCACTTCAATGCTGATGACTGCGAACTTGCTTGTTATTGCTCGTTGCATGGTTTGTCAAGACAAAACCGTCAGATTCGCTTGTCTATAAGCACCGACGTATTTTACCCTTTTCTGTCCCATTGCTACATAAATTTCCTAATGTGGGACCGATTCCAGGCGAAAAAGGACCCCCGACCTTCGTCCCCGTTGTTTTACCGGTTTTGCCGGGCATGTCACCTGTAAACACAGGCTAAATTCAGGCGCGCGGCCAGCAGCAAGGGGCCAAAAAGGCATCAAGTATTCAGTTGTCAAAGAACGCAACCAGCGCGGTCGCTGAGCAGCGATCCCGCGCTGAGGGCGGGAGTTAACAATCAGTTCAACACCGGGCAATATTATACTTCGCAAAAAGAAGTATTGTCAAGAATAAAATGAAGTGATGGATGCCTGATTTCCGATATCGCCGTAATAGAAGCCCTCTGTTCAGCGTGGGGGGGAACCGAAAAAGTCGCATGGTCCCCCTGGGCTTATTAGCCGGAATAATGGATCAGGTTCCATTGAAGTCACGAATATCAACTGCGGAGTCAATCGGTGGGAATCGCATCAGGGAAAGGGCGGGTTGGAATTCCCGAACCGAGTCAACTCCGCACTGAATACATCCTGCGTTTCCAGCTCCGGGTTGGACGTGTGTTCGATCTTGGACACCCAGGTCTTTAAGTCCGCCCTTCCCGGCCCCATCAGCGAAGTGCTTTCCCTCGACTGGCCCGGCGTGTATTCATATGTCTGGGTCTGGATGCAGTCGTGGAAGGTTCCGGCAGTGGTATTCACCGTCAAGCCGCTCTTCGTGACGACAAAGACGAAGATGTAATGCTGTGTCGCATGCGTCCTCTGGTTCGTCATGACTCCACTGTACGTGTAAGCCTCGTTGAGCGCCATATGCCGTGGAATGGTCGGAATGGGACTAAAAGTCCAGAGGTCCTTGCCATCGTTTGTGCCGATGTGCACCAGGGTGGCAGCTGTGACCTTGAATACGTCCGAAGAATCGAAGGTCCACCCGCTGCCGCTTTTCTCGTACCATTTGTTGACAACCTGTCCGTCTGTGCCCTTTACGACCTGAAAACCTTCCTCAAAACCTTCACCATACAAGCGAATACCCCAATATCCGGGTGTGAGCAGGCCCATATAACCGGCAATATCGACAGTTGCCGCCAAAACCGATGAACTCAAGATAGAAACCACGGCCAGCAGGATTGATAGAACGGCGAGCCTCTTCATTTGTCTTCTCCCCACGTGGAAATCAAAACGATACGGAATGATGCATTTTCATTGCCTTTTGCTGAGCTTTAGCCTTATGTCCCCGCAAACCGAAATGGAATATTCGGAAAAACGGCTCCTTTTTATAATATCAATTAAATCCCACTCGGAGAGATTTCCCTTTCGAAAGACTTTCGCGAAAAGCATCATCCCAAGGTAAAGGGCAATTTTTGCCCAGTGCCCGGCCTTAGACAGACTGCGGGTTCCGGAGGTGATCTTCGCCGGGTCATATATCCATGCTTCCCGCCCCGGTTTCAGGACTCGAAAACACTCGTTTAGGAATTGCACCGGGTCCCTCAGGCTGTGCAACACTCCGGTACTGACGACCATATCGTAATCCTCATCGCGGCAGTCGAGCCCATTTGCATCGCCCACACGGAACTTCACACGCTTTTCAACTGCATACTTCACGGCGTTGTTTGCAGCCAACCGCACCATCTTCGGGCTCAAATCCACTCCTTCTATAAACGTATTCTCACTCAACCGGGCAACCTGAATCGGCAAATAACCGGGGCCGCATCCAATGTCCAGTATCCGCCCATTGGGGCAGAAGCCCGCGATTTCCCTGGCGACCGTAAGATAGTACTTATCGAACGCCTCTCTGGAGTACTCATCGTACAGATTGACCAGGGCTTCGGGGATTTTTTCGGGCACGAGATAAGCAAGTTTTCCACGGATTAAGGGCCACAACCGGTTGGCCTGTATGGACGGACTTCCGAACAATGCACCCCTCCATGAAATCGCCGGGTTAAAAGCTGAATCTTAGAGATGAACTTTTTCCCGAAACCCAAATTTAATGCTGTTGTCCAGATAATAGACGAGGTCGGGTTTGAACCGGTAAAGCCGCACCCGGAAACGGTCTGCAAAGGCATTAAGGTCTATAGTATCCCCTGGTTTAAAGAACTCTGTGGTGAAGGGAAACTTTCTGAGGTAGGAGCGGACTGCCCTGAGTGCTGTCGCCCCTACCGAGACCGCCTGAACGACGCCCGACATTTGAAGTCCTCGAATGTCCTGCCAGGAGGAGGCCTGTGCGAAAATGGCTGCCGATGCCCTGCCGCTCTCCAGAGAATCTACGATATGTCTGGAAGACGGATCCGAGAAGAAGTAGAAGGCCGATCCAAGGAAGGTGTAATAGATGGGTGCGGCCCAGGGTCCCCGTGCGCTCGCCGTAGCAAGCGTCATGGTGCTCTGCTCTTCGATAAGATACACAGCAAGAGACTTCAACTCTTTTTCGTTGAAGGCCATTTTCGACCGGTCCTGCCCAAAGCGGGTTCCAGCACTTACTTGCACAAACCGGCGTGCTTAATTGAGTGGAAAATCCCGATGTCATACTTCTACAAGCAAGGGCCGGATCCTACCAAATTCTACCTGTGAAGTCCACCTGGACGACCATACGATGCGACAAAGAGCCAAAGCAACAGTAACGGACGACAGAAAGCCGGCCCCCGAAGCGTATCTAATCGGGGGTCGGATGTCGGAAAACAGAGAAAAACATCCCACGGGCAGTAAGATCGTGTCAACTTTCTTTTAACGCTTGCTATAGAGCCGACTTTTGGAAGGCGAAACCGACGGTGATTACCGGCCTTGGCCAAGCCTGGTCCCGCAACTACTTCCGCTGTCGCCGCGATCCCTGTTTTGCAAAATTTTCGACTCGATAGCGCGCCGGTCATAAATCTTTGCATTCTCGGGCCCATTTTTGAAGACTTACTCAAAAACGAGGAAGACGGCTTCACCGTCTTAAAGGCGGTTTGTAAAAATTTTACGCTCAACCTTTTGTAATTCGCTGCCGATTCTTGTCTTTGGACGGCGCAGATGCACGCGCGCGAGTCGCCATACCGATTGCGAGCCGGCATCAGCCGTGCTTGAAGCCAACGAAGCATCCCCGTGTTTGTCCTTTCGGGAGGAAACGGATCAATGGGACCGCTCGACCTGTTATCTGAAGCCCTGATCGATATACTAAAAGAATTTTCCGCTGAAAAGCGGCTTCTTAGTCTCGCAGCTCTCAAGAAGGCCCTTGTGTCCAGGGAAGATATCCTTTCGCTGTTCGATCCTTCGCCCGGCGCGGACGCAACGGGGGGAGGCAATGGGGCGTCAGCGCCCGTTGTCCAACGGGCGCCCCGGTCGCCGGCCGAACCGCGAGAGTCGACTAAATCAAACCTAGAACCGATGCCCAACCTTAAGGACTTATTACTGGGAATACTCGACAGCCTGGCATTCATTGTAATGGGCAAGTTCGAGAAACGATACGGCGAATTGTACGAAAAGACACGTGAGTGCGAATCGGTTCTATCCCTTATCCCCATCGGAGATGAGATCACCCAGTTGCTTGGTGAACTGATGGAGGAATCCACAGAGCGAATGAATATCTCAAATGATTTTCTCATTGAGCTCAGCAAAGACTTGCACAAAGTGGAAGAACACCTTCTTACATATCGGGATTATAGCAGAGAAAGTCATGAGATTACGACTCAATTCAATAATTACTTATTAGAGAACACTAACGATGTGCACCTGACGTTCGATGCATATGCAGACAAAACCGATCTTCGCACTGTCATCACCTCTAAACTGAATATGCTTATAGAGGCAATTGAGGATAAGACTAAGGTGGATGATCTGAGGCATCAGGAGGCAGATTCAAAAATCTGCGAATTGCAGAACAATCTCAAGACATACGAGGAAGAAATATTACAGGTGAGAGAGCGAACAGAGACATTGGAAAAAGAGGTTATGCTTGACGAATTAACACAAATAAACAACAGGCGCGCTTATGATTTACAGATACGGGAAAATCTGAGGCGCTACCATCGGGACGGCCTGGTGTTCAGCCTGATACTGATAGATATAGATCATTTCAAAAGGGTAAACGACACTTATGGTCATATGATAGGCGACAGTTGCTTAAAAGAAGTGGCGCGACTCACAAAATCCTCCATACGCGAATCCGATTTCCTTGCTCGATACGGGGGCGAGGAGTTCATCATCATTCTTGAGGGATGCGACGTTTCGAACGCGCGGAGTGTGGCGGAGAAGATCCGCAGCTGTATTGAAAAAGCCCGTTTCCACTTCCAGGACGAGTCAATATCGGTCACCGTCAGCCTGGGGGTCACCGAGGTCACTTCTTCGGACACCGAGCCTGACACTCCTTTCACCAGGGTCGATGAAGCGATGTACAGGGCCAAAAATGACGGCCGCAACAGGGTTCGCGTAGTTATCGACCTGTCCTCCTGCAAACTGCCCGCCGGCGACTTTCGAACCGGGCAGCCGGCAAATCGAGAAAACTGAAAGTTTGCGGCCTGTCGCGGGCCGGGAGGGGATCTTCCGGCTTCAGCCTTCCGGTTGGCCGGCGGCTATGCCCGGCGCATACACATTTCGCGACGAGGCGATCCTCCCCGGTCTTCTACAGTCGCTATTGCTTTCCAACAGAATAACGATTCCCGATTTTCATTGATTCTCCATGCGATCAGTCATAGGATGTCTGCGGGATGCTCATCGCAAAGGCCTCACGTTAAGCGGTAAGGTTTATCGTTTGGCGGCTGTCCGTTCGCAAAGCGCGTCCCATGTAAATTTGCTTTCAAGACGACACCGTTAGGGGGCCGGTTGTGCGGCCCAGGTCCCTGGGGGCGTTCGAAAAACGGATGCAACGCGCGGCGCGTGGCGCAGGGTCAGCCTCAATATACAACTTGAACGCGAATTGGCATTGGTTTCGATGGTTCGGGAGACCCAGAGTTCCAGAAAGGAGCAGCAAAAGATGAGAAAGGGAGGGTTTTTTGGCGGCTTGGTTGTTTTATTGGGGGCTCTTTGCCTGTTGTCGGCGCCGGGGTGGGCAGCGGTCAGCTGCACCTGCAGCAATCCAGGCGACCTTCAGAAGTGCATTAACCAGAACTTCGGCAAGATCTGGACCACTTTCACCGTTACGGGCCCTGCAACGTGCTATGAAAATCTGACCATTGTGCAGGACGGCACTCAACTGGTCGCAGACACCGCCAAGGGATCGGTGACCATCAGCGCCCAGAACTCCAATCAGCCCGTCATAAGCGTTGTTTCCACGGGCTGGGCCGGCATAAACGGCTTCACCATCGAAGGAGGGGCTTACGGCATAGACTTGGACCTCGGCCATGGATACATCATCAACAATACAATCAAGAACAATTCATTGGCCGGGATTCACGTGGGCGGCGCCTACGCCTTTATAGGCGCTCAGTCACCGACCGATGCGGCGCCTTTGCCCAACACCATTACCGGCAATCCCATAGGAATTCTGGTGACCGCTCATTCGGGAGCGTCGATCGTGGGAAACACGATCAAAAGCGGAAGCGTCGCCGGAATCGTGCTGGACAGCCTTTCCCAGGCAGATATCGCGGGAAACACCATAGACAGTTTTGTGAACGCGATTTCGCTGTCGGAAAACTCCGTCATCCGCCTCTCGGACCGTCCGTGGCTTCCTATCTTCGGCCCGCTAAACACAACGGACGCCGATGCGAAAAACTCCGGAGCGGCGATATTGTGCGCCTCGGGAGGAGTTGTAAGCGGTTATGAGGGCGGCCTTTTAGGCGCCACAGCCTACAGCGGCGACGCTACCTGCATCAATAACCTGATGACCAACTCCTCGCCTCTGGTCGGCAACTGGAATGTGACCAGCCACTCAAACAACATGAAAAGTCCGCCGACCCAGGTGGACTTTTACGCTGTTGGGACAGGCTGGGACAACTCGGGGGGATCGGTCTGGCGATGGACCGCCACCCCGACCACGCTCACCATTAAGAGCAGCAAGCACACCATGCAGGGCAGTCTGACCTGGACCGGCAATAACAAGGTCAAGTGGGTGTTTACTGGAGGAAGCTTTACCAGCGGCACTTCAGGATGGATGGTCTTCGAACGCGAGTAGTCAAACGATAAGAGAATGAGATCTATGATTATGTTCCATTCCGTTATTCCCAATTGCGCGTGCTCGGGTAGTGGGTCATTTTGATTTTCCCCTGGCATGAGTTTTGCTGCTCGAAGGGCAAAAAGAGGGATTAATAAGCGGCAGTAAACCAAGCCGTAGTTCCATTGCAGGTCGATATGCACTGC
>DASPQK010000091.1:0-9723 GCA_035624985.1 Syntrophobacteraceae bacterium | reverse complement strand
GAGAAGAGCAATGCACATCAAGACAAAACTGATCGAATCCAGCACCGTGACGGCGCCATGGCTCATGGAGATAAGCCCGAGCTGATTGAGGTACTTCGGTATGGCAAACCCCCTGCTCACTGCAACTATGAGCATGATGCTCGCCATGACGAGTTTTATCATGTATTCCTTTACATAAGTGGTGCCGATCGCGCCAAGCTGAACGCCCAGGAGCGACCCGGCAAGGATGATCAAGACGAGCCGGATGTCAATCATGCCGTGCATGGCCCAGTTTATGGAGCCGCCCAATCCCATCACGAAGGCGATCACAAGTTCGGACGCCGAAGCGACCAGGCTCGAGACTCCAAGGACATAAATCATGCCCGGAACTCCGATGAAACCGCCCACGGCGATCGTGGCTGCGAGCATACCGGTGGCAAAACCGACCGGAAGCGTGAACCAGAAGGAGATGCGCACGTTTGCCGTCTTAAAAGTGATCATTGGGGGGATATTTATGCTCTGGAGCTTCCTGGCAAGCAGGGCAACCCTTTCGCTTCCGCCCGATTTCGATATGTCCATGGCGTCGCGGAGAACGTAGATGCCTACGATAATCAGCACGGCCACGAAAGACAGGCTCACATAGAGGTCGGAACCTGCCTGTCCCCATTTTTCGAGGATCAAACGCTGGATTCGTATGCCCACCTGCACGCCGACGCCCGCAGTTACAGCCAGCACAAGCCCGAGCTTCAGGTCTACCTGGCCGTATTTGAAACGTTTGTATGCTCCTACAAGGGCTTTAGGGAATTTGTGGCACATGTTGCTGGCCACCGCAATGGCCCCCGGCACTCCAAGGCTCATCATGCCCGGGGTCAAAACGAAGGCGCCCCCTGAACCGATGAACCCGCTCACCAGACCGCCGATAAAGCCGACTATAAAGAGGAAGACGACCGAAAACAGATTGAGATCGATGAACTTGAGAGCTTCATTTGCCATATCATGCATTTTGAATCCTCCTACACGTCCATCCTGTGAAACGGATTGACGTAAGCATAGGCGCGGGGTCTTCTTCGCTGCTGTTTTCTCTTTTGGATAACTTTGTGCTCGCTCCTGCGGACCTGGTCTCTTTTAAGGGCTTCAATGCCGAGCAAAGACCAAAGATTGTGCGCGAATGCACCGTGCACAAACGAAAATACGAGCACCGTGGCAATGGGGAGAGCCGCATACCAGCCGCCCCTGGAGAAGACTTGCGCGACCGTGCCGGCATGCGCAAAAACGGCCGCAAGGCCGACTGCGCTCAATAAGCCGTATCCAGCCGTCTTCCCAATCGCCCCGGCCTTCGAGGATTCGCGTTGAGCAGGCATTAGATTACCTCCTTTGTTGTTTGAAGCGGATAGGACACTGATAACCGGAACCGAAATATTCTTTATGCTTTCACTCTTTATCTCAGAATCCATTACGACGATCTCCACCCTCTTTATCTCGTGAATCGCCTCCTCGACCGCAAATCCGATATCGCCGCCTCTGAGCATGCCACTGCAATGGATGCCGTTGCTTACTGCGCGCTCGCATAATTTGCCTGCCGATTCGACCGCCCTTTTCTCAAACTTTGCGCCCTCGTAATGCGTATCCACGCTCAGAGCCACCAGATCGTATCCGAGCCGACCGGTTAGCTGCACTGAGTGGTTGACCAGGTTTTCCGAGAAAAGGCCCTTATTGGCTACGACAAGGACCTTGCGGCTGTTGCGGAGTGCTTGTTTTTGATTTGTTTCAATAAAATCCGACATGGCGCCCTCACCCGAGCATGATTTTGCAATCCACTATAGTCAAAAGTCATGCCATCTGGTAAAAACCTGATGAAGTTATTGGCAAATCCGGCACGAGCGTTATGCGGGGCGCCGGGATGTGACGACTCAAAACGTTGCAAAAAGCAATGGTAAGACAGTGTAGTGACCAGTGAACAGTGAAAACAAAGAAAGACGGGCACGTTCGAATCTGCAACGCCGGACGCGGCTGGATTGCAAATTGCAACATCGACTGAAAGGCGATGCATGAGTTTTTTTAAGAAGATCGAAAAAAATGTAGACAGATCCGAAGAAGAAGGAACACCTATCGAGCTGGTCGATCTTCGTAAGGCGGTGGAGGGAGCAAGGATCACGAAGGCGGTTTCCGAGCTTGCCTCCAAGGAGATCGACCGGCTTGAGAGAATGGACCCCGGGATACCTGAATATTCAATCGGGGTGAGCTACCTTGAATTCCTCCTTTCGCTTCCATGGCAAAACCTTACCGAGGACAGCCTCGACATTGCGCAGGCCGAAAAAATACTCGAACTTCAGCATTACGGACTGCAACACGTGAAAGAGAGAATCCTGGAATTCCTTGCAGTCAAGACGCTGTGCAACCTGAACGAGTTCAACATCCTTGTGGTCGATGACGAGGAGATAGCCAGAACGAACCTGGAGTACGTTTTGCGCAAGGAAGGCTACGAGGTGAGCACGGCGGTCAACGGTCGGGATGCTCTGGATAAACTCAGGCAGAAAGAGTTCGAACTGGTCCTTACCGATCTCAAAATGGAGAAGATGGACGGCATTCAACTACTCGAATCCGCCAAACAGGTTGCCCCCACCACCGAGATCGTGATGATCACCGGTTACGCCACCGTTAATTCGGCAGTTGACGCCTTGAAAAAAGGAGCCGCCCACTACCTTGCCAAACCGGTCGACCTGGAAGACCTGCGATCCGTAGTGCGCGGGATACGCGAAAAGAAACGATATATAGAGTTGGCGAGGAGCCCGGTCCTGTGCTTTTCAGGTCCGCCGGGAACCGGGAAGACTTCCATCGGCAAGTCTATTGCCGAGGCGCTGGGAAGGAAATTCGTAAGGATTTCTCTTGCCGGTTTACGTGACGAGGCAGAGCTCAGAGGACACCGAAGAACTTACGTGGGCTCAATGCCCGGCAGGATCATGACCGAAATCAGGCGCATCGGGGTCAGGAACCCGGTCTTCATGCTGGACGAGATAGACAAGGTCGGCCAGGATTTCCGGGGCGATCCCGCTTCGGTTTTTCTTGAAATCCTGGACCCGGAACAAAACAGCCGGTTTCTCGATCACTACCTGGATGTCCCGTTCGATCTTTCCAGCGTGATGTTCATTGCAACCGCCAACGTGGTGGAGAGGCTTCCCGCCCCGCTCCTCGACAGGCTCGAAGTGATTCCCTTTCCCGGATACACTGAAAAGGAAAAACGGGCCATAGCCAAACAGTACCTTGTCCCCCGCCAGTTGAGAGAACACGGCCTCAAGAACAGAAACGTCCAGTTTCTGGACGGCGCGATTTCGAAGATAGTCATGGATTACACGCTTGAGGCCGGCCTGCGCAATTTCGAGCGAGAAATCGCCACCGTATGCCGAAAGCTGGCGAAACTATGTCTTCAAAACGAAAGCACATCGCCGGTCATAGTGGATGAGAAACTGGTCGAGAGCCTGCTGGGACCCAGAAGATTCACTCACGAGATCGCGGAGGCGGGTCAGCGCGTGGGAGTGACAACCGGCCTGGTGTGGACCGAATTTGGAGGAGAGATAATTTCAATCGAAGCCACCCGGATGAAGGGAAACCAGCAGTTGATACTGACCGGGTCCCTTGGAGAGATAATCCGCGAGTCTGCGCAGACCGCCCTTAGCTATATACGCAGCCACGCGGAAGATTTCCTGCTGGACCCGGATTTTTTTGCAGGCTCAGACATTCACGTGCACATACCCTCGGGGGCTGTTCCCAAAGACGGGCCGTCGGCAGGGCTCACAATAGCTCTGGCGCTCATTTCGCTTTTAACCGGAAAACCCGCGCGGCGCGATGTCGCCCTTTCAGGGGAGTTTACTCTGAGCGGCAGGCTGCTTCCGGTCAGCGGAATCCGCGAAAAAGTCCTGGCTGCGCAAAGAGCGGGTGTAAAGACAATCATATTTCCCGAAGCGAACAAAGTCGACATCGAGGGCCTGGATGCCGACGTCCGGGAAGGGATCGAACTGAGAGTGGCCGGAGACATCTTTTCGATCCTGGATAAGGTTTTGATTTAGCTCAGACAAATTCTTTGAGAGCGCCGACTTTTTCCAGCCACTCGGTATACATGCTGGGCTTTGTCTTACAACCACTTTATTTTCTTGACTATTTCGATTTCGGTTTCCAAAATAACAGCGCATAACAGCGGCTGTTACCAGAAATATGCAATGAAAATAGGTAATTGTGAGCAGCCGGCAAGTTTTCTCCCCGTTATGTCTTCACCGAAGATTCAATCCGGTCAAGATTATACTTCATGATGAGAAGCCTAGTCAAGAAAACAACGAAGTGAAAGCGGAAGGTCGGTCTGATAGAGCCGAGTAGGCCATCAGCCGGAGATTTGCCGGCAGCCTTGGGCCAGCGGGGCGCCGTTCGGCGAGGAAGGGATTTGCTCCTCTGGATTTCGATTTGTCAAGGTTTGACGCCTCTCTCTTACTGGAAGTGGCCAATTTGAAGTGAGTCATCGTCTCCCAAATGGTAAATTCACAATGTTAAGATCCGATTCTATTTTGCCTGTGTCTGTGCAGCGAGGGCAGGCTCTCTAATGCGCAACCCAGCACAGCCGGCTACAGTTCCGGGCTTGTCGCCCGTTTCCGTGCTTAATTTGACCGATCACTGGTCTTAGGACCTATGTGGCTAGGGCTGAGGGGCCGCCGACTCCGCGGCTGGTCTCTTTAATCCGACGTCCGGGCCGCTCTCTTCCGAGCGATTTATTTCCTCCTGTTTCTAAGGAAATTTAGCAGACCGCCAAATATTCCAACACCCAGAGCACACGACACGAATATAGCCTGCAGCGAGTAGTAAGTATAGTATTGATTTTCATTCATGTAAACAATTGCGCCATGGATGTTCCACGGATGTATATGCCCAGTCTGTGGCTGAGGGATTCTAGGCAATGAGATCATATATTTATATGCGACATGTAGATGTATAGAGCCGCATATGAATCCAGATATACCTGAAATATACAGCATACACTTCAATATCATTGTGATTCGGCGCGACAGCATGTCTATACACTCTTATATATGTGGAAGTTATGTTCCTGAGTCAACTGCTTACACAGTGTAACAGATATTATATTTACCTGCCCCACGCGATCGAACAGGTAAACTTCAACCGGGTTCTGCTCTGCCAGCCGCGGAGTTCGCAGCATTTGGAGCTGATTCCGTTTTGCCTCGCTCCATGTTAGGCAGGGCAGTCTCCCCGATGTCCGAGCAACCGCCGGTAACAATTCTGAGCCTCTGGCCGCTTCCTTGCCCAGTTTGCCCGCTCATTGATTTTAGGCGCCTACCTGTCCGGGTTGAGGCGCCCGCCGACACCACGAGTAGTTCCTACCTTCATCCCGACGTCCCACCCCTCTTCCTTTCTATTTATTTACTCCTAATCTTTAAAGAAATTCAGTAGTGTGACAAACGTTGCCCCATTCACAATACTAGACCCAAATCTGGCATACAGCCAATAGTAAGCGATGTATTGATTCTCATTCATGTAGGATGGCCAATTCAAGTCATAGTAAATATTTAATGAATAGGGTTGAGACGATGGATCCATAAGGGATTATTGTCACACATGTTAGCAGCAGGGCAACCACCCAGAATATCATACGACCCTTTCGACTAACATGCGGCGATATTAGGATCCTGTAGATAGCAAAAAGTGGCATAGCATTGAGTATTATGCTCCATATGAGTATATATATGCCACTTCTGCTAACGAAGTTAACGATAATTAAAAATATTAAAAATGAAGAAAGTATAAAATATATAAATGCATAGATGCCTGACTCGCCCAGACGTGCTGAGGGCAGCGTTTCAGATGGATCGGAATACTTATCATATATAAATTTATATAACCACATACACGAAAGTACTGATATTATATATATAGTATATTTGGCCACTATCCACATACCTCGATATATAACAGCAAACGTTATCGTGTATGGAGAGAACAATCCTGTCACATTACATACATATCCTACAAATATTACAGCTTTCATAAGGAAATAGGAAACCAATGTGAGACATAACAACGTCACATACTGAGTGCGTGGTAATAACATAGCAGGACCCCTTTCAAAAAAGCGACGTCACTTGTATATAACAATGCAAATGGTTCTACAATCAGACACACTCTAGTCTTTATGCATGACTTTTCGTAATCCCTAACCCACATGGCTCATTTGCATGCAAGATGAGTAATTCAAAATCCCGACTATTTCCGACAAGACGCAGGACGGGCACGATAAGGCCATACTGGACTGTCTGACGTAATAAAGCCGAGGACATGCCCAATTACTTAAGACACTGATGATAATCCCCAGAACGTCTATACAGGTGATCGAGGCCGACTACACGGTCTTGTTGTCTCTTCGTCCTTCTTCGCGATCAACTCATTCTTCATCGCCGCCCCAATCGTCCCCACTATAGTCACCGCTGCTAGCGCCTTGTTCTGACGAAGATTGCTGAGTATTTGTCACATCCACAGAGCCATCGCTCTGCGTGGTTTTATCCTGTGGCGCGTTGGTCATTGTTGAACTTTCAGGCGCTGTTTTGTCAGGCGTTGAGCCGTCAGGTAACGTATTGCCAGTCGGTTGATTGCCGACGTTGCCGGAGTCACTGCCTTGTTTTTGGCTGGGATCGGGGGTTTAAGGACTGCCGGATAGTCTATCCATGTCCAACGCGGTGGAATTGGGTGAAAAGCCATTGTTAGAGCGCAAGAAAGTACAAGAATTCCTGAGTAAGCCAGGCACGCCCATCCCAGCATCGTCCTTGTTGCCGTCACGACAAGGCTCCTTTTGCTTTCTATAATCGACTTATTTGTCTCTGCTCAGCACCTGCTTTCCACGTCTTCAAGCAACTCGTATGAGCAGCATCGAGGAAAGCGTAGAAATGCTCTCTCTCCCGCATATCTGCTGACAATCAGATCGTCATCGTTGTTCCATCCCCATCAGCGGTCGTCAAAAACGTTTCTTACCACCGCCCGGTCTACTTCATCTCGCCTCCTTCTTCCCCTTAATGGTCGGCTCGTCTGTCTATTACAGGAAGTCTATTCACTACAGTCAGGATCGCAGCTGCACGGATCCGCACAGCATGGATCACACGGGCACAGATCCTCACAGCATACATTACCACAGCAAACCGGGTCATCGCAACACGGATCACCACCGCAGACCCGGTCATTGGAAGATGAGCCGGTTCACCGCAATGCCCCCAATTTCCGGAAACATGTATCCGCCGTGCCACTACTGGAAATACGATCGCGGTAAAATCTTCACATCGCCTCGCTTTAACCATCGTTTCAGACGGTATTCATACTTGAACCAGGGGAATATTTGCCCGACCCATCTGAAAATGCCGTGACGGTCCATCCACAAACCATATTCCACGTAAGTGGGGTCCTGCGAGAGCAGTCTCTCCTCCGTGAAGGCTCGCAGCACGTAAATCGTGTTAACACAGCAGGCAAGCAGGCAAAGGCGAGATGCCTCGCTCCAAGTTGTGGCCGCGAACGGCACGGCGGCCATCCACCACCAGATGTTCTTAGCCACATAGGCAGGATGTTTGCAAAAGCGGAAAGCGCCTTTAGTAATGATGCCCCGATTCGTAAGGTTCGAGAACCGAACACCGAAGCTGACGGTGCTCCATGTATAAACAACCACGAGTAGGATAATCGCAGATCCCCACAGGATAGCCAGGTATTCATGGCCCGCGAGCCAGACGTCCCACTTGCCTCCTGAACGATAGTTCAAATAATGCGACTTAGCTGCAGAAAACGGCCTATAGCATATAAGGCAAATGAACCAGCCAAAGAGCGTATTCTCCACCGAGCGCACTTGAGAGTTGAACAGACGGCAGGAGAAGAAGTATCCGGCGGTCACAAATGACATTTCAACTACTGCGAGTGAAGTGAATAACAGGCTGTAAATTCTTATAAACGGCAGATGGAGCAGATTCAAGCTCACGAGACGGATATGCGACAGATGACTGGTCAGGCCGCAAAACATCAGGGGCAGGAAATACGCTTTAACGAGCCAGCCGAGGACATGATGCCTGAGTGTATTAAAATCGATCTTCCTCCACCACCCCAACACATCCAGCCGCGCGTGCCAACTGCCATCTTCCTTTTCGGGGATACGCCATTCTGCGACCAGAAAATAGATCGCCGAAATCGGAACGAACCAGGGCAACAGCAAGTGAAGCATTTTAAAGAACGGCCGATAAAAAGGGCGGCGATATTCAGGAAACACCCAATACAGAAAAATGATGGCGCCTAGGCAGACCAGGAAGCCTGCGAACTTTACGCCAGCCCTGCACGCCACACGAGCATAGGGTTCGGCGGAAGGTGGCATGCGGCGCCAGGGCGCCCGGAACATTTCAATACCGCCAATGGTTATAGCATTGCCAAGTACTATTAAAAAGGCCAGTTCTGCATTGTCCATAGAGGTTTTGAGACGCAGAACAAAAAAGACCGCCAGAATAGCTGCGAGCCCAAACAGCACATCGAACCGGCCTACGCAGGAAGAGGGTAGCTCGTATTTGGAGGCCGTCTGCAGGTCAATGCCTGAGTCACTCTTGTGCATCCCGTATGCCAAGGAAAATCCTGTCAGGCACATCCAGCCCGCCCCTCTTTTTGGTAAAACGCCCTCTTATATGATATCGTTTCCGGAGTTAACTTGTCGGCGCTCATTCGTGACCGCTGTACTCCCTATATGGCCTCCCCTGACCTGGCGCGATACAAGAGGCGAGCCAAAGCAACTTCCAATTATTAACTCAGGATGCCCCCGATACTTGCTGAGGTCAGCTCGGGTTTTTACTTATACGTCATGTACGGATATTGAGCCTTTCAAAGAAAGGTCTACACTACACACGAGATTCCATAAGGATTGAATTAACTGATGACACACGAGTTCATCTCAGGTTCAGGGTCGCTATACTTTATCAAGTCGCTTCCTCGTATGAAGTCAATATCTGCCTTATTAAACTATATCCGACATGTATTACTTAGGTCGCCTCAGGGCATAGAAGATCATGACAATGCTGCCGGCTCCCCCTCCGAGCGAAATAAACCATAGAAATCCCTTCAGAAACTGCGAATCTGGCGGAGCCGTGTAGGTGCCGATCCCAAATAGGAAGCTCAATATTAATATCATACACATAAATGTGACGAGATCTTTTCTGGAACCAGGTTGGATGTACAGGAACCTGAATCTTTTTTCAAGGAGATCGTACATTCCAAACAAGAGGAGAAAAAGGGTTATGATTATGCCAGCTATCCTGCTCCGCCAATCGGTTGTAATGAACACTATTCGTATGAATATGGCCGCCAAGGCAATCGAGCACATTCTAATAAGAATTGTCTTCATCATATCGGCCCAACCCGATGCCACCAGTTCATTCACTATCGCTGCTGCTATCGCTGCTGCTATCGCTGCTGCTATCACTGCTGCTGTCGCTGCTGCTGTCGCTGCTACTGTCGCTGCTACTGTCACTGCTGCTGGTGTCCGGGGTAAGAGACATCGACCCGTCTTCCAGGGACAGGAACGACTGACAGGCCGGAGGACTAAACGCATTATCGAGACTTGTCTGCATCTGGGAGATGGTTTGTTCAGTCTGGCCGAGCACATCGGTCTGGCCCAGCGCATCGGAGTAAGATACCGCCAAATCGTTTATCGGAGCGATCGCCGGATCAATAGGGGGA
>DASPQK010000090.1:0-3626 GCA_035624985.1 Syntrophobacteraceae bacterium | reverse complement strand
CGGAAAGCCCATCAGGGTAACCGGACCCGTCCATTGCTTCGTGATGATAAAGCACAACATCGAGTTGGTTTTTGGAAAAAAGGTTCGTTTTTTTGAGCTGCTGATAACCCGACAGCGAATGTTGCTTAATAATCTCAAATTCCCATTTCTCAAGTCGTCCGGGTTTGTTCAGGATACTATCACTTATTTTGTTCTTTCCAAGATCATGGAAAAGAGTGCCAAGACCGAAATCGGTTATTTGCGGCTTGCTCCAGCCCATAAATTTACAGAAAGACATCCCGAGTGTTGAAACCTGGACGCAATGGCTGAATGTGTAGAAATCTTTCGAGAAAAGACTAAGAAGGGCAGTGGCAGAGACCTCCTCAGACGTGATAAGTTGCGCAAAATCTTCGACGATTTGTTTGCCGATCAGAATACTCGATGCGCTCGGATTTTCCCGGAAAACCCGCTTCACTACAACCTCTGCATTGTCAAATAACATCTCTGTTTTCTTCTCACTCGATACTCCCTGTGATTTAATGACCCTTTGAGATTGGGAATTCAAATAATTGAGAAATCCATTCTCGTCTCTGGGTTCAATGTAGAGCGCATCGATTTCTTGATCAAGAAAAGTGCGACGATTTTCTTCGAGGTACTGCTCACCACGTACGAGCACCTTTTCGGGCCGAAGTGCATCTTCGTTCTCAAAGACTGCTGGAAAATAGAAATCGCAAGGTAGCGTATCTCCAGTAAAAAGAGATCGAACTTTTACGGAAATAAGACTGGACAGTTCGATTCCAGAGCTATAATCGAGTCCGGGATTTGTCTGATTTAGCTTCTCCTGTAAATCCATGCAGCAGCCCTCCCTCGCGCCAGAAAGCAGTGATGTCAATTTAGTTTGTTTATGAATTCGGCCCGAGTTGGTTTTCCCTTTAACAAATTATTTAGGGCAAGATTATTGCTGAGTTCCGGGTTCATGTTCCGGGTTCATGTCAACTGTGTTCAGCTTATGCCTTGAAGGATTTGTGAAATCGACGCATCTTGCCGATGAGTCGAAATCCTTGATAATTTTGATGATGGGCTCACCTTTGGTTGAGCGATGTCAATTCACTCGCTCTCTTCAGGTGCCCGGATAGCCTGGAAACTGCGATACAGCAGCAGGTCGTACATAATTTTGAGGCTGCCACTGATGAAAAAAGGAATGCTCGCAAGGGCTGCGCTGGCCAGCAGCGGTCCTGCGAGCACCGGCGAGAGAGAGGCGCCAACCGTTCTGGCAATTCCGGTGATGCCGGCGGCCGCTGAGCGTTCATCGGGTTCCACCACAGCCATGACATAGGACTGCCGGGTTGGTACGTCCATCTGGGAGATGCTGAAGCGCAGCAAGAGCACGGTGATTGCCAGCGGCAGATTCGGCATGAGCGGAACCAGCATGAGAAGGATGTTCGAAGGAATATGGGTATAGACCATCGTTTTGACGAGCCCTATCCTGGATGCCATCCAGGAGGCCGACAGGGACGATACCCCCGCAAGAATGTTTGCCCCGAAAAAGATGCTGCCCAATACCGCAGGCTGAACCCCGAAACGCTTGTAGAACCAGTAGGCCAGAATGCTTTGCAGAATGAAGCCACCTGCAAACGCATCGAGTGAAAACAATGCCGAAAGTTTGAACACGATGCCCTTGGACCGATGAAGGCCAAAACGTTTCCTGAACTCGGACGAAACTTTGCGCGAGACTTCTCCTGGGATCTCGACGAGAGGGGAAAGTAGGCAAAAAAGGGCAGCCAGCAAAAAACCGAGGGCGGCATAGCCGACGATTATGGTGCGGTAGCTTGCAACCGGAGTTATATGCGCATTCTGTAATAGCTGGACCAGTATTCCGGTGACAACGGCGCCGAAGGCGGTGGTAAACAAACCGGCCAGGTTATACCAGGCAAAGACGTGAGTGCGCTTTTCATTCGGTATGATGTTTGACAGCGCTGATTGTTCGATTGACAGAAACGGACCGACCTCATATCCGCTGGGACTTATTACACCGATAATTGCCGCAGTCAGCAGGACCGCAAAGTTTGTGGTCAGGGCAAATAGAGTCCCTCCAAAAACCATCAGACCCGCTCCGGCCAGAAGCATCCGCCGCCTGCCGACACGATCGGCCCTTGTCGTAAGCCATAGGGAGATAACCGTATCGCCGAGCAGAGTAAGGGTCAATAAAAGGCCTATTTGTGTATCGCTGAGGCCTATCTGGGCCAGGTAGATCAACAGTATGACGGAAAGAGAACCGTAGGCGAATAATCGCACCATGCGGGTAATAAACAGAATGGAGCCGTCTTTGGATAGTATCGCCATAATTCGATCCCAGGCCCCTCATCCTGTTTATAAATGCTCCGGTGCGGCGAAGAAGAATTCCGAAAAGCGGCTCATCTATCAGACCAAATAAGCGAGCGGTATTCAGGCGTATAAACGTGGCTCCGAATGAACGCCTCCAGGTCCGCCGGCCGTTGGACCCGAGCAAGGTTATTATCAAATACGACCTTCGCCACCCGTGCCGCAGTTTTCACCTCGGTTTCGAGGATGTTCGACTGCAGCGGGTACAGGAGACCCTGCTCGAGCAATGCGGACGGCACCTGATCCGCCACCGCCTGCCCGGCCTCGATGAACATCTCGTCTGTGACGCGTTTCGCCTGCGTGGCGAAGATCGCCATACCGACGGCCGGGAATATGAAGAAGTTGTTCGCTTGTCCGGGTAGAAATGTCCGGCCGTTGTAATGGACCGGCGCGAACGGCACGCCGGCCGCATAGATCGCTTTGCCCTTCGACCATACGTACGATTGCTCCGGCGTGCATTCAGCTTTCTCGGTCGGATTCGATAGGGCAAGGATCACAGGACGCTCGTTGATGCGCGACATGCTCTCTATGACCTTCTGCGTGAAAGCGCCGCCAATCGTGCTCACACCGATAATCGTTGTCGGCTTGATGCTCTCTATAGCAGCGGCAAAATCGCGCGTGGGTGCGTGTTGGTGTGCATACGGCATCTGGAAATCGACGAGGTCCTTGCGGGTCGTCTCCAGCAGGCCGTTGATGTCGAACATGTAGACCCGTGACTGCGCTTCCTTGAGCGTTATGCCTTGCGCAACAAGCGCAGAACAGAGCAGGTTGGCAAGGCCAATCCCGGCCGAGCCCGCGCCGAGGAACAGGTATTTTTCGTCCCTCAGCTTGGTGCCCTTCAGCTTGGTCGCGTTGATCATCCCTGCAAGAGTGATCCCGGCGGTGCCCTGCACATCGTCGTTATATACGCAGTACTTATCGCGGTAGCGCTGGAGCAAGTGCATGGCGTCCGTACCCGTCCAATCCTCAAAGTGGATTCAGTCGATTTGTTAAGAGCCGGGTCATGAAGGATCTCGATGCCGCGCTTTTTTTTGAGGTTTTTCTTTCTGTGTCATGTCTTGCCTCCCGGTACTTTAAGCAGGTCTTTGGAGATCGATTTTCCCGCGCATAATTATTCATCGGCCGGCCACATACGGATGGACCATCTTTTTGGGATCGACGATCCGGTCGTAGTCGGCCTCACTGACGTAGCCGAGTTTTAGCGCCGCCTCTTTTGTCGTCAGGTCATGGTCGTTTGCGTAGTGCGCAATTTCCGAGGCTTTATC
>DASPQK010000089.1:0-3363 GCA_035624985.1 Syntrophobacteraceae bacterium | reverse complement strand
GATTCAACGAACCACGCGCGGTGGCAATTCACCTGACCCGCATAATGCGAAAAGACAGTTTCGCAGATATCGGTTCCATCTTCGGCCTCAAGAGCTATAGTGCTGTCGGGGCGGCGCTTGAATCCATGCGAAAGCGCCTGGCCTCAACCAACGAACTGAGTGAGCGTTGCCGGCATATCCAAAGAGCCCTGATAACTGGTCAAACGGAGACTTGACCCCTTTCCGCCTGCGAAACGGGGTCGGACCCAATGCCGTTCGGGTCTTTATAGGAGGCACCAGGGATCACATGGCCGTCTGCTTCGAAATCGGCTTTTCTCCGTACATCAAGAACCGTCAGTTCTTTCTTCCTGCCAAGCATTAACCTTCTTCTGCGAGTTGCGTGTAAATGGCCTCAAAAATTATACCGCCGATTTCCAAGGCCTTCGAATCATCCCTGAGCACCTTAGTTAAGCCCCGGCATATAAGGTCCAGTCCGGCTGCCTCCGGTGCAGGGAGCAGTTCGTTAACGGAATCGGCCGCATCAACTATGGCGCAAATCCGATCCAGTATTTTGTCGTTGATCTCATACTCCTTGAGAAACGTGCAAAAAGTGCATTTCCCTCGCTTATGGCTGAGATTAACACCCGGTATATCGAACGGAATGCCGTCCATTTCCTTGTAATCAGCGCCTCGTCTTATGAACAGGAATGCAGCATCTGAATCGATCTTTTTGCGGATGAGCCAGGCGCACGCAATCCTATCCACACCAACATTTTCCCAGGTTATCCAATTCAAGACTTGTCCTCCTCTTGTCGCAATACCTGCGCCCGATTCTCACAAGCCCCTCTCGCTTCGGTTGCAAGAGGCGACTTAAGGTAATCCTGGGTTTTGACACTGTTGTAACGCATCCAAATTTTAGAAAGCTGCCTGCCACTTTTGGCAAGAGATGCTTCTCTCATAATTTCTTTATATTGAGTGTTGACCTGTTCCAAGAAGTATTCCTTTAACTCTTTTTCCATCCCCGGAGTGAGGGCCTGTGTTTCCCACACTGAAGCTTCTCCCCCGAGTTCTCTTAGTTCGGCGGCGAGCCACTCCAAGTTCTCCAGTGTCTTCTCGGAATAGGGCAAAATGCATACTGAGTCCTGGACTTGGTAAACCCCGAGTTTCTTAAGCTTTCTCCAGGTCGCCACCTTAATAGCGGTGGTCTTGGAGCGGGGCATCTTGTAGATGAGCATAATCCATTTCACTAAGCATTTTCTCCGGGAAAATGTCAGTCCTTGCTTGCTGCATTGTAACTTCTGCTACAGGATAATATCGATTTATCCACTCTGTCAATGAGCGAGGAAGTTCACCGTTTTGGGAGAAAAACGGGGTATGGAAATATAAACGACCCTTGACTCCGTTGGTATCCTAAGATTATAGTGTAACGCACGTTACACAATCTAGCTTCGGATGCCAGGGAGCATCAAGTGAGTCTACTTAGTCCACTGACGGGACTTTACGTGGTCGGATTCTTTGCAAGGCTTTCCTACGCCCTCGCAAGAAGCCCGGTGCTCCCCCTGTTCGCGCTCTATCTCGGAGCGGGACCGGAGGCGATAGGCTTTGTTGTTGGCATATCCACCGTGACTGGAATATTTTTCAAACTTCCGTCAGGGGCGTTATCCGACATCATTGGGCGAAAAAGGACCATGCTTATCGGTCTTTTCGTGTTCGCCTTCATGCCTTTTACCTACCTCTTGGTCGGGGACTATTACCTGCTGAGTATTGTCCGGTTTCTGCACGGATTTGCAACGGCAATCTATGGTCCAGTATCAATGGCAGTCGTAGCTGACATTGCCGGAAGCAAAAAGGGTGAGATGCTCTCCTGGTTTTCCTCTGTGACCATTATCGGAAATCTGCTTGGTGCTCCGGTCGGAGGGTTCCTTCTTTACAGCCTAACCAGGCTGGCACCGCCTTCTATTGGGGCTTTCCGGACGGTCTTCATTGTGAGCGGTCTTGCCGGTATGGTTTCGTTTATTTTCGCACTGTGGCTATTGAGAGGCGAAGAGAGCGCTACGGCAAGAAATGGCCTCAGGGACTCCTTGAGAAGGTTTGTATCCGGCATTTCAGAGGTGATTAGCGACAAAAGGATAGTTGTCACATCCAGCATGGAGGGCCTGCAGAACATGGCCATGGGAGCGCTGGAAGCGTTTCTACCCATCTATGCTGTAAAGGTGGTGGGCTTAAATGAATTTCAGGCAGGGCTTCTCTGGGGGGTGCAGGTTCTAATAACAATTCTATCCAAACCGATTATGGGGAGAACATCGGACAGGTATGGAAGAAAGCCTGTCATCTCGATTGGGATGCTGCTTTGCGCCGTGTCTTTTGCATCCATTCCCATGCTTGACTCATTTTATTTTCTCCTGGTTGCCGCCGCTATCTTCGGTTTGGGCGAAGCATTTGTGACATCTTCCTCTGCGGCGCTTGTGGCTGATTTTTGCAAAGAGAGGCATTTCGGGACCGCAATGGGAACATTCGGGACGATCTTTGACATCGGACATGCCTCAGGACCGATACTGGCCGGTATTTTTATCGCAAAGTGGGGGTACCTGCACGCCTTCTGGGCTTTGGGCAGCATCATTGCCATCGCGGTACCGATGTTTATTTTGGTCGTTGACTCTCGCACCCCTCAAAATCTACGCCATCACCAAGCAGCATAGCAACTGAGAAAATGACCAGATATGAGACCTCAAGTCAGACAAGTTGGAGCATAATCCAAGACAATTTGGAGAAATGAAAGGAGGCGCTAAATGGGTAAGAAAGGGTTTATCATCACAATCCTCATGGCTATTATCGCAGCGGCGGCATCGACCCTGAATGGGGCTGAAACGCAAAAGAGACCAAAAGCTCCTGAGCTTGCCATGGGCACGGCGACCCTCTCCGAGGAGTGCGGTGCATGCCATATTGCCATCTATCGCGAGTATGCAATGGGCTTTGGGGGGGATTTGACCTACAAAGGCATTGTCTACAAGTCACGGGAGGATAAGATCCTAACCCTTCCAACCGAAACTTCAGTCGGCACACTTCATTCATTGGCAGGAATTGACCCTTTCCCTGTTCATGCCAGAGGCGTGGAGAAAGGCGGGCAATCCTGCGATGTTTGCCATTTCCCCATCGCTTTTCAAATCCCGGATCTTGAAAACATCGAAATCGGCAAACCTCAACCCAGGCCCGTGGAAAAGGAAAAGGGCGGAGTAACATGTGCTAGCCTGGATTCCCACGTTAGTTTTTTGAATTAACACCACGGAGCTTTCAGAGGAACTGGATACGCAGGTGTTTGCCGCCGAGCCACGGGATCGGGACATCAGTGCGGCCGAAATGAGCGGCGATCAGCAGGGGATTGTG
>DASPQK010000088.1:0-18133 GCA_035624985.1 Syntrophobacteraceae bacterium | reverse complement strand
TTCCAAAGGTATCCATGGTTTCGCCTGTACCCTGAACTTGCAGGCGCCGCCACGCGACTCTTTCCTGAAATGGTCCGGGCACGGCAAACGGTTCTTTTTTCATGGTGCATAATGCCCGATCATCTTCATTTGCTTTTGAAGGACGAAGATATCGTTGATTTCGTCAGGTTGTTCAAGGGCCGGCTTACGCCCCTCGCTCGCCGATTGGAGCATGGGCGGGTATTATGGCAGCGCAGCTTCTATGACCACGCGCTACGGGAAGAGGAATCACTGGAAAAAGTGGCGCGATGTATCTGGCAGAATCCCGTGCGTTCGGGGATTATCTCCTGCGCTTCGGCTTATCGATGGAATGGTTCTCTGGTTTGGCCGATACGGGTGGGTGGGGATAAACCCCACCCCTGCCACAAATTGCTGGGACCTGATACGGGTGGGGATAAACCCCACCCCTACAAATCGCAATGAGATGATTAAGTTAGCGCTTATGGGGCGCTATTCAGCCCAGCGCTTTGCGGGGTCACGGTTTACGGGCTTATTAATCCCCAGGGCCTTTATTTTCTTGTGAAGGTGGCTGCGTTCAAGTCCCACTTTGGCGGCGGTAGAGGAGACATTCCAGCCGTTTTCTTCCAGCTTCCTAAGCAGGTAGTCGCGCTCGAAACAGGAGCGCGCCTCTTCGAGGGTCGCGCATTGCAGGAAGTCTGTTTGTCCGTTTTCCCTGCGGGGAAAGTTTCTGAAGTCGGCGGGCAGGTCACCCGGCCCGATCGTGTTGCCCGGCGTCATGATTATGAGTCTTTCGATGAAGTTTCTGAGCTCCCGGATGTTACCCGGCCAGGAATATTCGTTCAGGACCGGATAGATGCGTGGATCTATCTTTTTTTTGCCAAGCGCGCTTTCGGATGCGATCTCATCAGCGAAATGCTCCACGAGCAAAGGAATATCATCGAGCCGGTCTCTCAGGGGCGGCACGAAGATCGGGATCACATTAAGCCTGTAGTAGAGGTCCTGCCGGAAGCGGCCAAGCTCTATTTCCTCCTGGAGGTCCTTATTGGTAGCGGCCACAATGCGCACGTCCACTTCCACCGGGTGAGAGCCGCCTACCCGCTCGAACACCTGTTCCTGGATGATTCGAAGGATTTTGGCCTGCGTCCGGCGGCTCATGTCCGCTATCTCATCGAGGAAAAGAGTGCCGCCGTTTGCCGAGTCGAATTTGCCTTTGCGTTTCTCTACGGCCCCGGTGAAAGCGCCTTTCTCATGGCCGAAGAGTTCGGACTCTATCAGTTCCTCGGGGATCGCGGCGCAGTTGACTTCTATCATCGGACGCGCGCTCCGGCGACTCAAGATATGAATCATCCGGGCGGCCAGTTCCTTGCCCGTTCCGTTTTCTCCGGTAATGAGAACGGTCGCGTTGGTGGGCGCGGCCATCCTGATCTGCTGGATAAGAGCGCAAACCGCGGGGCTGCCGCCAATTATGCTGCGGTTTGATTTTTTTCGAAGCAGCCTGTTTTCTTCTTCCAGGCGGGAAAATTCTATCGCATTTTGAATCGAAACCAGCACACGCTCGATCGAAAGAGGCTTTTCAATAAAATCAAAGGCGCCCATCCGGGTGGCCTTTACGGCAGTCTCTATGGTCCCATGACCCGAGATGATTATCACCGGGATGAGCGGATGAATTTTTTTGACCTCGTCGAGAACGCTCATGCCGTCGATGCCCGGCATCCAAATGTCGAGCAGGATGAGGTCCGGCGGATCCTTTCTGGCTTTGTCGAGCGCCTCCTCGCCGCTCGACGCCTGGACCACTCCATAGCCTTCGTCAGCCAAAATCCCGCTGAGAGACTGCAAGATGCTGACTTCGTCGTCAACTATGAGGACCTTCTGCTTCATTGGCTCCGCTGCGCTGCGCGCAAGTAAATGCGCTTCGCGCAAGTAAAAAGTAAAAAGTAAAAAGGCAAAAGTAAAAAGTGAAACCCTGATATTTATAGCTCTTTACTCCCGCGTTTCGCGGGATTATTTTCGCCTTCCCGGAGGGAACCCTGCCTCTTAGTGTTTACGATGATGGCACCGATGATTTTGGAAATTTCTTTCCCCTCCCGAATGAGTTCCGCCACTCCCAGTTCCTCGGCGGAGAAGGTTTCCTGAATGAGGCGAAGCCAATATATCGATTCTCGGGCCTCTTTCAACGAGATGGCATACTTGCTGACAAAATCGGCCCTGCTTTGTCCGGACTGAGCCTCTTCAGCATTCGAGCCGATAGAAGTAGCCGAACGTAACAACTGTCTGCCCAAGGTCCGATAAACATCGGAATATTTCTCGATCTTGCGGCATAGACCAACAATTTCGACTGCAAATGAAAAGGTTCTGTCCTTTATGTCCCGCGGCTTGTCTCGCTGATCCGGCACTTTCAACTTCGCCCTTTTTACTTTTGCCTTTTTGCTTTTGCCTTTTTCTCATCCCGGCAGTTCCACCGTAAAGACAGTGCCGCGGGGTTCGTTTGCGCGCACCCTGATGAAGCCGTTGTGGTCGGCGACAATGCTGGATACAATGGCCAGACCCAGGCCCGCGCCTTTTTCTTTGGTCGAATAGTATGGTTCGAAGACCTTCTGCCTGTTTTCGGGGGCAATTCCGTGCCCCGTATCCGCGCACTCCAGCCGGGCGATCTTGAGGGTCCTATCGAATGAGAGCCGGATTGAGATCTCGCCGTGCTCAGAACCGATGGCATGGACGGAGTTTTCGATCAGGTTGATGATCACCTGTCTGAACTGGTCCCGGTCGAGCCGAAGGGCGGGCATGTCGCCAAGCTTTTCCAGGGCAAAGGAGATGTGGCTGTAGTTATGCCTGTAGAGGCCAAGCCCCTCCTCGACAATCTCGTAGAGGCTGCACGGTTCGAGCTTGGCCCTGGGCAGCCTTGCAAACCGTGAAAATTCGTTCACGAGGCTCTTCATGTGATCGACCTGCTGGATTATCGTGCGAGTGCATTCGTCGAAAACAGAGCCGTCAGAGTCGACCAGTTCATGATATTTGCGCCTCAGCCTTTGGGCCGAAAGTTGAATCGGGGTCAGGGGATTTTTTATCTCGTGAGCGATGCGCCGGGCCACCTCGCGCCACGCAGTCATGCGCTGGGCCTTTTCCAGTTCGGTGAAATCGTCCAACACTGCGACCAGACCCATGAACTGGTCGCGGTCGTCGCGCAAAATCGACACCTTTACGAAAAGCGACATGGGCGCCCCGGCCACTTTGACCAGGGCAGGCCGTTCGATATAAGCGTGGCGGCCCTGCATATAGGAACTGATGAAATCGTCTACGATCTCCATGTGAGATCGGTCAAGAAACGCCGAGTAGTGTTTGCCCCTGGCCTCCTCGGCCCTCACCCCGAAAATGACCTCGGCCGAATTGTTCATGGTGGTTATTTTGCCTTCGGCGTCCACGCTGACCACGCCTGCCGCAATGTTTTTGAGCACTACCTCCATGTAGCGCCTGCGGTCTTCGAGTTCGATATTTGAGCTCTTCAGGGCGTTGTAAGCGTCATCGAGCGCCCTGCGCCCCTGGCTGAGGTCTTCGACCATATTGTTGAACGAAGTCATGAGCATCCCGATTTCATCCTGCCGGTCGGGGTCCAGCCGCACTTCGAGGTCCCCGTCGGCTATTTGCCGTGTTGCCGCGAGCAGTTTGCGGATCGGCCCGGTAAGGTTTTTCGACAGGTAGAAACCAAACCACACCGCCAGGAATATCGCCAGCATCGTAACAATGGAGAAGGTGATCAAGTGGCTCTTTTTAAGGGGCCTGTGGAGTTTTTTGAGCTGCAAATAATTGTCATAACCCGCTGTGATCGATCCCAGTTTGGCAGTAAGCTCTTCGGGAAGGAAACGCAGGGCTATGAGGACCGATCCGTCCCCCGTAAGGGATTCAAGAGGAATAGAGGCGACGATGGCGCTGGTTGCCGGCGTGGGGCCACTGTCGACTTGCGCGCTCGTCCCGCGCGGCGCGGGAGTGCGCGGCGTGGCGCCGTCGGGCAGCGAGATGATCCTGGAAGCTGTGCCGCTCTGTTTTTGAAAACTGCGCTTAAGCAGGTCGGTATCGATTGGGCGGCCGGCATTCTGCCTGAAACTCCATTTGAGGTCCCCCGAGGAGTTGAATACATAGGCGGCGTCGATTCTGGCGGCAAACAGGAAAGCCAGGCCCGATTCCAAATGGGCCGCGTTTTGCTGGTCGGTTATCATCCGAGCGGCTTCCGGAATCAGGGCGCCGCATTGGGAGACAAGATTGCTCCTTTCCCTGTCCACGTATTCCCTGGCGAGCTTGACCGAATCTTCCAGCGACTCCTGGACTGTGGCGCTGAACCAGTTATCGAGACTCGAAGAAATAAAGTGGCTGGCAAACCAGAAAAGGGGGACCGCCGGAATGAGAGTGAGGGCAACTGAGGCGGCGACCAGCCTTGTTTTGAGCTTGGAACCCAGGATGTTTCTTTTCCGCTCGAAGATGAGCTTTACGAAGTTGCGCAGCACCAGGTAGGCCAGCAGCAAAAGAAGCAGCACGTTCAGATTGATGAAGACAACCAGCAGAATGTTGCCGTACAGGGGCGCCTCCGGTGGAGGTTTAAAGAACCACCCCTGCGACAGCCCAAGAGTCAGGAGCAGGATGAAAGCCGCGCAAACCAGAATCCGTTCCCAGAAGCGGCGTCTCTCAGTCCATTTAGTATCGGTGGGGTCCTGTGCATTCATTGCGTTCGTAAGAGCGGTCCCGCGCCTGGCGGGCCTTTCCCGCGATGTCAATACATAAACACCACGGTATGCCATTCAGTTTCAAAATCCCACAATGACACCCAGAAAAGAATGTAACGCAAAAACAGGGGCAGCTCGACTTTTGAAAGCTCGGCTTTTACGCTCAGAGAATATTCCTGGTTTTTGTTCAGCCAGCATGTGGGAACTACCGGCAGGTTTTCCACCGTGCTCATCCATTTTTTGGCTTCATCGAAGTTTCTGGTTACCAGGGTCTTTTGCGGGTGCTCCGGCAGGTCCACCTGGAATTCATTGTTCAACCGGTTGTATTTGATGGTATGCCGCAGGGAAAAATCAGCCAGCTTCGACTTCAGGATCAGAGAGGGTTTTTCGAGAGACACCAGTATTCTAAATGTAGTGGGCACTCCGTCCAGGATGGCCTCTTCCATGTCGGAACTGAAGCATTCGCTCAGGTGAAAGCTGACCTCGAGGTCCCTGCCATTCTTGTAGATTTCGATGTTTGAAATCTCGGCTTTGTTAAGTGCGCAAACCGTGACAGGAAGGCATACAGTAAGCACTGCGAGCAAAAAGAAGATGAAAAGTTTCCCGCTCACCCAAGGTTTCACCGCTTCTCCGGAGCAAGGCAAAAGTAATACCGCGAAACAAGGGCGATTCTAGCGGAGCGTGGGGCGAAAAACAAGTTTCTTGTTTTGCGTTTCAAATCCTGCCGTAGACTTTGGTCAGACCCGCAATTTTTTTGGCAAGCTCGGCTGTCAACTGGCCGGTTCTTAGTCTCCATGCCCAGTTGCCCTGAGCGATCGAGGGTCTGTTCATGCGCGCCTCGGCCCCGAGTCCGAGGAAATCCTGCATAGGGATTACCGCGCTTGAGGCCACCGACATCATGGCAGCCCGCACCAGTTGCCAGGAAACGCTCCCTGCATGGATCCGGCGGCCGAAGTAGGCGGAGAGGTTTTCCTTTTCCTGCTCCGTGGCGTCGTTTTCAAACCACCCTCTGGCCGTGTTGTTGTCGTGCGTGCCGGTGTAGACTACGCAGTTGCGCACATGGTTATGGGGAACATAGGGGTTGGTAGACAGGTTGTCACCAAAAGCAAAAAGCAGGATCTTCATCCCTGGAAATTCGAATCTGCTCATTATTTCTTTCACTTCAGAAGTGATGACGCCCAGGTCTTCGGCAATTATCGGAAGCGAGGTGAAGCGGGTGAGCAGCGTTTGGAAAAACTCGGCAGCCGGGGCCTTGACCCATGCTCCCTCAACGGCGGTTTCATTGGCCGCCGGCACCTGCCAGTAAGCCACAAACCCCCGGAAGTGATCGAGCCGAACGATGTCGAAAACAGTAAGGTTATGCTCCATGCGGCGGACCCACCACTCGTAGGAGGCCTGCCTGAGATTGTCCCAGTTGTAAACGGGGTTTCCCCACAATTGTCCCGTCCGGCTGAAGTAGTCCGGAGGGACCCCGGCCACAAAGAGGAGGTTTTTGTCGTCGTCGAGCTTGAAGTAGTGCGGGTTTGTCCAGACGTCGGAGCTGTCGTAGCTCACGTAGATCGGGATGTCCCCTATTACCTGGATTTGCTTCTGGTTGCAGTATTTTTTCAAAGCCGCCCACTGGCGATAGAAAAGGAACTGGTAGAATTTCTGCCGCCTGATCTGCTCTGAGAGCCCGTGCCGGCATTCATCGAGGGCGGCCGGAGACCTGTCTCTGATCTGCGGGGGCCACTGGTCCCAAGGCGCGCCATTGAAGCGCTCCTTAAGGCTCATAAAAAGGGCGTAATCGTCAAGCCAGTGGGCGTTGTCGTCTGCAAAACCCACATAGCCGAATTCGGCGTCGCCCATTTTCCGAAAGGTCTCAAATGCTGCTTCGAGCACCCGGTTTTTGAACCTGGCAGCCCCGGCGAAATCCACCCGGGCCGAATCTTGAGAAGAGGCGCCCCCGAGCTCGTTTGACGAAATATAGCCGTCTTGCAGGAGCAGGTCCGGGGAAATCAGAAGGGGGTTCCCCGCGAAGGCCGAAAAACTGCAATAGGGAGAGTTTCCGCAGACCTGCGAGGTGGGATTAAAAGGGAGCACCTGCCACAGCGTCTGGCAGGAAGATGCAAGAAAGTCGGCAAAGTCGTAAGCGCCTCTACCCAGGTCGCCTATGCCGAAGTCGGAAGGCAATGAGGTAACGTGCAGCAGGATGCCGCTTTTTCGAAGTTTCAAAACAGTTCTCCTCTGACATGTGTTATAAACGGCCCCAAGAGGTGACAATATGATCACAAAAGGTCTTCTTGACAAGATTTTTGAGGCGGCCAGCATACAAAGGTGGAACGATCACGTTCGGCCGGTCGAATTTACCGAACTCGACAAGCAGGCGCACAAGATGATCGTGGCCTATGTGATCGGAAAGCTTGAAGAATCCGAAGGGCAGGCGCAAGTCGACTGGATCAAACTGATAGAAGGCGGTATTTTTGAATTCTTTCCCCGCGTGATCCTTACCGACATCAAGGCCCCTGTTTTCCACTGGCTGATGAGTAAAAAGGGGCGGGAGATCAATACCCTGGTGCTCCAGAAGATGGATGAGGACATCAAAGCCCTGGGCGGCAATTTCGGGGAAAATTTCAGAAACTTTCTGCTCGACGCCGACTACGCCCGGTTCGAAAAAAGAATTTTGACGGCGGCCCACTATCTTGCGACCAACTGGGAATTCCAGATAATCTACAATACGGCCCCGTTCATATACGGGATTGATAAAACCAGGGAGGAAATCGAAAATCAGATAGAAGACCACTATGACCTTATAGGGGTGCAGAAACTGTCGCTTAGGAAAAAGTCCTTCGGCTTCATAGACCTTTGCGCTCAGTTGCGGTTCCAGCAGAGGTGGGCGCATTCGCCGCGCGTGCCCAAAACGTCTGTGCTGGGCCACATGCTGACAGTAGCCATGATTTCCTATTTTTGTTCCCTGCAATTGGGCGCCTGCCGCAAACGGGCTTACAATAATTTTTTCTGCGCTCTTTTTCACGATCTACCCGAAGTGCTAACTCGAGACATAGTGTCGCCCGTGAAAGCCTCGGTCGAGGGGTTGGAGGAAATCTTAAAAGATTATGAAAGAATGCAGTTTGAGGAGCGCATCATTCCGCTTCTTCCTTCTTCGATTCGAGACGAGGTAGTCTATTTTATCCAGGACGAATTTTCAAACAGGATAATAGAAGCCGGCAGGGTAACCCGGGACATTCCCGATCCGCGGATGGAACTCTATAACGAGGACCGCTACAGCGCGGTTGACGGAGAAGTGATCCGCGCCTGCGACAAGCTTGCGGCCTTTATCGAAAGCTCGCTGTCGATCGCTCACGGCATACGCTCACAGCACCTGGCGGACGGCAGCGAGAAGATATACCGTGAGTGCAGCGGCCTGGAGCCGGGCGGCATCGGTTTCGCTACATTGTTTAACTATTACAGGAAAAAAAATGATTAATCGGTAAAGACGGTGATGAATAATGAGTGAAAGACATTTACCATGAGGGCGGTCATCCAGCGGGTTTTGGAAGCGAGCGTTAAAATTGGCGGCGTCGAGACCGCCACGGTCGCCAGGGGCATCCTGGTGCTGCTCGGGGTCGGAAGCCGGGACGGCGAAGAGGACGCGCGCTATCTTGCCGAAAAGACCGTCTACCTTCGAATATTTCCGGACGAATCGGGCAGGATGAACCTTTCGGTCCTTGATATCGAGGGCGAAGTGCTCGTAGTGTCCCAGTTCACCTTGTACGGCGACTGCCGCAAAGGCAGGAGACCTTCCTATTCGTCGGCGGCCCAGCCCGACGTCGCTGAATCGCTCTACGAAACCTTCGTAGCCGAGATTGCCAGGTTTACCCCCAAAGTCGCCACGGGGCGCTTTCAGCAAATGATGGAAGTCTCGCTTGTAAACGACGGTCCGGTGACCCTGCTTTTGGACAGCGGGAGATAAGCGGTTCGCGGCATTGGGTCCAGCCCGGGGCGGTGTTGGGCGCGCCAAGCGCGTGGCGTCGCCTTTGACCCCGCGTTTCGGGGGGTTCAGGGTCTTTTCTATACGTCCTATTGGTCCTATTCGTCCTATCACGGTTTACGGTTCACGGCTGAGGGTTCACGGGTACTATAGTCCACGGAACGCTTCCCATCCGTCCAGTTTCAAGCACTCTTGGGTGCGCGTCGATACCTCTGAGGAGCTGCTTTATCTTCTGCTTCACGGCTGCCGGATCGACGGCACGCGGAAACAGCCTGGAGTGTTCGGCCGGTTGTTCAAGGTGCAATACTACTCCAAGGGATTTCGATTTAAGTGTCTGCCCGGCAAAATACTTTTCATCCGAATCACTTGCGTTCACGCGAGCGCACAGGAGCGCCGCAAGGGTGTCCCGAACCTTGCACGCCACCTCCAGCCCAAGCTCCGTGGGCTTAGTGCGTGGCTGGACACGATAATCCTTAACTTCGATAAGCCAAGCGCGTTGTTCCGGACTCGGTGAAACAGCAAGCACATCGACCGCCTTTGCGCCTCCACAGACACTCTGAAATTGATTGCGGTAGAAGGTCCACTCCATCGTACTTACTCACTTTCCAATTGTCCGGAAATTGAAGTGTCAGTCGGCCCACGGTCGTGTCCGGCATAGCGGCTACTCCATCTCCAAATACCGGTCGGACTGCTCCAGTTGCTCATCGAGTGACGTGATCGGCCCGATATCATCGACACTCCCGCCCTGCTGCACGCTAACACCTTCCTCAGCGAGCTGCAGCTCGAAAAACCTGGCGGAAACTTTCACGAATGGTTTCGTCTGCAATAAGATGTCGAACTCACGCAAGAGAAACAGGCTGTGTGTGGCGACGAATACCTGGATACCCTCTTTACAGAGTTGCATAATAGAGGAGGCAACTTTTTTGATCAGCTTTGGGTTGAGATTGGCCTCAGGCTCGTCCCAGAATAGATAACCCTTATCCAGGAGCGATCCCGTTGAAATCAGCCGCGCAAGCATCGCCAGTTTACTCCAACCCTCGGCAACAAGCGGCATCTCCATTCTGCCCTGACCGGGGATTCCGAGATAGAACCGGCCGTTCTTATCCAGTTCGATCCTGCCGCCTATTATCTTCTCGAGAGGCGACAGCAATTCTTTGACTTTCTTCTCTTTTGGGCCGCGCAGAGCAGGGGCTCCCAGCAACACGCAGGTGTCACGCCAGGTTTCTTCAAGCTCCAAATAGCGGTTGTCGTAGACCGAGACAAAATTTGGGGAAATACTCAGCAACTCTCTGGCAGGGAAAAATACGGGAGCTTTTTCCAACCAGGTCATCGGCAGCTTTTCGATAACCACCTCAGACGTGCTCGCCGTGGAAAAATTCAAATCAATGTTTAACTTTGCTTCACTGAAGACAAAGTTCATTTCAGAACGTTCCCGGCCCGGTTTTCTGCGGACGAGACCTCCCAGTGTTTCCGGCCTGAGCACCGCCGTGAGCTTTTCCGCGAGCCGGACTTGGAGCGCCGGTCTGCGGGGACGTACCGCCCTGGGCTTCCGCCCCTCCTCGGCGCTTACCGCCAGCACTGAATAGACTGCTTTAAGAAGATGCGACTTGCCTGTGCTGTTCTCTCCTATCACTACATTCAACTGAGGACTGAAGTGAAAGCAAGCACCGGGGAAGACAGTCAGGTTTCTTAAGTCTACGGACTTAAGCATCAAGGTCCCCCTGGATGTCCATCCGGAGGTCATCTCCGGATTCGGTTCCGATCTCTTATGATGCGTTCACGATTCCGTACCAGGATATAGACTCTCACGAAAACCAAAGTAAAGCAAGCGGTGCAGCCTCCCCTCCTGGCGGAGCCTCACTCCACGGCTCACCCAATTGCCGCGCAAAATGCAGAGTATGGCGATCCGAGCCGCCGTTGATATGATATTGAGGAGCCGCTGAGAGATGCGATTGAAAAAGGAGACCGAATGCGCGGTCTGCGATGGGAAGGGTGATGTCTAAAACGGGTATCGGATATCGGGTATCGAAGGTCGGAAGTATCCGATTTCCGATATCCGATACCCGATACCCGTCTAAAAATCCACTCCGGGCTGGGGTTCTATGCCTTTACGCCAGGCATGGGCAATCTCGCGGACTTCGCTCACCGTGTCGGCCCGCTGGATCACCTCCGGGGCAGCGTCACGACCCGTAAGCACCAGGTGCAGAAGTGGGGGCTTGCTCTCGATAAGGTCTATGACCTGCTCCAGGTCCACCAGCTTAAGATGGACCGCGTTGTTGATCTCATCGAGGATAATAAGATCGTATTTTCCCGACAGAATCCGTTCTTTGGCCATGAGCAGGGTGCTTTGGGCAGCCTCCCGGTGCCGGTCGTGCGGATAGGGATTCCCCTGGATACCGCAAAACCCCATGCCTCCGGCCACTATTTCCACGTCGCAGTCGATTTTTTTTACGGCTTCCCATTCCCCCGTGAAAAGGTCGCCTTTCATGAACTGGAGCACGCACGCCTTCATGCCGTGACCGCAGGCGCGCATGAGCATTCCCAGGGCAGAGGAGGTCTTTCCCTTGCCGTAGCCTGTGAGCACGACCACCAGGCCGATCCTTTTGTCCGGCTTGAGAACGCTCATTGCAATCTGAGGATTCAACCGGGTAAGTTTTTTCTCATCATGCGCCATCGGGTTTTCCCTCCATCCGGAACAGGCGTGCAGGTGAATGGATAAAGGCAGGTTGCGGGTTTTTGCGGTTTCCCGTCCACCCCCGCGCCTGCGGCGCAAGGTTTAAGTAGTAAAAAGTAAAAATTAAAAAGTGAAAAACTGAGAACCTGTGTCGCTTTCGCATTTCCTTTTGCCTTTTGCCTACTTAAACCTTTTTACTTCCCCGCCTTCGGCAGGGCCGCTCACCCTTTCACCCGAACCTCTTCAGATGCCGCCCATATGCTGAGCGCGGTATTCCGTTACAGTGGCTTCATCGACGAGTTCCCTGAACCTGGCCACACACTTGTCGTCCAGGCACGCCTTCGGCCAGATCAGCGGAACCACTTCGGTGATGAATTTTTTCTGATCCGCTTCGCTAAGGCTCATAACCGCAGATGTGATTTCCTCAAGAGTCATGGTGTATCCTCCTTGGCAGATAAATTCCGGCTAACCGGCCAAAGACCGGACTCCGGCCTCATCAACTCATTAAGTTAATTACCGCAGAATGCTGAAGCTACATCCGAGCAAGGAATGAGGAGTGAAAAGCAACGGGAAAACCCCGGCGGTCCCTGACGGCCGACGACCGGGCGCCGAAGTCTGCGCCGGTTCTCATCACTCTTTTCATGGCGGGCCATTTACCGGAGCATGAACAATTATTACTTTCTGCACCTATGCTTCCCACAGGAATCATAGGTCATACAGGACATATAGGACATAAGATACTGGACTGCGGTCGCATGACCTGTTCCGGGGGGTTCATGGAGCCGATAGCGCAGGGTGCGATGTCTCCCTTTGAATCAGGGGTTTTCAGCCTGGTTGTCTACACGATCCTGGTTGCGGCTTTCATAGCTTCGCAGCTTTTCCTGGCGGCCTGGGTGGGCGAGAAGAAACAGAGCGTTGAAAAGTCCAGGCCATACGAATGCGGCATCATTCCGACGGGCTCAGCCCGGTTCCGCTACCCTGTGCCTTTCTACATGGTGGCTATCTTCTTTTTGATCTTCGATGTGGAAGGGGCATTCATCTTCACCTGGGCTGTGATTTACGAGGATGCCGGTCTGGCCGGCTATGCCCAGATGGCGTTTTTCATCATCCTGCTGCTCGCCGGGTTGTTCTATATCTGGAGACAGGGAGGACTCGATTGGAAAGAGCACAAGACGTAGCAGGGGACAGGGAGCGAGGAGCCGGGAGCGGGTATCGGGTATCGGACCCCCGAGATCAGACATCCGAGAGCCGAGATCCGACAGCCGACAGCCGTTTCCTGAGCCTGACCGACAGGGTGGTCAACTGGGCGCGCAAATTCAGCCTGTGGCCGATGTTTTTTGGTCTTTCCTGCTGTTTTGTCGAAGAAGCCGCATCTTTCACGTCGCGATATGACCTGGCGAGGTTTGGCGCAGAAGTGCTGCGGCCTTCGCCCCGGCAGGCCGACCTTCTCATAGTGTCCGGGACGGTCTTCAAGAAAATCGCTCCTATTGTGCTGCGACTCTACGAGCAGATGCCCGAACCCAAGTGGGTTATCTCCATGGGCTCGTGTTCGAATTCGGGCGGGATGTATGACGTTTACAGCGTGGTGCAGGGCGTTGACCAGATAATTCCGGTCGATGTCTACGTTCCGGGTTGTCCTCCGCGCCCGGAGGCCCTTCTCCAGGGGCTTGTCATTTTGCAGGAAAAGATTTCCACCGAAAAGCCGAGCCGCAGGATTTTTCACATGGCCGGCGGCACGCAGGGGACCGACAGGCCGGTGCTCGTCGGCGGTGCGACTAAATCCAGGGACCCGCGCGGTCCCGGCTATGAAGGCGTCTCGATCAGGGGCGTTTCGGAGCTGCCCAACCCGCCGCAGTGGGGCAGCCGTTCCGATGTGATGTGGACGCCTCCCGCGCGCCGCATCGAATTCTCAAGCGGTGATCTCTCGCTTGCCGCGGAACTGCGGGAGCGGTTCGGCCAAAGTTTTTCAGCGGCGCCTCACACCTCGGATATGCTCACAATAGAGGCCGGCCCGGAGATCGTGAAGGAAGTGCTGCGTTATTTGAAGTTCGAGGCAAAGGCGAAATACAGGCGTCTTGACGACCTGACTGCCATAGATGAATCCGCAAGACGCGAACGGATCTGGAACAAAGATTTTGCGGGGGCTCTCACCGACCTCGGGGGCGGCCTGCTGCGGCTGCCGGGCAGCCGGCCTGTGGTATCGGCGCCGGACTTTACGCTGGTCTATCAACTGCTTTCCTTCGACAGCGCGAGCCGCATAAGGGTGAAGTGCGGGCTGCACGGCGCATATCCCACAGCCGGATCGGTCACCGACATCTGGCCCTCGGCCAACTGGTACGAACGGGAAGTGTTCGACATGTTCGGCATCCGTTTCGAAGGCCATCCTAACCTTTCAAGGATCCTTATGCCCCACTGGTGGGAGGGCCACCCGCTCAGAAAGGACTATCCGGGGAGGGCAACTGAGATGGCGCCCTATACGGCTGCCGATGCCCGGATGCGCCAGCCCCTGGACGCCCAACAGTTATCGGATACCGGGTATCGGAGGTCGGAAAAAGAGCTCGATGCCCAAGGATCTCAGCTGGGTTCGATATCCGATACCCGATATCGGACGCCCGATCTCCGTAATGAGTTTCTCCTCAACATAGGGCCACACCATGTGAGCACCCACGGCCTTTTGCGCTGCATTGCCGAGCTTGAGGGGGAACAGATCAGGGACCTTGAACTGGAGATCGGCTATCATCACCGGGCATCCGAAAAGCTCGGCGAGCGGCAGACCTGGCACCAGTATATCCCCTACACGGACCGCAACGACTACCTGGCGGGCAGTAGTCTTGAGTTCTCATATGTAACGGCGGTCGAGACCCTGGCCGACATCCGGGTCCCTGAGCGGGCGCAGGCGATTCGGGTGTTGCTTGCCGAGCTGTATCGGCTGAGCAACCATCTGGTCTGGTTCGCCACTTTCGCGCACGACCTGGGGGCAATGACGCCCAATTTTTACACTTTCGCCGAACGGGAGATGATCCTTGACATAATAGAGCTCATTACGGGCGGCAGGCTGCACGCAGAGTACCTGCGGATCGGCGGGGTGGCGGCGGACCTGCCCGAAGGCTGGAAAGAGGCCGTCGACCATTTGGTGAAGATATTCCCGCGCAGGCTGCACGAGTACGAAAAGCTGCTGAGGAAAAACCCCATATTCCTGGCCAGGACCAAAGGGGTCGGGCGCATAAGCCTGGAAGAGGCAATGGACTGGGGGGTAACCGGGCCCAATTTGCGCGCTTGCGGCCTGGAGTGGGACCTTCGCAGGAAGTTTCCCTATTCGGGCTACGAGAATTATGAATTCGAGGTCCCCACGGCGACGGAGGGCGACTGCTACGCGCGCTACCTCGTTAGGGTCGAGGAATTGCGCCAGAGCATCCGCATCATAGAGCAGGCGGCCGACCAGATGCCTTCGGGCCGATGTGTCACCGAGGACTACCGCTATGCGATACCGAAGCGAAACGAGATGCTCAGGGACATTGAAACTCTCATTCATCATTTCATCAATGTGACCAGGGGCATGAAGATCCCCAGGGGCGAGGCTTACGGGGCCACCGAAGTCCCTCGGGGAGAGCACGGCTATTACGTGATAAGCGACGGCCTCGGCTACGCTTACCGGATACGTGTGCGAGGGCCGGGATTCGCCAATATACAGACCCTGCCGATCTTGGCTGCGGGAGAGAGCATAGCGGACCTGATCTCCATCATCGGTTCCATAGACATTATCCTGCCCGATATCGATCGATGAGGGAATGCAATTAGGAATTAGGAATTAGGAATTAGGAATTAAGTCCTGATTGGGTTGTTGAGTTACTCGGAGTGGCTGATGCTGATTTGGCTTGCCGGGTTTTTTATCCTTATTGTGAAGCTGACGGTCGTGCTGCTCGTCGTGCTTTTCATTGCGGCCTACCTCGTGTGGGTGGAACGCAAGTTCCTGGCCAGGCTTCAGATCCGCTACGGGCCGAATCGGGCCGGGACTTTTGGGCTGCTCCAGCCGGTGGCCGATATAGTCAAGATGATAACAAAGGAGGATACCGTGCCTGAGGGGGCGGACAGGACGTTTTTTCTGATCGCTCCTGCGGTCGTTGCCGGCACGGCGCTGCTGATGTTTTCAGTGGTACCCTTCGGCGAGCCGTTAAGCCTTTTGGGACACAGGGTGCCGCTCGTTGTGACCGATTTGAACATCGGGCTTCTTTTCGTCTTTGCCTTGTCCTCACTTGGCGTCTATGGAGTAGCCTTGGGCGGCTGGGCGTCGAACTCCAAATACGGCCTTCTGGGCGGCATACGGGGCGCGGCCCAGATGATCAGCTATGAGCTTTCGCTGGGGCTTTCGCTCGTCCCCATAGTGATGATGGCGCGCTCGTTCAGCATAGTCTCCATAGTCGAGGCTCAGCAAAGATACCCGTTTATCCTGTTTCAACCCCTGGCCTTCCTGATCTTCGTTGTGAGCGCGATGGCCGAGAGCAAGCGAATTCCTTTCGATCTGCCCGAAGCCGAAAACGAACTGGTAGCGGGCTACCACACCGAATACAGCGGCATGCGCTTCGGTCTTTTCTTTCTGGGCGAATACGTTCACATGATGGTCTTCGGGGGCATTCTGGCCGTGCTGTTTTTGGGCGGCTGGCGCGGGCCGTTTTTGCCGCCGGTCTTCTGGCTGCTGGCAAAGATATTTCTGGTCGCCCTGTTCATGATCTGGGTGCGGGGCACGCTTCCCAGGCTCAGGTACGATCAGCTCATGACCCTTGGATGGAAGGTGCTGATCCCGCTCTCCCTGATAAATATTCTCGTGACGGGATTGGTGGGGCTGGTATCAGGTTTCATCCACTGAGTCGGGATCCCGCGCAGCGCTGGACCCTAACCGGAGTTGCCATGATGGAATCCGTATTGGAGGCTGTTGGAGCGCTGTTTTCAGGTCTTTGGACGGTATTTATTCATCTTTTTCGAAGACCGATAACGGAGCAGTACCCTGAATACAAGCGGCCCCTGCCCCCAAGGGCCCGTGGAAGGATTATCCTGACGAGGGACCCTGATGGAGGGGAGCGCTGCGTAGCCTGCTATCTGTGTTCGGCGGTTTGCCCGGTCAACTGCATATCGATGGAGGGCGCCGAACGGCCGGATGGGCGGCGGTTTGCAGCATGGTTTCGGATCAACTTCGCGCGATGCATTCTGTGCGGGTTTTGCGAGGAAGCCTGCCCGACCAGCGCAATTCAACTCACCACCGATTACGAATTCTGCAAGAAAGACATACTTTCCTTTGTTTATGAAAAGGAGGACCTGCTTGTCGGTCACCAGGGAAAGGACCCGGATTACAACTTCTACAGGTATGCCGGTGTGACCACCAGCTACGGCGGCAAAGGCGAACATATCGGCGAGCGCAAGCCGGTCGATGTAAAGAGCAACATGCCCTGATCGATCAGGAATCAGGAAAACGGAGTTTTCATGTCGCTATACGGGGTTTTTTTCTATCTGATATCGGCGGCAGTGATTGGGGCCACCGCTATCGCAATCACCCGCAGGAATCTGGTGCATGCCGTGGTTTACCTGATCGTGTCCTATTTCGGGACGGCGATGCTTTTCTACCTCTTCGGAGCGCCTCTTCTGGCCGCCCTGGAAATTATCGTTTACGCGGGCGCGATAATGGTGCTGTTTTTGTTCGTGGTCATGATGATCAGGCTGGAGCCGTCCCGGGAGGTAATGTTTCCGCTGAGTCAGTGGCTGCCTGCGGCGTTCTTCGGCGCGATCTATCTTGCGGCAGCAATCGTGACGGGGGCGCAAACACCGGGGATGGAGGTTTCCGTGGGCATGCTGAGCGCCTCGCCGAGACAATTCGCCCTGTTCGTTTTCGAGCATCACTGGTTTTCAATAGAGATCGTTTCGATCCTGCTTCTGCTCGCACTGGTCGGCGCGCTTCAGCTTGGCTTTCAGGAAGGCAAAAGGAAGAACTAAATGATAGCGCCGTTCGGTCATATTCTGCTGGTCGCCTCGATTGTGTTCGGGCTGGGTGTATTTTGCGCCGTGGTGCGGCGCAACCTTATCATGATAGTCCTTGGGATTGAGATCATGCTCAATGCGGCATCCATAGTTTTCGTAGCGGCTACGCTACGGTGGAACAATTTCGACGGCCAGGCGTTCGTGCTTTTCATCCTGGCCGTGGCCGCAACGGAGGTTTCGGTGGGTCTGGCGATCGTCGTCTACGCCTTCAGGCGGACGGGTTCATTCGATCCGGGCAGTTTTAACCTTTTGAGGTAGCAGGGAGCAGGAAACAGGGAGCAAAAAGGGAAGTGTTTTTCAACTCATACCAGGTTGCGTTCAAGATCGATGTAACCGGGAGGGCATACAGCGCTGCGCTCCCCCTCCCCCACGGAGGGGCGGGGTTTAGCCCCATAAGCGCTCAAATAAGGATGAGGCAATGCAAGGAAAAGGATCGTCATTCCGGCGAAGCCTGCCCCGGACCCGATCCGGGGGCCGGAATCCAGATTTTTGTTTTTTTGCTGTAACATCAATAAATAATGCACTGGACCCCGGCTTCCGCCGGGGTGACGAAAATCCTAATCGTGCCATCAGTAAATTCAATAACTTACGCGCTTATTTGAGCGCTTATGGGGTTTAGCCCCGCCCAATCTTGAACGCAACACCGTATCAGTCCCCGGTTCAGCGCGACCCCGTCGCGAGTGAACAGTAAGCAGTGAAGGGAGAAGGAACTATTTACTCAGCGCCCGGTTTTCAGTCCACCATCCTTGT
>DASPQK010000087.1:0-30533 GCA_035624985.1 Syntrophobacteraceae bacterium | reverse complement strand
GGGCAAAAAGGAAATGATCCGCATAGTGCTCGAAAAAACTCATGATGCAGTGGATACGCTCAGATCCGCGAAGATGAAAGTGTCGTTGGGGGATATAAGAGCAATACAAATGGGCTATCTGCTTACTCAACTTTCAGAAATGAACGAAATCTCCAAAGAGCTGCAATTTATAAGCGGCTTGCAGCAGGACCTAGATCAACTAGCTATCGAACAGGCTGCGCTAAGTGAAGAGAAGCAGGCTTTTGCTCATAAAGGGCCACCAGCTCAATTGCATATGTTCCCTTCCCGCTAAATCGCTGGCGGATGCGTGCTTCCGATCCGCACGCGTCTACAAATCCACCTGCTCGACTTCGAGCATTCCCGAATAAACCGCTCCGCTTCTGCCGTCTATGCTTATCAGGTCGCCCGTTTTGACCGGGTGACCGTCGATCATGCAGGTGCTTTCGGCTTCGCGGACTCTCATGCGGCCCAAACCGACTACGCAGGTCTTGCCAAGCCGGTGGGCGACGATGGCGGCGTGCGATGTGGCGCCCCCCTTGGCCGTTAGAACGCCGTCCGCGATTGAGATCTCGTGTATGTCGTCCGGCACCGTGTCCGAGCGTATAAGGATGACCGGTTGGTCCGGATGCTCGTCTTTGATGCGCCGGATGGATTCGAGGTCAAAGACGGCCAGTCCCGCGATGGCCCCTCCGCTGACTCCAATGCCGCTTCCAAGGTATCTTGAGTGCAGATCCTCGGTCTTCTTGAAAACCGGATAGGAGCGCTTTATGCGGGGCGTCATGTCGCGCGACTGCAAGACATACACTCCCTCTTCTCTATCCCCCTGGAATGTGAACTCTATTTCCTGGGGCGCCCAGTGGTTCTCATAGACAAGCTTCTTCGCCATATCCGACAAGCCTTTATAGACTCGCGGGAAAAGCGCTTCAAGCGAAGTCTCCCGGGGTTCGGACGCATCGAGTCTTTGTTTTTCGGACAACGGGAGCGTTTTTACCAGGCCTCCCACTATGTCTTCCCCCTGGTTTCCCCATGTGAAGTCCCCCACCGGGTCAACCTTGTCCTCCGTTGTGCGCGGATTGTGCGTGAACATGACGCCGGCCCCCGAATGAGTGTCCAGGTTTCCAAACACCATCGCCTGGATGGTGACGGCGGTGCCCCAGTTGTCCGAAAGCATCATAATATCACGGTAGGTCCTGGCTTTGTCCGATTCCCAGGATTCCACCACTTGGCGAATGGCAGTGAAGAGCTGGTCCCTGGGGGATTCGGAAAACTCGATATCATGCGCCTGGAGGACTCGCCGGTAGGACCGGGCAAGATCCCTGATTTCCACAGGGGTAAATTCCCGTTTGACGCTCCTGCTATATAATCTCTTGAACCAGTTCATCATGGCGGTGAATTCGTCTCGGCGAATCCCAAACGACATCCCCCATGACTGTATGAAACGCCTGTAGTTGTCCCATGCAAACCAGGCTTCCCCCGTCTGGGCGATCAGACCTTTGACTATTTCCTCGTTGATTCCCACGTTGAGGAAAGTGTTCATCATTCCAGGCATTGAAACCGCAGAGCCGCTCCGCACGGAGAACAGAAGCGGGTTGCCCGGATAGCCGAACTTGCGCCCCGTCTCGACCTCCACTTGCGCCACCATTTCCAGCACCCGTTGCTCGAAGTCTTCCCGGGATTGCCAGAAACCGTCTATCACCGGCCTGCACCGGAAGTACTCCGTAGTTATGACAAAGCCGGGCGGGACCCTGATTCCCATAGAATGCAAATCGGCAAGCTTGTGCGCCTTGTTGCCCATGTATATGGAGTCGAGCGTCTCGATCTTGGGACGATAGAGGTGAGAAACGGTCCTGCCGGGGTCATAGCTTAACATCAGGTCCAGATCGGGGCTGCTCAGTTCTTCTCTCTGCGTGGCCAAAGTGGTAAGGATGCTGGCTATAAAGTGGTCGAAATACTGGAGTCCGAAAGTCCTTGCAACCAGGTCGCGAAGAAAGCTCTCCGAGACCCTCTGTGTCCTTTCCACTGCCGCCTCGCCGTCTCTTTGATACCTCTGAAGCAGTTTGTCGGGTCCGAGTTGCTTGACTACAAGTTCGAGATTTTCATCGTGAATCGACTCGTAATAAGTCTGGATTATCTGCTTTATCGTTTCTGAAAAACCCCTGAAAATGTCCATGAACTGTGAATGCGAAAGCCTTGGGACCTCAAGGGCCTTGATGAAAAAATCCTGGTGGCTCCTCAGGCGTATGGAAGTGATGCCGTCTATCTCCAGCGCTTTCACAAAAAGCGGAATGAAACGTGCGATCCGCTGAAAGCTGGCCCTGGTGATAAAACTCAAATTTATTGAAAAAATGATCTCCTCGAACATCACGTTGGCAAGGTTTTCCAGCCGAAAGGTCAACCCTAGCGCATCGAAGCGCGGTTCGTTGTAAGACCCGTACATAGAGGGAATGTCTACGGCTATATGGCGCTTGTAATAAATGTTTTCCATTATCTTCAGTTCGCCGGGGGTCAGGATGACTTCCTTGAGTTCGCCGAGATAATCCAGAATGACAGTGAGCAGGTGGAATGAATCGGAGTTATTGTCGAGGGCGTCCAGCAGTTTGGCCGGGTCGGGCAGCCCGATGCTTTTTGCGCGGTGAAGATGAACACGGATGTCCTTGAAGCCCAGGGCATATTTTTCATGCAGCAGTTGATAGAACTCGATCATGAGGTATGCGCGTGTGCGCTCTTTTTCCGAAACGCCCTGGACCTTTGCTATGTAAGCTTTGGCCTCATCTTCCCTCAGATCGAGCAGGTCCTGTGTATGGCGGATCGTCCTGATGCTGAAAAGGTTTTTGAAAATCCTGTGAATCTCATCGACCAGCGGTCCGGATTGCGGGATCTCCGAATAAACCTCGCTTGGAATCAGCCGCTCCAGGGGCCTCTTGTCCATTGTACGCCAGTATTCTATTATTCCCTGTATGAAAGATACGATGACGTTGTTGCTTTCTACGTGGCTTTGCTTCCTTAAAAAGTGAATGAGCTTGTCGCTTCTGCCGGTGATCTCGTCAACATCGGTGGAGACCTTCCGTAGAAGTCCCTCTGCCCCGATCTGGCTGAAATAGACAGGGAGCAGCTTTGCGAGTTGCTTTACGAGGTTGTAGACGGGCCGCACAGGGACGTTGAGCAACTGAGAAACGTCTTTTTGGAATAAGTCCGTGTCCCGGACGAAAATCCCCCCCAGGGAGAGGTTCACTATAAGGGCGGAAAGAAGAGACCTGCATTTCAGCGGGTTGGCCTTTATTATATCCAGCCAGACTCTGACATTGGGTAGATGAGCCGGATTTACGGATATCTGCCACCGGTCGTTTACCTGGCCCAGCATCGGGGACTCGAACCCCAACTGTACGATTCGCCTCAAAAAGAAATCGAGGAAAGGCCTGTGGTCTGTCGCAACAATTTCCAGACCCATCGTGCGTATGATCTGCAGCGCCGCCTGTGGATGTTCCTTAAAAGAAATCTCCAGCGCCCTCAGTATGCGATCCAGCAGCGTTTCAAGTTTATCTGCCGGTTCCCGCGTTATCCATCTGCCGATCTCGGCGTTTATTTCCCGGAGAATATCTTCGTGAATGGCCTCAAGCCCCGTAACCTCCAGAACCTTGAGCCGCACGAGCATGCTGATGTTAGCACTTTTCGAAAACTCGTCGCCTTCTTCATCGACCTTGCGCGGCAGTTGAAGATAGAGTTGCACGATATCATGGAAGTCGGTCATCCCGGTGAGGATTTCGACAGCTTTGCGATGTTCGGGGTAGGCAGCAACCTCGGTCTGAAGTTCCTGCAACCGCTTGCGTAAAAAATCGTGGCTGAGGGCTTCCAGCCGGGAGTCCGCGGGCAGGAGCTTTTCCGCCCGCAGGTCGAGCCACCTGCGCGGGTCCTCCCTGCACAGCCAAAACTCGTAAGTACTGCTTAAAAATCTTGTCAGAAAAGCCCTCAGTTCAATAAATGGGGCGTCGTCCCGCCAGATTTTGAGCAGCCGGGCCCCGATACGTCTCGGAGGATAAAAGCTCCGCATGAGAAATTCAAAAGGGGCCTCAGGCAACTCCGAAAGCTGCTGGAAAAAGTATCGAAGAATTCCCTGGTGGCAGGAGGTGTGCGATTGGAAGACCTCCTCAATGCCCTTGGCGCTGATCTCCCCGGGCGCCGGCCTGGCGATCTCTTCGGGCATTTCCTCCAAAAGCTTCATCCAGTACGCAAAAAGATGATCGGCGGCAAGGCTTCGGATTTCGAAACGCTCGGACTGCTTCAAGGCGTCGAGAAAAATGTTCGACAGCAGGTATATTACCTTTCCGCTGAACCTGCTCTTTTGATATAGGCGCAAATTGCCGACGGCGTACCTCTGGGCCTCCTGCACAACATACTGCCAGTTCCTGTACCTGTGGTGGTATTCTAAAAGCAGGTCACGGGCCTGCTTTTCTTTGCCGGCATATCCTCTTACCGTCTCCTCCAGGGTTTGAAAAGAATCGGGGATAACCACCGCGATATTTGTAAGGTCCAGGTTCCTGGCAAGAGCATCTGATTGCAACTGGTCATAAATCATACTGGAAGGTCCCTTATTTCGAGTTCCATCAGTATGGCCGATTCCTTCTGAACTCCATAGTAGCCGGGCCGCTCGCCAACGACCCTAAAACCCAGTGATTCATACAGCTTGCGGGCGGCTAGATTGCTTTGGCGCACCTCGAGACTGACGAATCGCGCATGCCGGCTGTTTCCGGTTTGAATTGCGAATTCAATGAGCCTTCGAGCTACCCCAATTCGCCTTAAACTCTTACGGACTGCCAGGTTTAGGATTTGAATCTCGTCTCCTACAGCCCAGAAGCAGATATATCCAGCTACGACTCCTGCATTGCGCCCGCCCGCCGCCGCGCGATGATCGGGCGCACCACCGCAAACTCCCGTGGACAGCCTCGCCACCATCAGTTTTGAATTTACCCGCTTGGTTTCCTCAACGAAGGCCTTTTCATTCCAGGGATCCAGCTGGCTGTCGCATTCTATTTCCAGGATTGTGGGTATGTCGCACTCTTCCAGAGGTGAGATGGTAATTCTGTCGAAGTCCAATTTTTTATCCACCAGCCACGGGCTCTCCCGGATTACTCCGTTCGCGGTCGATCATCGTTCTCCTTTAGGCTAAACATACCGCCTCTTCATCATATCAAGAATATACACCTCCATCATTAATTGCAAGTCGATTAGCCCTGTAATGCAGCGCCGGCAACAAACTGAAAATCACCGCTCGACTTACCCATTCTATCGGAAATATTTAAAAAATGATTACCGTAAAATCAGGTCCTGTTTCGTGAGGGTGCAGCAGGCGAAAACTCCCTTGCCAATGAGAAAACTACGAGCACAGGCCACCCGGTCTGCTCATGACAGGAGAAGCGACCTCGAGGCGTTCTCAAAGCTGAATGGCTCAAAGTTTGACGATGCTTACATGAGATTTGCCGTCGGATCGCACCAAAAGGAAACAAACCTGTTCACAAATGAAACGAAAGAAGGGACCGACCAGGATCTCAAGACTTTTGCCTCCCAAACGCTGCCGACGCTCCAGCACCATCTGAGCATGGCGTAATCGCTTGGTCGGAAGGTTGAGAACCGGAAACCCGCATGGTGGGAGTTCTGGAAAAGAGTGTAGTGAAAAAGTCTTCTAAGCAGATTCGCCCTCGCCTCAGCCGGAGGCACGGTGACCATCTCATACTGAAATGAAATACGGGCGTCCCTGAAAGGTTTTTCAAAGCGATACTGCCGGACCGATTCATTGAAAATCCTGTTTTTAAAAAAATCGCTTCATTTTTTTCTTGACAATACTTCTCTTTGCGAAGTATAATATTTGCGGGCTTTGAGTGGACTCCCGCGCTTCGCGCGGAATCGCCGCTCGCTGGCGAAGCGGCCATAATACTGGCTGCGTTTCTTTGAAAACTTTTTATCTGAGGCCGTTTCAGATGATTCCGAGAGCAATTTGGCGCCTGACCGCTTACTGCGCGCCTGCATTTCACCTGAATTTTCAGGTGACGCGCCCGGCAAAACCGGTAAAACAGCCGCAGACAGAGGTCGGTTATCGGATTTCCGTGGAGCGCAAGGTCATTCCACATCCGACATCCGAAAGCCGCCACTCGACATCGGACCGCTGTTACCCGCTGTTATTTCAGAAAATAAAGTCCAATATTGCCAACGAAATCAACTGGTTAATGAAGGCGGACTCTATTTTTCCCTGTATTTACAGCGAATTCAGCGAGAGTTCACCAGCATCAATCAGTGTTGATCGCTTTTGTATTGAAAGAAAAGTCGGGGCTGATTTGCGAAAACTGATGGCGGCTGAAGGAAGCTTTGGCCATGTTGAGGCACTTCACGCTGGAATATCGGAACTGAAGGACGGCCTCTGTGATTTGACTCGAAAACAGCTCGATATTGCAACCCGGTGATTAGGACGGAGAATCCGGGGCGGCGGCGATGACCCTTGAAGAAATCCCGCTAGGGTGACTCCTTAACCAGACCTTTTTCTGGTTGTTGTCCTCGCGCCCTTTCCTGACCGTGGCTCTCCGATACGATTCTTTATCCTCTCTCACGCTGAGGCTAAGAAGGAGTTTGATAAAATGCGTAAGGAGCACAAAGACGGAACTCCATACACATCCGGTTGGGGCTTGAATTGGGGGCCGATCAAGGCGTATGAGAATAACTGGGACACGATCTCCCATTTCTCCCGCCAAAAATCGAAAAGGGCTACGGCTAAGTTACCGTAACCCCTTCGTATTTCTGGTGGCGAGGCTCAGAATCGAACTGAGGACACAAGGATTTTCAGTCCGAAAAAGGCGTGACCCGCAGAGATAGACAGAGAGCCGATCCCCTTTTGCAGCAAGGATTTCGGCTCTTTTTTACGTTGGTAAATGTTGGCAAATTTTTGGATTTTCGCGGTTCAACGGGCAAAGTGACGGGCAAAGTCGGGCAATGAGAAAAATAACGTAGAGTATGCTGAAATCTCATTTCCCGGAAATTATTCCCTTGGCGTTTAGGAACTTTTTGTTTAATTTAAGCAATTGGATGTCCGATGACGATTATGTTAGTATTTCTCTTATCTTGCGAAGAGGACAGCACTGGATGCGTGATCCCGACAATGAAATCCCGCTGCCTAATTTCGAAAACCCTCCGGTCATCGAGGTAGTTTGCGGAGTTCTATACAAACCCATCAGCGCCTTTCTGACCCCTTATCTCGGTCTTTTATGGAACGAATTCAGGCCTGAATATCCCGAATGCCGAGAGGTTGCCCCCCTCGATCCTATACTTGAAGAACATGACGAGCTATCGCGAATAACAGTCGAGATCGCCAATGTGCCTCCCCTCCCACGAATTTGGTTCATCCGGGAGAAAGGGAACGAAATAATCCAAGTGCAAAGAGACAGATTCCTGCATAATTGGAGGAAAACTTCTCCGAAGGATGAGTACCCGCGATATGACTATGTGAAACGCATATTCTTTGATCGGTTAGTGCAATTGAGGGATTTTCTGACTCGGAATGAGCTCGGAGAGATTGACCCGCTTCAATATGAAATGACCTATATCAATCATATTCCGCAAGGGGAGGGATGGCGGGAATTGGGGCAAATTGGAGAGGTGTTTCCAGATTTCGCTTTTCGGATACGGAAACGATTTCTCCCGGAACCATCCGGAATAAATTGGCAGACAACGTTCATACTTCCTGAGAAACACGGGCGCCTGCATGCAAGAATTCGTTATGTGAGAATGCGGGAAACTAAATTGCCCATGCTTGTCCTAGAGCTTACCGTTCGTGGAATCGGCGAAGATAAATCTTTCCAAGGAATGCAGGCTTGGTTCGATTTGGCCCGCGAGTGGATCGTAAAGGGCTTTGCCGATTTGACTGGAAGCGATATTCAGAGGTCAATATGGAAGAGGCAGAACTGAGCGAGGTTCAGCAATTGGGTTATAAAGCTCTGATTGCAGAAAAGATCCTCCAATACGAGAGGATGACTGCAATTTCTCAGAACCTTGAGGATGAAAGTCCGAGAATTGATATAAGGGATTTTTCCGGCAGCCCTATCCCTCAGTCACGGCCTTATCTCAGTACAGGATACTGGATTTCAGGGCAGTCAGTAAGTGAAAACGCTTATGAGGTAGAGTTCGATGAATTCATAGCTTATTATCGGCGGCTTGCCGGAAAGCATGGCGTGAGGTTTAAAATCGATAAGCCGTCCATAAGCGCTTCGAGCCGGCCTGACCAAGTGGCCGTGACGAGCGTTGCACATCCCCCTGCGTTTTACAGTGACCCAGGGCTGGTTTTATATCTGGTATCAACTCCACCCTATGCGATCAATTTGCCAGCCCAACTTCTCGATTTCTCCAATCAGTATGGGTTGCATCAATGTATTGACACTGCAATCAGGCTCGTTGCGAAATGTTTTGCAAACCTAAAAACAGCTTTTCTAAAAATGGAATGCGAGCCGGAGGGCAATGAAGAATGGCTCACCCTGGAAATCGTCGTTCAGGACAGTGTTGAAAATGTATTCTCTGCGTATAACAAGTTCACCGAGCTCTGGGTGTCCCTCTCACCGTGGCCCCAGAGGGATAAGATCAGGCTCGCATTCGACATTCGCTAAATGGACCCGAGAGATTTTCTAGCTTTGGCCAGGAAATTAGGTTCGGCTACCGCTCCTGCTGAGCTGAGGACGGCAATAAGCCGTGCCTATTATTCTGTATTCAACATTGCATGCGAAACCATCCGGAACCTCGGTTGCGAAGTCAGCCGTGGATCGGATGCTCACGGTTACATTCGGAGCCAACTGAGTAATTGTTCGAGTGACGAACTCAAAAAGGCAGGAGTTAGTATTGGTACTCTTCACAATCATAGAATCAGGGCCGACTACGAGCTCCAAGAGTGTAATGTTGAAAATCCAAATACCGCTAGATTAATGGTCAAACTGGCAGATATGGTGATTTCTACCCTCGATAGTCATGTTAGAGAAAAGGCGAAAAAAGAACAGTTCAAAAGATCTCTGCGGGAATATGAGCAGAAAATTACGCAGCATCGTAAAAGTCATTAGCCGTTACGCATCTTTGTTTTTTTCGTGGTCTCCCCGACAATCCCCGCAAATCCCCATTCTTCCGTCCACCTGAAAGAGTTCTTCGGCAACATGCTTGTGATCGAACTTGATACTTCCAAAGTGAGGAAGTACACCGAACACAGGAGCGAAGCTAAGGAAGTGGAAGGCAAGACGGTATCGGGCGCGGCAAAGGCGACCATCAACCGCGAACTGTCAGCGCTCAAGCGTATGCTGAACCTGGGCGCTCAAGGCACACCGCCAAAGGTTGACCGAATGCCGCATATCCCCATGTTGAAAGAAAACAATATCCGAAAAGGATTTTTCGAGCATTCCGATTTCACAGCTTTGCGAAACCACCTGCCGGACCATCTTAAACCCGTTGTGATTTTTGGCTATGTGACAGGATGGCGAATCTCGAAAATTTTGTCCCTGCAATGGTCACAGGTGGACCGGAAAAATGGAATAGTCCGGCTCGATCCGGGCGACACCAAAAACGAAGACGCCAGAACAATCTATCTTGATGAAGAGCTAATCGGGGAGTTCGAGAAGCTCTGGCAGAGAAGGAAGGGACTTGAAACCGCTCTGCCCTACGTTTTCCTGAACAAAAAAGGAACCGACAAGATTGATGGATTCCGCAAAGCTTGGATGTCCGCGTGCAGAACAGCCGGAATCGGGCCGAAAAAGTTCCAGGATTTCAGGAGAACGGCAGTTCGGAACATGGTTCGAGCGGAAATACCCGATGCTGTAGCTATGAAGACTTCCGGCCACAGGACCCGCTCAGTATTCGACCGCTATAACATAGTCAGCGACAGAGACTTGCAGGCCGTAGCGCAAAAGCAGCGCGCGTACTTGAATTGTCAAACGGGCAAAGAAATGGGCAAAGTCGCTGATTTTTCCCACCAAAAATCGAGAAGGGCTACGGCTAAGTTACCGTAACCCCTTCGTATTTCTGGTGGCGAGGCTCAGAATCGAACTGAGGACACGAGGATTTTCAGTCCACTGCTCTACCGACTGAGCTACCTCGCCACAAAATATTAATGCTAGTGGAATTCAACGGGAGTGTCAATGCTTTTTGTCTTGAACGTCTTTTGCTTTCAACTGCTTTTGCTTTGTAAGTGATGGTAATCCTCAAGGCTCCGGGCCGATTTGGCCGGCGTCGTCTCTGCCGCCGCTTCAACCTCGGGCGGTGAAAGCACTCTGGCCGGGGGGTCAAGTTCAGAAACCCACAGATGCTCCGTGGAGCGTATGCCGCCGGTGTCTGTAATGCTGTCGGTCAGCATTGCCTCGGTATCTACGCTTTCCAGGGCTTCTTTGTCGATAAGCAGCTCGATTTCTTCATCGGAGAGGTCGAGCAGGCTGAAATCTTCCTCCAACCCTTCAGGGTCCGCGATTGGTAAAGATTGCTGCGCAACATCCTCTACGGCCTCTTCCCCCGGGGATACGGCAACACCGTCGTCTCCAGGGTCAAACGGGGCGCCGGCTTCCTCAACCAACCTGAAAGAAGTAAGCGTTTCGACTTCTGCGATGCCGCTCTCCGGCTCCGGACCTGATTCAAGAAGTGATCCCAGAAGGAACGGGACTGCCGGTTTTACCCCGGGAAAGCCGATGCTCTCTCTGGCCGCTGTCAGGCTGGTTCGGCATTTCTTGCATTCGGAAAGGTAATCGAAACTGATGTAGCCGCATTTAACACATTTCATTGGCAAACCCCCTTGCCTTTGAAAGGCAAAGTAAAAAGTAAAAAGGCAAAAGGCCAATACCCTGATTGCTGAAACTCTCCATCCCTCGACTGGTTAACTCATATCTCCCCACAGAAGCTGTACGGAAGAAATCAGAGCCGTGGCAGCCGTTTCCAGGCGCAACGTCCTTGGCCCAAGGCTTACCGGCCTGAATCCTGCTCCCATCAACAAAGAACTTTCCCCCCTGTCCCAGCCGCCCTCGGGGCCCAGAACAACCCAAATCCGGTGAATATCCGCTGCCGCTTCACTCTGCAAACTCCTCAGCCCCTTGCGCGACTCGCGCTCCAGCGCAAATATCTTAAGAGTATGTTCCCTCTCACTTTCTTCAGATTCAAAGGAGGTGAGAAGATGGCTAAGGTGCTCATAAAACGCAATTTCAAGAGTCTTCGTCCTGCCGCACTGGCAAATAGCCTCGCTCGCTATTCTGGACCAGCGCTCCTTTTTCTTTTCTGCGGATTTGCCGTACAGGGCGTACTGACTCCTCAAGGCGCGAAAGACAGCGAGGCGCCAAACGCCCATTTCGGTTGCCTGTCTCACGATGAGGTCCATCGTGTCCGGGCGGGCGATTCCGACTGCAAGTGTTACGGCCAGCGGCGATTCTCGACTGGCGCGCTCCAGCTTCCTTAGCAGGGAGACGCTGACTCGCCCGCGGCGAATCCCGGTAATCAGGCATTCCCAGGCCGATCCCCGGCCGTCAATCAGTTCTATGGGTTCTCCCACTCTGGCCCGCAGCACACTCTCCAACTGGCGCGAAATGGCAGCCGGCAGGTCACAGGCCAGCGTGTCGGGGACAAATTCCGGCACGAAGAAACATCTGCGCGTCATTTTTCCTTCTACATGCCGAGCATATCGGAAAAATACCAGTGGTAGAAGATCTGGCCCCAAAAGATATAGGAAACCGCGCCAAAGGCGAGAAAGGGACCGAATGGCAAAGCCGAACCGAGGCCTTTTCCCGATCGCCACATTAATGGCAAAGCAATAATCATGCCCGAAACCGAGGACACCAGGATCGTAAATGCAACCCCTTCCCACCCGATGAAAGCTCCTATCATCGCCAGCAGCTTTATGTCTCCACCGCCAAGACCCTCTTTATGCCTCACACGCTCAAATACCTCCGCGATCAGCCAGAAAATCCCTCCACCTGCAATTATCCCCAGAAGCGACTGCCACCACAAAAGCCTCGGTGTGAAGAATGAAAAAACGAGGCCCAGCGCGATGCCGGGCAGTGACAGAAGATCGGGAATTTCCATGGTGTCCAGGTCGATCATGGTGATTATTATCAGCAGCGAACAAAAGATGAATTCGATTGCCGCTTGAAGGTGGAGTCCGTAGCGGCGGAAAAGCAAAAGAGCCAAAAGGCCGCTTAGCCCTTCCACAATCGGATATCTAAGAGATATTGGTTCTTTGCACCGGCGGCACCGCCCACCCAGCAACAGATAGCTCACTAACGGAATGTTGTCGTATGCAGCGATCGGCTCTCCACAAGCCGGACACTTCGAAGCCGGCCGCACAATCGACTGACCTGATGGTAACCGATGAATGACCACATTGTAAAAGCTGCCAAAGACGCAGCCCAACACGAAGGCGACAATCTGGCCGCCAATCAGCAGGTTCGACTGGACAAGGGCTTCAGTCATCTTCCATCGCTCTCTCTATCTGGTTATGCGTGGCCATCCGTGTCTCGGAATCTTTCACCCTTTCGCCCATTCTTTGCCAACTCCTGCTCCGGTTCCTCTTTCCTTTTGAATTTACAGGATGGATTTATGCAAAACAGAGTCCCGCTCCCCGTTTTTCCCTGCCTGCGAAAAAGCACGGGCGCTTTGCATGATGGGCAGCTTTGGTGAACAGGCTCGCCTTGAAAGAGCATTTTGCACCCCGGATATTTATTGCACCCGTAAAAGCGTCCCCGCTTGCCCATACGTTCCACCAGTTGGCCCCCACATCCTTCGCGCGGACATCTGATGCCCGTAGAGATGGGCCGCGTATTCCGGCATCCCGGGTATCCCGTGCAGGCCAGGAAAGTTCCGTAGCGTCCGCGCTTTATCGTCATGGGTTTGCCGCACTTTTCGCATATCTCGCCCGTTACGGTCTGCTCCTTGTGGTCGACTAAATGAATATGCCCCTTTTCGTCTCTTTCATAATCCGAGGTGAACGAACATTTCGGGTATCCGCTGCAGGCCAGGAACGCTCCGTTGCTGCGGCTCAAACGAATGGCCAGGGGCTTTGAACAGTGTGGGCAGGCGAGGTCCGTTGGCCAGCCGGCAGCCCTGAGGTTGACCATCCCTTTGCGGGCGGACTCCAAAGTCCTGGTAAAAGGTTCGTAGAAATCGCTCAAAAGATTTTGAGAACGCCGCCCGCCATGTTCTATTTCGTCGAGGTCCTTTTCCATATTGGCGGTAAACTTTACGTCCACTATGTCTGGAAAATTCGCCGAAACAAGCCTGTCGATTATCATTCCGAGTTCTGTAGGAAGCAGGCTCTGTTTCTGCCGCAGAACATATTCCCTTTCCAGCACCGTCGATATTATCGTCGCGTAGGTGCTTGGCCTCCCGATTCCAAGATCTTCGAGGGTCTTTATCAGAGTAGCCTCCGTGTATCTTTGCGGAGGCTGAGTGAAATGCTGCTTCGATTCGATTCCCAGCAGGTCGAGGTGCTGCCCCCGTAAGAGGTCGGGCAGCCTCTCATCGGATTTGCCCTCTTCCCCCGGCTCGTCTTTTCCCTCCTCATAAAGAGCCAAAAACCCCTGGAACACAATCACCGAGCCGATCGCTCTCAGCGTGTAGTCACCCGCTGAAACGTCCACCGTGGTTTGATCTATCAGCGCAGAGGCCATCTGGGACGCCACAAACCTTTTCCAGATAAGGCCATATAAGTTCGACTGCTCCCTGGTGAGGTATTTTGACATGCTTTCGGGAGTGCGCCCCACATCGGTGGGCCGAATCGCTTCGTGGGCGCCTTGGGCGCTCTGCCTGGATTTGTAGACAATCGGTTTTTGAGGAAGGTATTCCTTCCCCCACTTCTTTGAGATAAAGTCCCGCGCCCCCTGGACCGCATCCTGGGACAGCCGGGTCGAATCGGTGCGCATATAGGTAATGAGGCCCACCGCGCCCTCGTGCCCGATTTCGATTCCTTCATAGAGCCTTTGTGCAATACCCATCGTATGCTTGGCGGAATAATGAAATTTGCGGGCGGCTTCCTGCTGAAGGGTGCTGGTAATAAAAGGAGGGGAGGGGCCTTTTTGCCGCTGCTTCTTTTCTACCGAGCTTACGTGATAGGCGGCGGATTTAAGCGCCCGCACGTGCCGCTCGGCTTCGGCATGCGAGGCGATATCACACTTTTTCTTCTTGCAGCGGATAAGCTGGGCCGTAAAAGCTAAGGTCGGATCTGAAAAATCCTGTCGCGGGCTCAATCGGACTTCAATGGTCCAGTATTCCTGCTTCTCGAAGGCACGGATTTCTCCCTCCCGCTCACAGATCAACCTCAGGGCGACAGACTGTACTCTCCCTGCGCTGAGACCCGATCTCACCTTCTCCCATAAAAGAGGCGAAATCATGTAGCCTACCAGCCGGTCGAGCATTCGCCTTGCCTGCTGCGCCTCATAAAGCTTTCGGTTGAGTTCGTTCGGTTTCCCCAGCGCTTCCAGAATCGCCTTGCGCGTAAGCTCGAAAAAAAGGACCCTTCGAATCGGTCCTCTTGTGGCCCCGATCTCTTCGGCGATATGCCATGCGATTGCTTCTCCCTCCCTGTCGGGGTCAGGACCCAGATAGACGGCATCGGCCCTGGACGCTGCCTTTCTGAGTTCGTCGATTATTTTTTTCTTTCCGCGCAAAACCTGGTATTGCGGCTTGAATTCCCCATCCAAGTCGATCCCCAGCTTGTTACCGGGAAGGTCCTTGACATGGCCTACACTGGCTTTGACTATAAAGTCCTTGCCTAAATAGCGCTCAAGGGTCCTCGCCTTGGTGGGAGATTCAACGATCAGCAGCGATTTTGCCATCTGATTGCCTCAATCCGGTTTTAATCATAGTTCAAAATAAAATACTTCCCCGGCAACTGCGAAACAAGCCCCCTCAATTCGAGTTCGAGCAGTACGGCAGCCGCGCCCTGGACTGCCATATTCGCCTCATGGGCAATTTCATCAATATGTTTCGGAATTTTGTCGAGGATTCTCAAAAGAATTGTTTCTGCGGAGTTGGCGGGCTGTTCTGTGCCTCGCGGGCGAAGCCCGCCCGGCCCGCCCCTGAGGAGCGAAGCGTTATCGACCGGGGGGAGTCGCTCCGGGGACGCGTTCATCCCGCCAGGGGACTGTGAGAATGGCAAAGGTTGTGCCGCACGGATATGTGACCTGATCTCTTCAAGCACGTCTTCGGCGTCTTCAACCAGCTTGGCGCCCTGTTTGATAAGCCGGTGGGCGCCTTTGCTGCGCATGCTTTGGGCCATCCCCGGGACGGCAAAAACTTCCCGGCCCTGCTCAAGCGCAAAACGGGCGGTTATGAGCGAGCCGCTTCTTTCGGCGGCTTCCACCACGACGACGCCAAGTGAAAGCCCGCTGATTATGCGGTTTCTCGACGGGAAATTGCCCGAAGAGGGAGGATCCCCAGGCAGGAATTCTGTAATCAGCGCCCCGGCCTTGGTTATTTCTTCCCTGAGATCGGCGTTTATCGACGGATAATTCACATCAAGCCCGCAGCCCAGAACGGCCAATGTCCTGCCTTGGGCTCTGAGCGCCCCGCGGTGTGCGGCAGAGTCTATGCCCAGCGCCAAGCCGCTGACGACGGTGAGGCCGCACAGAGCCAGGTCCGAGCTCAATTTTTCGGCAAATAGAATTCCCGCAGGTGAGGCGTATCTTGAGCCTACTATGGCGACTGCGACCAGGTCTCGAGGCAAAAGTGCGCCCGATGAGAACAAAACGGCGGGGGGGTCGGGAATTTCGGCCAGGTTCGCCGGATAATCATCATCACCGATACAAATCAGCCGGAAATTCCTGCTCTTGAGGTAGTTCCACTCCTTTTGCGGGTCCCTGACAAACTGCTTTGCTGCAAGTGCTTGGAGCGGCTTGTCCCGAACGATCCCTGTTTGACATAAGTCTGCTAGTCTTGCGGCAAGCACTTTTTCGGCAGACCCGAAAACCGCCACAAGGCGCAGGATGGACTTGTTCCCAAGACCTGGCACCAGCTTGAGACTGAGCCAGGAGATCCGGTTGCGCTCCCGGTCGGTGGAATTGCAATGAGAATTGCTGTCCTTTATTGGTCAATCTCCTTTTATCTTCCCGGATAAGTCCTGTCTTGAGTTTCTTCCTGTCTTTGGTTTTTTCACTATTCACCCGTACACGGCGACGCTTCATTTGTCAAATAGCCACGATCGGTTTAAAATGCAAAACGGTCACAAAGTATAGCGAAATACCCGAAAGATTTGCACAATAATGGATCGAGCGGTGAAGACAGAGCTTGTTGAACTCTGTGGAGCATTGATGTAATAAGGATAAACTTCGTTGTAAGGCTGGGAGGACGTTTTGAGCAAATTCGACATGGAACAGGGATGGGCTGTAAACGGGTGCCCGAATGAAATTGAGTGCACACTGAAGGAAGAGATTACGCTTCTGCGCGAGCGGTGCCACAAGCTCGAAGAACTTTCATTCATCGATGCCCTCACCGGCCTCTATAACTTCCGATATATGCAAAGATCCCTCGAAATGGAAATGGAAAGGACCCGGCGAACGAAACTCCCTACCGGTCTTATCATGATCGACCTTGACCACTTCAAAAATGTGAACACCCTCTATGGACATGAATGCGGCAATGCCGTGCTCCCATTTCGGCAAGATATTACAGGAAAGCATTCGCGTCATTGACGTGCCGTGCCGCTATGGCGGCGAAGAATTTTCCCTCATTTTGCCGGGCGCCTCGCTCATGCAGTCCGTAAGAATCGCGGAACGGCTGCAGGAATCCATTCGTTCAAAGCCGATCACTTTCGATTCGAAGACGTTGAGGATTACCGCCAGCTTCGGCGTGGCCGTTTTCCGTTATACCGACGAGAGCACGGTGGGGGCATTTCTGAACAGGGCCGACCGGCTTCTCTATGAGGCCAAGAATTCAGGCAGAGACCGGATATGCGCGGAAAAACCCGGCCCTCTGTTTATCTCTGATGAAGTTACGGAAAGCGAGAAGGCGGCTTTGTTTTCATCGACGAGCGACGATGAATAGTTGCACAGAAAAGCAATGGACCATCCTGAAGGTGCTCCTGTGGACAACGGAATACTTCAAAGGCAAGGGGCTCAGGCAGCCGAGGGCCGATGCGGAGGTGTTGCTGGCACACACCCTGGGGATGGAGCGCGTACAGCTCTACCTTAACTACGATAAGCCGCTTGCTGCTGAAGAACTGGCCCTATTCCGGGGATTCGTTCGACGAAGGGCCGGCTGCGAGCCGACTCAGTATATCACCGGTAAGCAGGAATTTTGGTCCTTGGATTTTGAGGTTACACCGGCGGTCCTCATACCCCGACCCGAGACCGAAGTGCTGGTGGACAAAGCCTTGGAAATCGCGGGAACTGAGCCCTGCACTGTCCTCGATCTGGGCGCGGGATCGGGAGCAATTGCGGTCTCACTTGCCCATGAGAGGAGCACCATACAGGTCGTCGCATCGGATATATCATGGTCCGCTATCGAAGTGGCGCGTAGAAACGCCGTGCGAAACGGAGTCGCGGGCCGCATCCGCTTTGTCGTCATGAACCTTTTCGATGCGTTTGAGGCCGCGCCTCTGTTTGATCTCATCGTATCCAATCCACCTTATGTATCGGATGTGGAACTTCTTGAGCTCGCGCCTGAAATCGCAAATTATGAACCGCCTTCCGCTCTTCGGGGCGGAGGAAAACGGGGCTTGGCCCTGATTGGAAAGATTCTCGAAGGGTTTCATGCCCATATGAGACCGCAAGGATCGTTGCTTATTGAAATTGGACAGGGCCAGGCCGAAATTCTCGAAAGGGAGATTTCCAAAGACCTGGCCGGAAGGGTCGAATTCGTCCAGGACTACTCGGGCATAAAACGAGTTCTATACGTCCGAGGCAAAGGCAGGATCGAACCGCTATTGGATCCCTGATCCAGCGCTTCGTTGGACTTAAGACTGGGTGGAACAGCTTCGTGCAGTTTCATCTGTCCTGCCTCCTGTTCAGGAGTTGGTTCATGGATAAACTGGTTATCGAAGGAGGGGTCCCGCTGAATGGTGAAGTTCAGATCAGCGGAGCTAAAAACTGCGCCTTGCCTCTCATGGCGGCAACTCTAATTGCCAACGGCACCCACAGCTTCGGCAACGTGCCTCACCTGCGTGATATACGGACCATGCAGCATCTGCTTGCACACATGGGGGCCTCCTCCGGGCATCATCACGTTCTGCAGATAGACACTTCAGACGTTCACACGCTCGAGGCCCCATACGACCTGGTCAGGACGATGCGAGCCTCCGTACTGGTGCTCGGACCTTTGCTGGCCCGGTACAGACGGGCGCGCGTTTCGCTTCCCGGGGGGTGCGCCATTGGAGCGAGGCCCATAAATCTGCACCTCAAAGCCCTCGCACAGATGGGCGTGGACATAGACCTGGAACACGGCTATGTTGTCGGGCATGCAAGAAAACTGCGGGGCGCCTCCATTACCTTCGACCTGGTAACGGTAACCGGCACCGAAAACATCATGATGGCCGCCTGTCTTGCCGATGGGGTCACTGTCTTGAAAAACTCGGCGCGCGAGCCTGAAGTGGTGGCGCTCGCCGATTATCTGAATCGGATGGGAGCTCACATTGAAGGCGCCGGCACAGATGAAATCACCGTCACGGGAGTTTGCGAACTTACTCCATCGAGTTGCGACGTAATTCCCGACAGGATCGAAGCCGGCACGTACCTTGTTGCGGCTGGAATCACGGGAGGCGCTCTTAAGCTCAAAGGGTGCAGACCCGATCACCTCCAGGCCGTAATGCAGAAGCTAAGAGATGCCGGTCTTTCAATCGAGAGTAATGGGGACCTTATCGAAGTGTGCCGTAGAGGCCGAATTCGAAGCGTAAATATGGAAACATACCCTTTTCCCGGTTTTCCCACTGACATGCAGGCCCAGTTCATGGCGCTTATGGCTCTCGGGAACGGGACCAGTATTATTAAAGAGCGCATATTCGAAAACCGCTTCATGCACGTGCTCGAATTGGAGCGTATGGGCGCCGATGTAAACCTCGACGGCAGGACGGCCGTCGTGCGCGGAGTCAAGAAACTCTCCGGAGCCCCAGTTATGGCGACGGACCTTCGGGCCTCCGCATCGCTTGTGCTTGGCGCCCTGGCTGCCGATGGGATCAGCGAGATAGCCAGGATTTATCATCTTGACCGCGGCTACGAGGCCATCGAGAAAAAACTTTCTGCCGTGGGGGCAAGAATCGAACGGGTAAAACAGTAACGGCAACTGCATTTGACAAAAAGGTATGACTGATGGCTGGGCGTAAGTCCGATTGGAGGCCCATCGAGCTCGGCAGACTTAAAATGACGAGCCTCAAAGACCGGCAAAGCAAGGTGTCGACAGCCGATTTCGCTCGTCGGCTGCCGCCTCGGAGTTCTTTCCGGCAGTTCATGGATTCTCTTCCCTCCACACTTGCCGCCGAAGATCTTCGGAAGGCAGCCTCAGCCATATCTGAAGCAGTCAAAAGTGAACGGACCGTCATCCTGGGAATGGGTGCTCATCCCATAAAGGTCGGCCTGAGTCCCCTGATCATCGATGCTGTCGAGCTGGGCCTTCTGTCGGCAATAGCCATGAACGGGGCTGGAATAATTCATGATGTGGAAATCGCCCTGGCGGGGAAGACCTCGGAGGATGTTGCCGCACACCTTGGCAGCGGCGAATTCGGCATGGCGCGCGAAACCGCTCAATTCATCCACCGAGCTGTTTCAAAGGCGTATCGGGAAAGCCGTGAAGGCCTTGGAAGAGCGATTGGCGAAGCGCTGCTCGGGGAAAGAGCGCCGCATGCGGATGCCAGCATCCTTGCTGCTGCTGCCCGATGCCGTCTCCCCGTGACCGTCCACGTCGCAATGGGGACCGACATCATTCACATGCACCCGGAAATGGATGGCGCTGCGACAGGTGCGTTAAGCCACTTCGACTTCCGTCTGTTTTGCGCGATTGTCGCTACTCTGCGGCACGGGGTATTTATAAACCTTGGTTCGGCCGTTGTAATCCCTGAGGTTTTTCTTAAGGCCGTGAGTGTTGCCAGGAACCTTGGCTTTTCTCTCGAAGGCCTTACAGCTATCAACATGGATTTTCTACCTCACTACAGGCCGCTGACAAATGTGGTGCAACGGCCCGTCATGGATGGCGGAACAGGCATCAATATTACGGGCCACCATGAAATCATGTTCCCGCTCTTGATCGCGGCGGTCCTCGAAAAGCTCGACAAGGAGAACTGATGATGCGGAAGATTTCAATCCGTTCAGGCGAAATCGAAATAATGGCCGATCTCGATGATTCACCAACGGCGCAGGCTGTTTTTGCTTCACTGCCGCTCTGTGCTGCGGCAAATACCTGGGGAGACGAAATCTATTTCGAGGTGCCTGTTCATCGCAAGCTCGATGCTACGGCCGTTGAACTGGTCCAGGTCGGCGATATCGGATATTGGCCTTCGGGCCCCGCCTTCTGCATTTTTTTCGGTCCAACTCCGGTCAGCAGCGGGGATGAAATTCGCCCTGCGAGCGCCGTCAATCTGATCGGCAGGGTGATCGGGGATGCTCGAGTGCTCAAAGCCGTCCATGACGGGGACCTTATTGAGTTGGACGTTGCCCGCTGAAATGTTATTTTAATCAATGTGAGTGATAAGTTGATTGCTTCTTTGGAGGACCACATGCCGATATACGAATACGAATGCTGCAACTGCTGTGAGAGTTTCGAAAGACTTGTTTTCAAGACCGATGAGCCGGTAAGCTGCCCCAGGTGCGAATCTTCCAATGTCAACAAGAAGATGTCCGTTTTCGGCTTCAAGAGCGGAGGGGATAAGGGGGCTGCAAGCAGCCGGGTGGGCGCCTCAACGTCCGGCTGTGCGGGATGTTCGGCTGGAAGCTGCAGCACCTGCCATTAATGGATAGAGGAAACATTTTTGACATTTTTGACAAGAGAACCGATCCGGATTGCGACCCGCGGCAGTATGCTGGCCCTCCAACAGAGTGGAATCATTAAAGCGGCCCTGGAGAAGCTCTGGCCCGACATCCCGTTTGAACTTCAAATCATCAGGACCACCGGTGATAGAATAACCGACGCCCCACTTGCAAAGGTAGGAGGCAAAGGGCTTTTCGTCAAGGAAATAGAGGATGCCCTGCTGGAGGGGTCTGCCGATTTGGCGGTCCACAGCATGAAAGACGTTCCGGCCGTTTTGCCTGCGGGCCTGGATATAATCGCAATTCCGGAGCGCGAGGACCCTCGCGATGTCCTGGTTATCAGGGATGGCAAAACGATCGGCGATCTGTGTAATGGAGCAGTCATTGGTACCGGCAGCCTCCGCCGGGGGGCACAGATACGGGCTTGGCGCCCCGATGTCGAAGTTCGCAATCTTCGCGGCAATCTCGACACTCGCCTCCGCAAGCTTGACGATGGATTATTCGACGCCATCATTCTGGCTGCGGCCGGTCTTAAGCGGATGGGCTGGCAGGACAGGATTACAGTCTGTATGGACCCGGTGGACTTCATACCAGCTATAGGGCAGGGCGCGCTGGCAATCGAGGCAAGGTCCGGCGACTATGCGACGCGCCGCTTTCTCACGCCTCTGCACCATCCCGAAACCGGCGCCGCCGTCCGAGCGGAACGCAGCCTGCTTCAGGAACTCCAAGGCGGGTGCCAGGTCCCCATTGGCGGCCATGCGCGAATTGCCGGGAAATCTCTGGAACTTGCGGGTCTTGTCGCTTCGCTCGATGGCAGGCAATCGTACCGGACGAGCCGTACCGCGCCCGTAGAGGATGCAGTTGCGCTGGGGAAAAGAGTCGCCCTGGAACTGCTCGGTCTGGGCGCAAAGAATATACTAGATGAGGTTTACAGGTCGTCTGCCTCGGAACCGGGTGGTGTATGATCTTGAAAAAAGGTAAAGTTTATCTCGTTGGCGCCGGACCGGGAGACCCGGGTCTGCTGACCCTTAGAGGCAGAGAAGTTCTCGAGAAGGCTGAAGTGGTCATTTTCGATTATCTTGCCAATCAGGAACTGCTCAAATTTGCGCCGCCCGGCGCTGAACTCATCTATGTAGGCAAGAAAGGAAGCGATCATACCCTTGGACAGGAGGCAATAAACGCCTTGCTGGTCGAAAAAGGCAGCGATAAGGTGGTCGTGCGCCTAAAAGGCGGGGACCCTTTCGTTTTCGGTCGAGGCGGCGAGGAGGCGCTGGCGCTGGTTGAAAACGGTATCGCGTTTGAAGCCGTGCCCGGCATTTCCGCCGCAGCGGCAGTTCCTGCCTATGCGGGCATTCCACTTTCACACCGGGACTTTACCTCGACTATCGCTTTCATCACCGGGCACGAAAGAGCCGACAAAGAAGAGCACAAATCCAAAATCCTGTGGGACAAAATATCGACCGGCGCGGGAACCCTAGTGTTTTTTATGGGAGTAAGGAACCTGCCGGACATCTGCCGCAATCTGCTCCGGTACGGCCGTCCGCCAGACACGCCTGTAGCGTTGATCCGCTGGGGCACCACGCCAATGCAGCAAACCGTCACCGGCACGCTTTCGGATATTGTGCTTAAGGTCAAACAAGCCAATTTCCAGCCGCCTGCAATGATAGTTGTAGGGGAAGTCGTCAGGTGCCGCGACGAGCTGAACTGGTTTGAACGAAGGCCCCTTTTCGGCAAAAAGATCTTAATTACACGGGCAAGAGAACAGGCGAGCGATTTCAAGGTCCAGCTTGAACAACTCGGGGCCGGATGCATCGAGTTTCCCACCATCGCCATCGCTCCTCCACCGTCATGGGAGCCGCTTGACAGTGCTATACGCAGTCTTTCGCAATACCACTGGGCGATTTTCACGAGCGTTAACGGGGTCAAATTCTTTATTCAAAGGTTGCTTGCAGCCGGCAGGGACGCACGCGATCTCAAAGGCATCGGGATCGCCGCGATCGGACCGAAAACCGCCGAAGCTCTGGAGTCCGTAATGCTGCGACCCGACCTCGTTCCATCCGAATACCGCGCCGAAGCCATACTGGAAGCCCTGTCCGGGCAGCGTATTCGCGCAAAACGTTTCCTCATGCCGCGCGCGCTGGCCGCGCGCGAAGTCTTACCCACACAACTCAGAGAGCGGGGCGCCGAGGTCGATGTCGTCCCGGCCTACCAGACAGTTCTCCCCGAACAGGATGTGCATAAAATACGAGCGCTTTTGACCGATTGCGAGATAGACTGCCTTACATTCACATCTTCTTCAACCGTTTCGAACTTCTTCACCTTGATCGACAAAGAGGACCTTAGGCACTGCAGGGACAGAATGGCGGTTGCCTGTATCGGCCCCATAACGGCCCAAACAGCCTCCGGGTTCGGTCTCAAAACATCCATTATGCCCTCCGAATACACAATCCATGGGCTTGTCGATTCGATTGTGTCCTACTATAGAGGCGAATTGAGAGAATAAGGGATTAGAAAAAGGTTCCTTAATCCATAGCTGGAGCTCCAGTTTTGGAAATCTCTTTGCCAAATAGTGGGACAGCCTCAGTGGGATGCCCCGCTATACTTCGAACCGGGAGAGCACCAAAAGGCCCTGATCGAGAGCCTGTCTCGGTTTTTTCTGAAAAAAAGCCAAGCCCAGTGGGTCGAGCATTTCAGGGACGCTGATTGCTGCTGCGAACCGGTGCTGAACCTCGATAAGGTAGTGAAAAGTGAGCTCATGTTTGGCCGCATTCATGGAAACATTAATGTCGCCAAAACCGGTAATGCTCCGGTGAACATCGTCCGATATTATTTTGAGTCCTGGTGCAAATACGGAGGTGTGCGATGGGCTTCGTTAAGATTTTCTATCTTTTGGCCTCACCGTTTTTGGCAGTTGGAGCGTTGCTGACCGTTCTGACGATCGTCGCTTTCGGTTTCTTGGTCGTCGCTGCCGGGCTGACAATCATAAAACCGGCCTCATTTCTCCGGGTGGATGCCGGTTCCCTTCGGGTTCGGAATACTGCTCATAATGATCCGCCGGATGTTTAGGCGGTCCAGGATAAAATACTCTCCGCAGTTCTCACAAACCTCAGCCGGCACGCCCTTGAGCATGACGACAGTCTCGTCGCGATTGAGACCGACCGTAACTTTCTCCGCTTCCTGCTTCTTAGTCCACGTTTTTCGTTGTGATGTAAAGCCTATCGGGTTATCTTCGACGGTCAGGCAAGTTTTCGGCGGGCCGGGCCTGCCGGATTTTCTACGGTCGCACACAGATTGTATTCAGGGGTCTTATGAACAGGATAGCGCGTTTATTGATCTTACAGGCAGTCTTTCTATCGTTGTCTTTTGCGGCGGCGGACGCTAAGCAGTTCGAGACAGACACCATCAAGACCTCGGAGGGGCGGCTCCAGATTAGTTTTCTGGGACACGCATCCCTTAGAATGGATTTCCATGGCAGGCACATCTATATAGACCCCTGCGCGGAGGTGGCGGATTTTTCCGAAATGCCGAAGGCCGATATAATTCTTTTTACCCACGACCACAGTGACCATTTTGACTTGAACGCCCTCAACGAGCTTAGGGGCGAGAACACGCTGGTTGTCCTGCCCGAAGTCTGCGCCTCCAAATACGGAGAGGGTATAATAATGAAGAACGAGGACGTTAAAATCATCCTGGGTTTAAAGATCGAAGGCGTGCCGGCATATAATGTCGTAAATAAACGCGTCTCCGGGTTTCCCTATCATCTCAAGGGGATAGGAAACGGCTACATAATCACTTTCGGCGATAAGCGAGTCTACGTCGCCGGTGACACTGAGAAAATACCGGAGATGAACGAGCTGAGCGACATCGACGTTGCATTTCTTCCGGTTGCGCTTCCGGACACGATGACGGTGGAAATGGCAGTCGACGCTGTGAAAGCTATAAAGCCCAGGATCTTTTACCCGTATCGTTACGGCAGCACGGACATTAGCCTGCTGCAGGAATTACTCAAAGACCAATCGGAAACCGATATCCGAATCCGCAATTTGAAATAAACTCCACATGGTGCTTTCAGGGCTGAATGCAATTTCTAAAACTTGTAATACGAAATACGTTCAGGCAAAGATTGCGAACCACTCTCACCATATTCGGGATGTCGGTTGCAATCCTGGCTTTTTGCCTGCTCGATACGATCCAGGGTGCATGGTATACAGGCGTGAACTCCGCTTCCCCAAATCGGCTTGTGTCCCGCAATTCCGTTTCCCTGATTTTTCCCCTCCCCCTGAACTATCGGCCGAGGATCCAAATGGTGCCCGGGGTTGAGCGGGTGGTCTTTGCCAACTGGTTCGGCGGAGTTTATATTGACGAACATAACTTTTTCCCCAGAATTGCCGTGGGGCCTGAAGATTATTTTGACGTTGCCTCCGAATTCCTCATCCCTCAAGACGAACTCAAAGCGTTCTGGAAGCAGCGAAACGCCTGCATTGCCGGTCGAAAGATCGTAGAGCGGTACGGGTGGAAACCTGGTGATACGATTACGCTCACTGGGAACATATACCCGGGAGAATGGCGTTTCGTGCTGCGTGGGGTCTACAGTGGGGCAACCAAATCAACCGACGAAACCCTGTTTTTGTTTCGTTGGGATTATCTCGACGAAACATTAAAGAGGAATATGCCCTCAAGGGCAGGGCAGGTTGGCTGGTATTTGATCCAGATACGCAATCCTGCCGACGCCGCGCAAATTTCGGAAGCTGTAGACGACCTTTTCAAAAACTCGTCCGCCGAGACCCTTACTGAAACCGAGAAAGCATTCCAGGCCGGGTTTGTCGCCATGACGGAGGCAATCGTTATAGCGGTGCGCATCGTATCGTATGTAGTTATAGCGGTTATTCTGATTGTTCTTGTCAATACCATGGCGATGACTTCGCGTGAGCGCACTCCCGAGTATGCGATCCTGAAGACGATGGGCTTCAGGAGCAAACACCTGGTGTTCCTGATTATGGGGGAATCTGTGTTTATATCCATGCTTGGCTCAGCAGCGGGATTAGCGCTTTCCTACCCTGCGGCAAGTGTTTTTTCCAGTAGGACCGGATCGCTTCTGCCGATTTTCCAGGTTAACTTTTTCAAGCTGCTGGTTTTTTGTGCTTTTATCAGCTTCGGGATCGGAATAGTCTCCGCGTTGCTTCCGGTCTGGAGCGCAGGCCGTCTTCGAATAGCCGACGCGCTCAGGCATCTGGGTTAAAAAGGGCTTGAATATGGAAGAGGCCGGAATACATCTTTTTTTAGGCTTCAGGGGGGTGAACTTCGAAGAGGAGCTGAAATACCTTATCAGGGAATACCGTCCAGGCGGGATCGTCCTTTTCAAAAGAAATATCGAAGATGCCGTCCAACTCAAGACCTTGGTTTCAAATGCGCAAGCCCTCGCGATCGCAGAACTCCATCGTCCGGTTTTCTTTGCGGTCGACCAGGAGGGCGGCAGCGTCCAAAGGCTCTCTCCTCAATTTACCTATATCCCCTCGGCGAGGTCGCTGGCTGAGAGTGGGCGGGGCGCTGTTGCGCACTGGGCCGCCGCATGCGCGGCCGACCTCCGGGAAATCGGGATTCAGATAAACTTCGCCCCCGTTCTAGATATAGTTGCCGAAGGCAAAGGCCACTTTATGGAGTCACGCTCGTTTGGTTCGACAGCGGCAATAGTGTCGGACCTGGGAGCGATCTGGATCGAAACTCTCCAGGCAAACGGAATTTCTGCCACTGCAAAACATTTTCCTGGACTCGGACGCGCCCAACTGGACCCGCACCATTTTGCCCCTGTCATCCCAGACCAGGGTGAGGACGACTTCCAGACGCATCTTATTCCATTCAGGTCGGCCGTTGGGGTCGGAGTCAACTGCATAATGACCTCTCACGCGATCTATCCGGCGGTGGATGGATCTTGCCCGGCGACACTTTCACATGAAATCGGCCGCGGCTGGCTCAGAGACCGCCTCGGTTTCGAGGGCGCACTGTTTACCGACGATCTCGATATGGCAGCGATCTCAGATAATTATTCGCCCGAAGAAATAGCTTGTCTCGGACTTTCCTGTTCTACGGACTTCTTTCTGCTTTGCCAGAAGTCCGGGAGCATTGAGCCTATGTACAAGGCGCTTTCGGATCAACTCGACCGGAACCGGTCCCTGCATAGTTTTCATTCGGATACGATCAGAAGACTCGAGAAGTTGAAGGGTTTTCATTTCGCAGAACAGGGGCGGATGAATTAAGTGAATTGGGCATAGTGGTCCCGATTTGAAGAAGTGAATTGACCTTTCTTCAAAACACAAACTGCAAGACAGAGTCCGTTTTGCGCAGTTTCTCTTCAATTACAAGTCTCTGCTCTTTGCCTATTCTGCCGAGTTTGTGCAGCATGTGCAGACGCTGAACTTTATTGAACAGACCCTCGACCGCTGAAGGCGTATCCAGATCGTCGTTCATCGCGGACTCGAATGAGGAGGTAAGATCGTCGGTGAGGCTCCTCGCAGCCTCGTCCGGCGAGGTCCTTTCACAATTCTCCCTTGGGTTTGTCAGGTCCTGCGCCATAGCTCTCAGGGCATTCAGCTTCAAACTTTCAGCTCTAACCGCATCCATGCTCAGGTTCAGTTTCTTGCGGTAGTGCCTCGACAGGAGGTAAAAGCGGACTTGTTCCCAGGTATAGCCGTGTTCGATGAGATCTTGGGGATAGACTATATTGTGGAGGCTTTTCGACATTTTCTTTCCGCCGACCAGCACATGCTCACCGTGCAGCCAGAGGCGCGCCAGCTGCCGGCCTGACACCGATTCCATAACGGCGATATTGTAGTCGTGATGCCGGTAAAGGTTGTCTATGCCTCCACAGAATATATCCACAGACCAGCCGAGGTTCTCAGATATCATAGCCGGGTCCTGCACGTTCCAGGAAGGCCTCCCCACGCCTATTTCCGTGTCCCAGCAAACCTTGTCGTCCTTCTTACACCTGTGCCAGAGGATGAAGTCGCCCAGGTTCCATCTTCGTCCATTATACGTGTCCCTCTTGAAGCGCTTTCTGTTTTTCGGCCACTTGCTCATGTCGAGCCGAAAGAGTTTGCCGAAGCCCTTGAATTTGAGCGGATCGAAGAAGATATCGCCTTTAAGCTCGTAAGCGCAACCTTTGTCGAGCAGCTTGCGTATCAGATTAACGGCCTGCTTTACGCTCGTGGACGAGCGCGGCATCGGCTCGGGCAATTTTATCCGCAGACGCCCGGCTTCTTCAACAAAACGCTCGGCGATCGCGCCGGTAAGCGTTCCAACCGACATACCCCGCTCTTGCGCTTCCTCGATGGCCTTGTCTTCTATATCCGTTAGGTTTATGACGCGCTTGACTTCGTACCCTTGATACTCGAGGTATCTTTGAAGAACATCCTCCCACATGAACGTGCGATAATTTCCAATGTGAGGCGGGCTATAAATCGAGGGTCCACAAGAAAACATCTTGGCCGGGCGTTGCCCGCGGCTGTGCTTTGGCCTAAATGGTTCTTTCTGGCGAGTCATCGTATTGAATAGCTGCAGCATCAATTCGGCCCCGTTTCCCAATGTTCACTGTTGGCTGCTGATCTGTTGGTTCACTGCTCGCTCCCGCGCTTCGCGGGATCACTGTTCACTTTTTTAATGAGCACTTCTCGGACTCTGCGTCCTTCCATCTCTTTTACTTCAAAACTGTAGCCACAGCATTCGAAAATGTCTCCTGCGGCCGGGACTCTCCGGAGGTAGGCCATAGTAAATCCGCCCAGCGTCTGGAAGCGGCCGGTACGTTCACCGGGCAGCTTGCGCAGATGGAAAAAGGCCTTTAACTCGTCAACTGGCAGCATTCCTGCCACAAGCCATGCGCCTTCCTGCTTCTGAATTATTGATGGCTCCTGGCGCGCTTCTTCCGAAGCAATGTCGCCGACGATGGCCTCCAATATGTCTGTCAGGGTTATGATACCTTCGACCGTCCCATATTCGTCGACTACTACGGCCATTTGCAGGCCGGAGTGTCTGAAGCTCTCCAGGACTTTCAGGGCATGAGTGCTCTCATGCACAAAAAGCGGTTTGTGCATCGAGGCCCTGAGGTCTAAGGGCTTCCCCCAGAGGCACCGCACGGCAATGTCGCGCAGATGTACTATCCCCTGTATATTGCCGGCCTTCTGGCCAACGGGAAATCTGGAGAAAGGGCTCTTGGCAATTTTTCGCCTCGTCTTGTCTGGTGACTCGTTTAGATCCAGCCATACAACCTTATTGCGCGGAGTCATCATCACCCCGACACGGCGATCTCCCAACCTGAAGACCCTTTCAACCATATGTTGCTCTGCTTCATGAAAAACACCAGCCACCGTTGCCTGCGCAATGAGCATGCGGATTTCTTCCTCCGTTATTGGTGGTTCCTTCATCTGCCCAAAACCGAAAAAACGTAGCGCAAAATCGGTTGAAACGCTCAACACGCGAATAATAGGGGAAGCTATTGCGGAGAGTTTTGCCATGGGCCTGGCAACTGCCGAAGCAATGCTCTCGGGGGTGTATACCGCAATCCTCTTGGGGATAAGCTCAGCAAGAAGCGATAAGTAGGCTATGAGACCGACAACCAGGGCCATCGAAACCCATTCGCTATAGCGCCCGATGTATCGGACCGAGGATAACGGCTGAGCCAGGCGTCCGGCAAGACCCGCACCACCGAAGGCCCCGCTTAGAACACCGATGAGTGTGATTCCTATCTGAACGGCGGCAAGAAAGCGATGCGGGTTCGCTGCCAGATCGAGGGCCGCACCGGCATTCGAATTGCCATCCTCGGCGCGTCTTTGCAGCCGTGTCTTACTCGATGAGATCACCGCAAGCTCCGACATCGCAAGAAAACCGTTGGTCAAAATGAGCAGCAGGATGATAATAATGTACAAAGTGCCCCAAAACATCTTTTCTTTCTCCGGTTTATGCTCCCCAAAGCACCCCTGAAGGCGGGAGCACATGAAAATATACCTCGCGCCCTTCACGTATCACGAGAAACCCACAGACCTGCTCTGGCAATATCCCGCTTACTCTTGCTAGGGCTACCCTTAAACTCTTCGGTCTCATCGTTTTTACGCACATATCGCGCACTCATCTCCCGTGATTGTTTCATGAGGTCGTACCCCTGTAATCTTCTTCTTTCAGTTTTGAGACGATCCGGGTCCGTGATTCGAGCGTCTTATGAACGGGACATCTGCCGGCAATCTCGAGCATCTTCTGTCGAGTGGGTTCGTCAAGGTCTCCGCGCAGTTCAATTTCCCTTTCTATGAAATCTATCTTGCTCTTGGGATCTTCGCAATCCTGACAATCTTCGGCATGGATCTTTTGATGCTTTAGTCTCACTATAACAGCCTCCAGAGGAATTCTTTTGTAGTCCGCGTACACTCTCAGGGTCATGCCTGTACATGCACCAAGGGCCGATGTCAGCAGATCGTATGGTGTGGGTCCGCTGTTGGCTCCCCCAGCCTTGACCGGTTCATCGGCAATCAGGCTGTGTCCGTTGGCTATAATCTCGGTGCGGAAGCCGATCTTGCCTGTGCGGGCGATGATACGGTTATCGGATAATTCAGGTTGAATATA
>DASPQK010000086.1:0-14825 GCA_035624985.1 Syntrophobacteraceae bacterium | reverse complement strand
TCAGTCAGGCCGTCAAGGCCGTCCAGATGCAGGTCGGTAAGCAGCAGGATCTTGTAGCCGTCAAAGGCAGGCGGCAGGTCATAGGAATGGAATGTGACTTCCCGCTTTTCTATAGCCAGCGCATTCCGTTTGCCGCGTTCGAAGATAAACAGACATTTGAATATCGATCTCAAAATCAGGTGATAATAGACCGCATCTTCAAAACTCAGGATGTAATTAAAAGGTCTGGAGGTAATGTTGCAAGAGACGATTTCACGAAGACGGGTCAGCGGCCGTATTCGCCTTGGATACGACTCGAAAGGCTTGCGAAGAAGCACGCCTTTGAGGAAATCCGATCCATACCAGGCGCCAAATCCAAATACCAGGCCAAACAGCATAACGTATCGCGCCGAGAGCGAATAATGAGGGGCAATCAGTAGAAACGGCAGGAGACCCTCGGGGATTTGATCCAGTCCGGGGGCGACGTGGCCGCTGGCAAGTGAGAGGCGCCTTTTGAGAAAGCTTGAAAACAGGTCCCCCGTCATACTCAAAAACCCGGCCCCCAGCCCCAGCCACACCGGAAAACCCAAAGCCAGGCCGAGCAGGCCGCCGGTGATTATGCCGGCCAAAACACCCCGGATGGTTTTATGTCTTCCGAACAGCGGCCGGCCATCAGGAAACAGATGGCCGCCGTCGATCGGCTTGTTGTATCTGGAATCAAACACAACCACAAGAAAAGGCGGAGCGAAGTTGACGAACCAAAGCAAAATCAGCAACTTTAAGAAAAGGGTCATTTTCGGCTTCCGGGTACCTCAATTTTGTTTAAGCTCGACCCCTCGGCAATAGGGTAACGAAGAACCAACGCCAGCAAAAGCCCTGCAACAGGGAGCACCCCTATGCACCTCATGGCGGCGGGAACCCCGAAATGATCGGCAATAACTCCCAGCAGGGTCACGCCGATTCCTCCAGCTCCTATCGCGAACCCGACCACTAGGCCCGATACAACTCCCATGCTCCGTGGAAACAGGTTTTGTCCCATGACTACAGTAACGGAAAAAGTGGATATAAGCATAAGGCCGAATAAAGCAACCGCTCCAAAAAGGGCTAACCCTTGAAGCCAGAGTATGAATGGAAACAACAGGGCGCAAACCAGCATCGAAAACCTGACCCAGAAACGGTGGCCCCACCTGTCGGCCAGGGGCGCTCCGGCAAGGGTGCCTGCCGCCCCGCCGATCAACAAAAGGCTCACAAGTTTTCCGGCAAAGACCGGGTCCCCTCTCAGGTAATTTATGTAATAAAATGGGATATACGTCATTAGGCCAAACATAATCCAGGTCCTGACTATGATCAGGCAAATGATGACAAAGAGCGCCACGAAGGCTGCTTTCGAGGTTGCGCCTTTCTCCCTGAGGCCTGAGGGTGTGCGTGAGCCCGCTGCGGCCACAGGCCCGCGAAGGAGGGTGATTGCAGTCACGAAAAGCAGTGGAAGAAGACCCATCCAACCCAGAGATGCAAAGCCCAAATAGTGTGTAATGGAGAGGGCAAGGATCGGGCCGAGCGCCATTCCCGCATTCCCGCCAACCGAAAAAAACGACATCCCGGTAGCGGCCCTTTCCCCGGTGAAAAAACGGGCCGTTCTGTACCCTTCCGGATGATAGCAGGCTATGCCCAGGCCGCTTATGGCCACCAGGAGCAGAACCAGACCGTAACGTCGAGCCAGCGGGATAAGGCAAAAACCTGCCCCGGCCAGAAAAGCTCCCAGGGGTAGTAGAAATGGCCTTTCTTTCTTGTCCGAGACCAGGCCGAATAGGGGCTGAACGACCGAAGAGGCAATGTTGGAAATGATGAGAATCATGCCGGTCATTGCGTAAGAAAGACTCAGATCGTCTTTTATAAAAGGAAGGACCGCAGGAAGCGCGCCCTGAAAAGTATCCACAACTGCGTGGCCGCTTGAAAGCAGCAAAAGCATTTTGAAATTGAATCTGCTCACTGTAAAATCCTGCACGCTTCTATCATAAGAAAAAAAACAGATCACGGCCGGGCGGTGTTTGATCAAAAATTGCCCCAATCGAATCCGGGCGAAGAATTTAACCTCTTTTCAGTGAAATGAGAACCAAATAACAATTGTAAAATGCAAAGAGATTGTCTGAAAATACACGCCGCAATTCTGATTGTTTCCATTATGCTGTTTGTGCTTTTTCTGTCTCGCTCGCGCTGGAGCGCGCCGCTCCCGGACAAGGGTCCCTCCACTGCCGTTACGGTTGAGGTAAAAGGAGATGTGGCAAGACCTGGAATCTACATTCTTGACGGCGCCACCGCCACTGTCGCCATCGCTTCGGCCCTGGCGGGCCTGCCATGGAAAATCCCCGAGCCCGCCGCTTCTGAAAAGCTCACTCCAGGACAATCCCTGGAAGTTCTCCGTAAAGACTCGAATATCACGGTAAGATTTGGACGCATGCCCGGAGCGGCTCTTCTCGCCTGCGGGATGAAGCTCGACCTGAATTCAGCCTCACTTGGCGAGCTTCTCCTTATCCCTCGCATGCGTCATGAAATTGCGGCCTCTATCATAGAAAGGCGCAAAGAAAAAGCCTGGGAAAAAGTGGATGATTTGACCGAAATCAGCGGAGTGGGGCCGAAGACGGTGCAAAGGCTCAAAATTTACCTCGAGGCTAAAAACCGGGACTGATACGAATTCGCGTTCAAGGCGGGCGAGGGCAAACCGTGGGATAAACCCTGCTCACGTATATGGACATTTCCCGGTGCACTCGTTGTCCAGTCATGCCTCAGGGTGGCGCCAGGACTGTAGCCTAGCCCTTCGTGGGCGTCTATATTTCATCGCGATTCGTAATGGCGCTCAGTCCTTGCTTAGGCGGGATGTTTCTGCGATTATCAAAGCCCTGAACAATTAGGCGATAAGAATAGGAGCATATTCTTGCCCCTTCCCAAACTTGGAATTGCAGATATGGTCATCAAGGCCTCAACTATCCAGGGCGGCATCGGTATTGTGGTGTCCCTTTCGGGCTTGGCTTGGCCGTGGCCAACCAGGGTGGTGTTGGCGTGGAACTGATCGACGCAAAACAGGAGGTTTTCCTTTCACCTCTCAGCAATGAGCATGTAAGCTCGATAAGCACGACTCTATGCTCCATGGACCCATGGCTCACTCTGGGATACACGCCGGATGTTTTTGAGTTTTATCTGCTTCGTGCAGATGCCGCGCTCACCCGCTATGCAGTGGTGACTTACGGAACTGTTGCCGGGGTATTGTCGTTGAGGTCGCCTTGGCTCTTCGGGCCGTTTATCGAACTGATGGCCCTCTTTGAGGAATTTCAGGGTAAGGGAATCGGTCGCAGGCTCATCGATTGGATCTGCGAACGCTACGAATCTGCAAACCTTTGGACCACGGTCTCCTCGTTCAATCTGAAGGCGCTAAAATTTTACAGCGACGCCGGTTTTCTGCAAACGGCAATTTTGGAGGGCCTCATTAAGAGGGGCTGGGATGAAATTTTGCTCAGGAAAAAAATGACTGCGCCAAAATAAGAACTGCTGCCGACAAAAAAGGCCGGTGGAAATCCTCCGGCCTTTTCACTCCAAGAAGATAATTGCGGGACTTACTTCTTCAGGTGTTTCTTGAACATAGCTTCGCACTTTTCAGCGGCGGCTTCGGCTCTGCGAGCTGCGGCCTCAGCCCTCATCGCGGCAGCTTCGGCTGCTCTGGCGCTGGCTGTACATGATTGTTCGATTGACTGGGCCTTATCCAGGGCCGATTGGCAAAGCTCCGTACACTTCTTGCAATCCTGGTCGCACGCACAGCCGGAGATCATCGTAAAAGCCAATGCAACAACAAACAATACTGCCACTATTCTCTTCATGCTCTTTCCTCCTTAAAAACCGATTGGATTAACTCCCGTGTGACTTTCAAAACCTCCTCCAGTTGTCCTTCAGGTTCCCACCTCCTCTCAAGTCCAAAACTCGCCTCATCGATCTTTTTACAGTGTATTAGACCACCTGTGCTGTCTCCCCGATGGAAAACAGTCAAGATGCTACGACACCTGTTTTGCAAAATCAAGACATTTTTCTTTCAGTTCATTGCCCCATATGGTCTGGAAGGGACGCCTCCAACGCTGTTGCCCTTCCACGGGCTGACGCGTGCACGCGTGGACAAAAGCCTTTCTCCGTGTCACTGTGTTTCCCCCTCTCAGCGTCCAGTCCTTCTCACTGGGTAAATTCAACAACTTTAAGAGAGTCATCCTCATAAACATTTCGCGTCACATCCGTGGGAACCCCATTTTGCAGGCTCATCGCAACCATGAATTTCTTTTGGTCCACGTCTTTCGCAAATGGATACTGCGCCAATTTATCGAATGCATACCTGGCATAATTCGGAATTTTTCCGTAGACATCTGGAAAAGCCTGTACGAATAGGCGCCCGTTTATTCGGCCGAATTTGATCGGTTCGTAGATGATTTCCAGCTTTGTTCCAATCGGCACCTGAGGATAAAGAAGGCGTATGTGCTCGGGATAACAACGAATGCAGCCGTGGCTGACGAGTCTTCCGACTCCCCATGGCATCGCGGTTCCGTGAACTCCGTAGGCACCTGCCGAAAACTTCATGACAAATTCGCCCAAAGGGTTCTCCGGACCGGGCGGCATGACCGCCATTCCATATTTTTCCTGCAGGGAAGCAGGCACATACCAGCAGGGGTTCGGTCTTTTCTCGTTAATGAAAAAGGTGCCAAGTGGACTTTCCCATCCCTCGTCGCCGATCCCGATCGGATAGGTCTGCACGGTTGAACTGCGCTGGTCGAAAAAATAAAGCCTCAACTCCGGAATATTTATTATAAGCTGGTGATGCTGGCTGGGCGGAAGCACCCAGAAGGTGGGAAGAAAAATCCTTTTGCCACTGGGCGGAATCCATGCGTCCATCTTTGGAAAAAGAAGTTCAACCGAATTAAAGCCCAGGCCGTTTCGCCTCGCTATGTCCAAGAGCGTATCCTTCGGTTTGATTTTGTACCACCTCGGAGATCCCACCACGGTCAGGTCCGGAATGTGATACTGGAATTTTTGAACGGTGGCTGTGAATACCTCTTCTTTTTCTTCTTCGGCACAGGCAAAGCAACCGTAAAGGAGGCTAAAGATCAGAAAAAACCAAAGCCCCGCGATCTTTTTCAGTTTCATAAGCCGTTTCCCCATGGTGCTTGCAGTCTTGACCGGCTCCCGGCATTAACCCTACGATAAAGACTCTCCGATTTCCGGATCAACCCTTTTTGATACCGAAATCCTTCGCGCGTCAAGTACAAAAACGCGGTCGACACGGCGGCCGGGCTCAAAAATCTGCAATCCTGGATAATCCGGCATGATAAAATTGCTGGCGTCCCTTTCTTTTGCCGGTTCGATACCTAAATTAATTTGTTGAACAAAAAGAATAAGCATGAACAATAGCGTGTAAAGGTTGAGGCGAATCGAATTCAGAGCACTATCCCAAGGGAGGAAAGCATGCAGACCGAAAAAGCGGACAAGCGTCCCGAAAACGTAAAGAAAAAATTCCCGGACAGCATTGTGCCCCTGGTAAACGGAAAGGCGCTCATAAAAGCGGCCAGAAAGCACACCGCAATGATTATGGCCACCAATATCCGGTGCAGACTGCCGGTTGAAGGAATCGTGCTTGCCTCGATGGCGTGCAGGGCGCCTGTGATCTATGAGATAGCCAAATCCGAATTTGGGTATGCCGAGTTCACACCGCAGAGCTTTGCGGAATTCATAGTAGAGGAAAACGAACGGCTGGGAAACAGGGATGTGCCTTTTGCCATACATGGGGATCACATCACTGTGGCGAAGCCCGAAGAGGTCGAACCGGTGAGCAAGCTGATGGCCCAGCAAATGGAAGCCGGATTTACATCCTTTGCCATAGATGCTTCCCACATGGAAAACGAAAAGAACCTCGAGGCCACCTCGCAGCTTGCAAGACCGGTCATAGAAGCGGGTCTGAACCTGGAGGTCGAACTTGGTGAAATCGGGGCCAAAAGTGGCAGCGCGGAGGGGTTCACTCAGCCCGATGAGGCCAGGTGGTTCATCGGCGAACTCGATAAAAGGGGCATACACCCGGATCTTTTGGCCATTAATAACGGTTCCATTCACGGAACCTACTTCGGCGCCTCTCAGGAGGGAATTCAACTTGACCTCACCCGCGCAATATGGGAAGCGATCCAGCCATGGTCGGTCGACATCGCGCAGCATGGAATCACAGGGACTTCGCTGGACAAAATTTTTTCGTTCATTCAGTATGGCATCAGAAAGGGCAACGTGGGGACATTGTGGCAGAATATTTCTTTCGGCCTTGCGATGAACCAGCACGGCAACTGCCTTACCACGGCAAACAAGGAATACATAAAACTCCCCTATCGCGGCATACCTGATGAACTCTGGAAAGAAATTGTGAAATGGGCGGCCCAGACCAACAACACCGGAGGCAATATCAAGAAGGCCAACCTGCCATTCGCCCCATTGTTCAATACGCTCCCTGTCGAATACAAAAAACGAATTTCCGATCATTGTTATGAGGAGTCAGTGCGCTTGTTCGAAGCAACCCACTCCACCGGCATTGCCGAAAGCGTCTGGGAGTTTCTATAGTAATTCAAGAAGATCAGCGGGCTTTGCAATGAGCTTTTTGGCGCCGCCGGCGATGAGTTCTTCAGGGTCTCGAAATCCCCACAGCGCCCCGACTGCGTACATCCCGGCGGCATTTGCGGTCTTCATGTCAATAGCTGTATCGCCAAGGTAGAGAAAGCAACCGGGGTCAACTCCGAGGCGCTTGGCGATTTCCAGTGCTGAGTAAGGGTCAGGCTTGCGAGGAATGCTAGGGCGCTCACCCATAACCGCCTCGAATCGCCAGGCCGACAAAAGTCCAGCTACCGCCTTCTGCGTGAAATCATGGGGCTTGTTGGAAAGCACGGCCATCTTCAGGCCGCGCGTGGTCAAGGCGTCTAGGAGTCCCGGAATTCCGGGGTAGGGGTGAGTTTTCGCATTGCAGTTGCGCTCGTAAGTCCGGCGCATCATCTCAAAGCATCGGGACACCAGATTAGAGTCGGTTCGCACAGAATCGGGAAGCGAGCGCCTGACAAGGCTCTCCATGCCCTCCCCGACGAAATGCCTGTACTTTTCCAGTTCATGAACGGGAAATCCCAAGACTGCGAGCGTGCTGTTCATTGAATCGGCAAGGTCATCTAGAGTATTCAGAAGCGTCCCGTCAAGGTCCATCATTACGGCTTGGAAATCGTTTGTGCAATGCAACTGCTATTTCTGCTCCTCACAAGGTGGAAGGGCCGTGGGCAACATCGGCCAGGAGCTTCTCGATCGACGCACGGCGGTCCTCGGATGTTTGAACAAACACCACCCCCACGTTGAACAGGTCTTTCTCCTGGTCAGTGCTGTACCAAACTATTCTGACCGGTGTCAAAAGTGCTGCCTCGGGCAGGTTGACCTTCAAAGTGAACCGGCTCGATTCGCTTCCGATAACTATATGATGCTGGCCTATTCTCAGAGTTTCCAACTCCAGCCGCGCGCCGGTTGACGAAACCTCGGCTACTCTTACTTCGACATTTTCTTCATGGTTTTGGAAAAGACAGGTAAGCGTGCCAACCCATCCCACTTTGAATCGCTCCGATTGTCTTCTCTCCTTGCCCAACCTCCAACCTGCCATTTACAAATCTCCTTTTCGGGGAGCGAGCAGGAACCCTCCCGGCTGAGTGGACACGGCCCTCCGGGCCATTGCCGCCTCGAGGTATTTGTATATATCGCCATGGTCTAACGCGGAGGCGTATACAATTGGTTTCTTATTGTGAATGTCCTTGGTATGCACGTTTGCCCCAGCCGAAACCAGGGTGGAAACCACGTCGAAATGACCGTAAATCGTTGCGATCGTGAGGGCCGTTCTGCCAAATTGGTCCCTAATTTCCGTCCGGGCGCCTCTGGAAACCAAAAGATCGACAAGCTGCCAATCGCCTCCCTGGGAAGCATACATGAGAGCCGTCTGCCCTTGCGCATCCTGTTGATTGAGACGAGCATCCTTGGCAAGAAGGACCTTTACCACTTCAAGGTTGCCGCTCATGCAGGCGCCCATGAGGGCGTTGACTCCCGCTTTCTTGAGGTCCGGAAATTCCAGTACGCTCTGAAGGTTCAGGTCCGCCCCCTGCGCCAGGAGCAACTCGACAACCTGGACATGGCCCGCCCAGGCCGCCTGCATGAGGGCAGTCACGCCGAAAGTGTCCGTCGTGTTTACCAAAGCCCCCTTGCTTAGGAGCAGTTGGGTGAACTCGGAATTGCCATGAAGCGCGGCGTGCATTAGCGGGGTCATCCCATCTCGGTCTCTGGCATTCACATCCGCGCCTGCGGCGAGCAGCTTGAGGATTGGTCCGGCCGCTTGAGCGTCAATTCCTGCAATTAGCTCCTGGTTTAATTGCTCGCGTCTGGCAGCGGCCTGCCGGGCCTTGATCTCGGCCCGTGACATGGCCGGCTGGGGTTTTAGCTTTTCTTGTTTTTGCTGGCCAAACGCAGGCGCTGAAAAGGCCAGAAGCAAACACAGGGAGCAAATCAGAAATCTACATTTGCTCTCTTTCATAACGTTTCCTCCCCATTCTTCGGTCCATAAGGTTGGGCGTTCCCGCGCACAGCGCGCCATTCAGACTAATGCAAAACACAAGCCGAAGAAATCCATCTCCGTCCTTATGGCAAAAGAAGGCCTACTTCTGCTATATTCATATCTAATCACACTTCATGCAAGAATTTACAAGAAGAAAAAACATACTGCAAACACGGTTTTGTAATTCGAGTAATGAATCTGGAAATGAACAGTTCAGTAGAAAATCGTCCGACAACGGTGGAATGGGCGTTTGCGAAAGGCGTCGAGTTGGCCCAATTGCCAGAGCCAGTTATCGACCCAGGGGCTGGTAAGTTTGCGCCCTAAGACTGCGAAACCTTTTTTCAGCTCCTCCACGGCCCACAGGGTTATTGCCCGAATTTCGACCTCCTCCTCGGAGCATGGTTGAAGATGCTCCAAAACATCGATCCTAGCCGCAAGCCCTGGAAGATATGAAATGATTCCCATCTCCCGCAGCACCTGTGGAAGCTTGTAGTCTGCGAAAGCGGTGAGCCGTTCGATGTCGTCAAATTTGCCCCATTTTTTGCCGCCAAACGCAGTACAAACGTCAGAGGCAAAAATCTGGGCCCTCTTCCAGAAGTAAATTCTTTGTGTGCCGTAAAGCGCCTCGTCGCGGAAGCTCGGAAAAAGAGACACAGTCTGCCTGACAAGCCGAATGGCGCTCCCGGCTGCGGCCTCAAACAAGGACAGGATATCGCCGCCCAGCTTGGACAAGATTATGGACCCGGCCTCTCGGAGATTTTTCAATCTCTTTTCAAACATCGGAATCCTGCCTTGGCCGGAAAAGATTTCGTCGAGGTCTTCTGCGCTGACAGCCGCCAGGAAACGGGGATCGGTTATGGGGAAACCTTTTACCAGCGCCCGTCTTAGACTGGCTGCAAGCCCCCAGTATCCGGAGTAAGGCTCGCCGTTGTAAACGACCGTCCAGACAGGATCGCCCGGATCGGGCCAGAAGCAGTGATTTAAAACGTCGAGAGTAAAAATCCAGCGAACACTGTCCTTGGAATCGTCAAAGAAGTGGCAGGGATGTTCCCACGAAGAAGATAGGTCGACCCTGTCGCCCCATTGCGATATCGCGGGTCCAATCCGGTCGGGGTGAAACATGACCGAGCGGCTTCGAGCCACCACCTGTTCAACCGAGGCAAGGACTGGGAAATCAGTCAATCGAACTCCTTGTGAGTGCAATTAGGAATTAGGAATCAGAAATTAGAGATGGACGAGTCGGGCGTTTTGCGGACCTGAGGACTGCGGAAGCGGGTTGGTGTTTTTCCGCTCAGTCCTCAGCCCTCATACCTCAGTTCTTGGTTTCTAAGCAGCAGCCTTTCTTTGCATATAATCAAAGACATCTTGAACTGTGCGAATCTTTTCTGCGTCTTCATCGGGGATTTCCGTGTCGAAGGCTTCCTCGAGCGCCATTACCAGTTCCACTACATCCAGAGAATCGGCGCCCAGGTCGTCCACTATGTTTGCGCCGGGAGTCACCATATCTTTATCAACTCCGAGCTGGTTTGCAATAATATCGATAATTCTGATCTGTTCTGCGCTCAAATTCATTTAAACCTCCTGGTAAAGTCAGTTTTTGTATTGAATGTTTCTGTCATCTTTAACAAATCCGTGAAATAAAACTTCCAATACGCCCGGAAGCTCATCTACAAGCGGATAGGAACAATCCCGGGCAAGCCATTTCTGTATTACTCCGTGCGCAAAACCCATTGTGCCGTAAAAGACCGTCTGAAAATCCACATCTTTGAGAATCCCCTGCTGCGTCCCCTCGTAGACTTTCCGCTTGAGATTGGGAAGTGCCTTCATGACCTTTCTAAAGTATTCGTCCGGGGAGTAGTCGCCTAGGTCGAGCTGTTCCTGGATGATCAGCCTGTAGAGCCGCTGGTTTCGGTCGAAGAATTCGAAATATATCCGGATATACTTGGAAATCATCGTGAGCACGTTGTCGTGGAAATCTACCGCCGAGCCGGCCCGCTTTCCCAGTTCCTCAAGTCTGATCCGCACCAGTTCGGCAAAAAGCTTTTCCTTGGTCTCGAAATAGCGGTAGAGAGTCCCTTTGCCGACGCCACCTTTTTCGGCAATCTCGTCCATCGTCGCCGGATGAAAACCCTTAAGAGAGAAAACCTCCAAGGCTGCCTCGAGTATCCTCTCTTTGGCACCAGGCTTGGGCAGGAGCAAAGCAGAATCTTCGACCAGGATCTTCTCCAATAACTCAGGGAAGAAGCGCGAGGCGGGTATACCTTTCTTTTGCGCGATCTCCCCAAGGGCTTCAATCAAAACAGGCAGACCACTTTTGTTTTCAGCAGACCCGGTCTTCAAAGCATTCCGCATATTGAGCAACCAGCGCGAAAACTCATCGGTAAGGCTTTTGGGTGAGGACCCCGAAATCTGCTGGGAAACAGCCTCGATCAACCCTTGTCTGTTCCCGGCCTGGGCCATTTTCTTAAGAGTGGCGTAGAGATTTTGCGGGTCCGGATATTTGTTCAACAAGCGGCTCCTGTACGGAATATCTTGTGTCGGGTATCGGATGTCGGAAAAGATACCGGAACTCGGCTGTCCGACTTCCGACACCCGATACCCGACATCCGTCATCCGATACGGACTGGTCAGTCATAAAGCACAACCAAAAAGCAATGTCAATAAAAACTCAAGCGAATTATGGTTTTTGTGTTTTATAAAAACTTATCGGGATGTTATGAAATAAGGGAATATTTTGCTTCACCGTGACATAAGTTGCTCTAAACGGGGAAATTGGAATGCCTGCTCCGCCAACTGATTCTTTTCACAGAAAGATCGACTATCTCAGAATGTCAATTACGGACAGGTGCAATCTTCGCTGCTACTACTGCATGCCTGAAAGCGGCATCCCCAAGATTGACCACTCAGAAATACTGCGCTACGAGGAGATCGTAAGGCTTGCAGGGATCGCGATCTCGATGGGTATATCAAAAGTGCGCCTCACCGGCGGTGAACCTTTGGTCAGAAGGGACGCGCTCGGTTTGTGCGAAAACATTTCGAAAGTCTCTGGCCTGAAAAGCCTGAGCCTTACGACAAACGGCGTTTTGCTCTGCGATTTCGCTGCAGGACTTTTCCAGGCCGGCATCAGGCGCATCAACGTCAGCCTCGATACCCTGAAGCCTGAGAGGTTTGCGCAAATCACAAAAATGGACCTTTTCGACAGGGTGTGGGCGGGAATCATGACCGCCCTGCAAGCAGGCTTTTCTCCGGTGAAGTTGAACGCGGTAGTAATGCGCGGGGTAAATGACGATGAGATAGAAGATTTGGCGCGGTTGACTTTCCAGTTCCCGTTCCACGTGCGCTTTATCGAGTTTATGCCTTTCCGGCAACTGGGTTGCGAGAAGATTTTCGTGTCGGCCTCCGAAATACTTGAGCGTTTGAAGTCGGCCGGATCTTTGGAGACTGCGAGTGCAGAGGAAAGCAACGGACCAGCGCTACATTACAGGTTTAAAGGCGCTCCGGGCAAAATCGGGATCATCAGTCCGGTATCCGAGCATTTTTGCCCTAACTGCAACCGGCTTAGGGTGACGGCTGATGGAAAACTGAGGACCTGCCTCTTTTCCAACGATGAGATCGACCTGCGGGGGCTGCTGCGACATGGTGTTCGGGACGAAGAGATTGCCGCAGCGATACTGGCGGGTATAAACACAAAGCCGGAAAAGCACTATCTCAGCAACCCGGTCTTCCGCAAGTGCATCTCCCGGCCGATGTTTTCGATCGGCGGTTAGAGACGGATGCAAGAGTGCATGACGATCTTGAAAAGATAAGAGATGAGATAGACGGTATAGACTCACATATGCTCCGGCTCCTTAACAGGCGCATGGAGCTTGCCATAGAAGTGGGCCGGATAAAAGCCTTCAGGGGTTTGCAACTCTTTCACCCTGAACGTGAGCGGATCGTTTCACAGCGACTGTCGAAGCTAAACCCCGGTCCTCTATCCGAGGAATCGCTGCGCTCGATCTACCGCGAAATATTTGCCGCTTCAAGGCTTATCCAACACAGGCTTCAGGCGGCCTTGCCGGGTCCCGAGGGGACACAATCGCCCTTTGATGAAAGCAACAGGCAAGGGGCAAAAGCCAAAAACCAAAAGGTCCGTATTTGCGGATGCCTTGCGGAATGCCCTTCTCAAGAGTTTGGAAAATGGCTCAACCACCCTGAAGTCGATCTGGTGGAGTGGCGAATGGACCGATTTTTCGCTGGTGGGCACTCGATTGAAGAAGAGATGAAATCTTTTCTCGAAACTTTGTCGGCAAGACCCAGGCTTCCGGTAATAGCAACAAACAGGCCGGTTCGGGAAATGGGGGGGTTTGCCGGCCGGGAAGACCTTCGGCTGAGCATGCTCGAACAAGCTGCGAAATCCGGTGTCGACTGGATAGACTTCGAACACGATGCGGATATGGATTATATCGCCCACTTTCGGCAGGCCGGAGCGAAGGTCCTGATTTCGTGGCACAACCCTGTTGAGACCCCCTCCATGGGAGTCTTGTGCGCAAAGCTTGAAAGCATGCTAAAAACAGGTCCCGATGCACTGAAAATAGTAACCCTGGCGAAATCGGATGTGGACAATCTAAGGGTGGCCGAACTGATTCCCGTAGCGCGGGAAGAGTTTGGAATCGACCTCATAGCTTTTTGCATGGGACCGGCAGGCAAATGGAGCAGGCTGGTGAGCTTATTGCTGGGCAGTCCGTGGACCTACGTGCGGTTCGATGGCCAGTCGGCGAGCGCGCCTGGCCAATTTACGGTTTCGGAGATGCGCACGCTGGTCAGGTTCTTTGGACGGAATTAACGATAAAGTCAGGAGACCGGCTTGATTCAAAGCATGACCGGATTCGGCCGCAGCCGCAAAGAAGAGGGTGATTATGCCGTAAGCGTTGAAATGCGCGCTCTCAATGCCAGACAGCTCGACATATCCGTTCGCATTCCCAAAAACTTCCTTGAGTTCGAGGACTTGTGCAGGAAGCTGATTGCAGAAAGAGTGCGAAGAGGCCGGATCGACGCTTTGGTTCAGATAGAGTGCACCGATATCAGGGGGAAGGCCCCGCATATCAGCATGGAACTTGCGCGATATTATTGGACGCAACTTAAGCAGATTCACCTGGATATCCAGAGTTCAGAAGCCCTTTCCCTCGATCACCTCCTGAGGATACCCCATATCTATGAAACACCCGAGCCGGTTATAGACTCAGAAGCTATCCGCAAACTCATTTCATCGGCCATGTCCGAGGCGCTGGACCAGGTTATTCGGATGCGCACACTTGAAGGGGAATCACTGCTCAGGGACTTCATGGACCGGCTGGGGGCGCTCAGAAACGATCTTTCGATGTTGGCGAGCCGCCGTGAGGCCGTTATCGAGGAATACAAAACCAAGCTGCACGAAAGAATCAAGCAGCTGCTCGGAGGCGCGGAGCCCGATGAGAGCAGGCTCCTGCAGGAGATAGCATTTATCATAGATCGGGCAGACATAAACGAGGAGATCGTTCGGCTGGGAAGCCACCTCGAACAGATTCAATCTATTTTGACCGGTGCAAAGCAAGCCGACGGAAGAAGACTTGATTTTCTCATCCAAGAACTTCACCGCGAAGCTGCCACTATTGGATCCAAGACCACGGACCTGGATGCTGTGCAAGCCGTTGTCCGGATGAAGACAGAGGTAGGCAAACTCAAGGAGCAGGCGCAAAATGTGGAATAGGATGCCATGAACCCGCCAAGTACCGATTATTATTTCTGCGAAGACCTTCTTTCACCAGACGAGAGGCAAATCCGCGATGAGGTGAGGACCTGGATCGACACACGATACCTTCCCAGAGCAGCCGACTATTTCGAGCAGGGGAAGTTTCCGGTCGAACTGATTTCCGAAATGGCGCAAATGGGTCTGCTCGGGTTCAAGTTGAACGAGTACGGCGGGCGCGGAAAAAACAGCGTCTCTTTCGGCCTCGTCTGCCAGGAACTTGAACGGGGTGATTCCGGTCTGCGTTCGTTTGTTTCCGTTATAAACGCCCTGGTAATTTACCCCATCTATACGTTTGGGACCGATATGCAGAAGCAGCGATGGCTGCCGGAGCTGGTGAAAGGAAATAAAATCGGCTGTTTCGCATTAACGGAGCCGGAAGCGGGGTCCGACCCGCACAGCATGCGGACGACCGCTGTCAAAAACCGGGAGGGCTATCTTCTT
>DASPQK010000085.1:0-18051 GCA_035624985.1 Syntrophobacteraceae bacterium | reverse complement strand
TTGCGATGTTTCTGCTCAAGGCTTCCGCATCCTTGATGACCATAAGGCGGTCAGTCGTTCCCGCGGTGGCAAAGTACTGCCAGCTCTCTCGATTGGAATTACATGAAGTAATTCGATCCGGGAAATTGGCTGCTATCTGGCGCTTATCGATAGTTGGAATTGCGAGAAGGTCCTCAAAGGTATTGATGTCGGTCGCTTTCACTCCCGCCAGAGCAAACGCTTCGGTGTAGTAAGGAACATTTTGCTCTGCGTGCGCAACGATAGAACGCAGTCTGTCCATTTGAATATCGCGCAAATGCTCACGACTTGCCCACTCTAAACCCATCAGGACATCATACGCCGGCCAGGGTGGATTCTTGGAAAAATGCAAAAGAAAAGGCATCAAGAATTTATCCGAAACCAAAGATCGAATTGACATGGTCTTCCGGGACCTCCTGTCTGGTGACGATGGGCTGCTCACACCGGCCCTGATCATTTGCTATCCCGCCATCATCGATAAATCAAATGAAGCGGCGATAATCCATAATCGACCGACATATCAAGCCTGGTCTTCAAGGTTGAATTGCAGCATCGAGATGATGACTTTACACGATCTGCAAATGATCATCTTCTTCTGCCAACTTTTTTGAACCTGACCTTCGCAAATAGTCCCGTTTACCAGCCAGCAGAGCCTACCGACCTTGAATTCCCATGCAGGGCATTGTTCTTTCCGCTCTTTTGGGCATTTCTTCACAGCCCAGCAAGGTTTACAAGAGGGCTTAACTGAACTGAGCCTCGAGACCAGGAATAAAGTCTGGCGTTCAGCATGGACTGGTATCGATCTCCATCCTTGCTCGTAGCTCTGGACGGCTTTGATCGAAATCCCCAAAAGTTCGGCCATTTGTTTCTGAGTCTTACCCATTTTCCTTCGCGCGCACAGGAATTCCTTATTGTCCATTTTCCACCTATGTCGGAAGTTGGCAAAAATTCGTTTAGAAAATACCACAATGTGGTATAAAAATCTTCAACTTTCTCAAAATGGTGACGTTCCAGAGAGGTTTCAGCCTAGCTTCGCAGAATAAACCGATCTATGATGACAGTTAATTTTGCGGAATCTAGAATTGCTTGTGCGAGGAAAACGCATTGTGACGGCAATGAGCGGCGGGATTGACTACAGCATGGTAGATGGCTACAGGGACCGATGAGATGGATCGTGGCAAAATGGCAGGCGATCAAAGAGGAACAGAGGCCACGAAATAAGGAACTTGGAGATGAAGCACATCTATTTCGACAACAATTCCACCACACGCCTGCATCCCGATGTATTGGAGGAGATGCTGCCATACCTCCGCGATACTTACGGTAATGCATCGAGCATACACTGGTTCGGGCAGGAGGCAAGGCGGGGCATGGACCGCGCGCGTGAGCAAGTGGCGAATTTAATTGGGGCATCTTCTGATGAGATTGTCTTTACAAGCGGCGGCACCGAAGCTGACAACCAGGCGCTGATTGGAATCGCGGATGCTGTCGGAAAGCCTGGCAGCCGGATCATTACGACTGCCGTCGAGCATCAGGCCGTGATGAATTCCTGCCGTTTTCTGGAGAAAAAGGGGCTTTCCGTCACCTATCTTTCCGTGGACAGCCAGGGACGAATAGACCTCGGGACTCTTGCCGATTCCATAGGTGACGACGTTATCCTGATCTCCATTATGCTCGCCAATAACGAAGTGGGGACCGTACAGCCCGTCCGGGAGGCTGCGGAATTGGCCAAATCGAAGGGAATCCTGTTCCATACGGACGCTGTCCAGGCCGTAGGGAGGATTCCCGTTGACGTGCGCGAACTGGGGGTAGACCTGTTGAGCTTGTCAGGCCATAAATTTCATGGCCCCAAGGGTTGCGGAGCGCTCTTTGTCCGTTCCGGAATTCCAGGGCCGGTGCTGATCCACGGGGGTCATCATGAACGCCGGAGGCGCGCAGGTACGGAAAACGTCGCCGCCATCGCGGGCTTGGGCCGGGCATGCAGTATCGCGGCGGCAAGGCTGGAAGATTCGAGCTTCTTCGTCGGGTCCCTTCGCGACCGTTTGGAAAAAGGGATTACAGAGAGGGTTTCGGGAATAAAGGTCAACACGTGTCGGGAACACCGCCTGCCGAACACTTTGAACGTAAGCTTCGAAGGAGTGGACGGTCAGTTGCTTGCCATGAATCTGGACCTGGTGGGTATTGCCGTTTCCACGGGCTCTGCCTGTCAATCCGATACGCGGGAACCCTCATACGTGCTTTTGGCAATGGGGTGTTCGGTGGGGCAGGCAACCGGTTGCCTTCGGTTTTCACTCAGCGCGGACAACACTGGGGAAGAAATCGACAGAGTTATCGATGTTCTCCCCGATCTGGTGGAGGGACTGCGGCGGTGACTGCGCCTGGAAAGCGAATTGTTGCGGCAATGAGCGGCGGGGTCGATTCCAGCGTAGCGGCGGGTCTGCTCCTGGAGCAGGGGTTCGAAGTCGTCGGAGTGACCCTTCAGCTTCAAGCCTGCGATGAGTCAGGCGGCGGCAGATCGTGCTGCGGGACGGATTCAATTGCACAGGCCAGGGCCGCTGCGGGCCGCCTTGGCATACACCACTATGTTATCGATTGCCGTCAGGAGTTTGAAAAGACCGTTCTTCTGCCGAGCTGGGAGGAATATTCACGGGGCCGGACGCCCAATCCGTGCGTCATATGCAACGAGCGCGTAAAATTCGGGATGCTGTTCGACCATGCCGTGGCGCTGGGCGCTTATAAGCTTGCCACGGGCCATTATGCCCGGGTAGGCATGAGAAAGAATGGTGCGCCCTTCCTGAGACGAGGCGCCGATCATCGAAAAGATCAGTCTTATTTCCTCTTTTCGATTCGCCCGGAGGCGCTTTCAGGGGTGGTATTTCCGATCGGCGAATTTACAAAGGATGCAGTCCGGTCTTTAGCGCAGCACCTGGGATTGCCCAATGCGGACAGGCGGGAAAGCCAGGATGCATGTTTTGCCGCAAAGGAGACAGGCTACCCCGAGGGGCTGAGGCGCAGGTTACATAAGACCACTGCTCCAGGGCCGCTTGTCGATGAAGAGGGCAGGCTGCTGGGCATGCACAAGGGGATTCACCAATTCACCGTCGGGCAACGGCGCGGTCTGGGAGTCGCCCTGGGTTCACCCGCCTGGGTAAAGTCGATAGATCCCTGGATTGCCGCTGTTGTTCTTACGACAAGAGAACAGGCGCTCTCAGCCAGGGGGCTGAGAGCAAGCGGGGTCCGTTGGATCGGTTTTGTTCCGAGGTTTAGGCGGCTTCGCTGCTCGATTAAGGTCCGCTATAACCAGGCGCCGGCGCCTGCCACAGTTGAGCCAGGTGAGGAGGCGACCGCGAAGGTTTGGTTCGACCGTCCCCTGAGGGCCGTTACGCCGGGGCAGGCTGTTGTCTTCTTCCATGGCGACCGCGTGCTCGGAGGAGGCTGGATCGAGCGTAGTGAGAGGTGAACGGATGTGAAGGGGAGTTCAATAGACGAAAATCGCTATCAGCGCCAGGAGATTCTGCCTGAAATCGGCGTGGAAGGACAGCTTAAGCTGGCGAAGAGCACCGTTTTCATAGTCGGATGCGGAGCGCTCGGATGCCTTCAGGCGAACCTTCTGGCAAGGGCTGGCCTTGGCAGACTCAGAATAGCGGACCGCGACCTCGTGGAGTGGAGCAACCTCCAGCGGCAGATCCTTTTCGAAGAAAGCGACGCGGCTTCAAATGTCTCCAAAGCTGAAGCAGCCGCAAGGCATCTGCGCGCAATCAACTCATCCATATCAGTTGAATCTTTGGCTGTCGACGTGACGGTCCAAAACGCGGAATCGCTGCTTTCCGATGCCGACCTTGTTCTGGACGGCACTGACAACTTCGAGACGCGCTACCTGATAAATGACGTTTGCGTCAAGCTCGAAAAGCCATGGGTGTACGGAGGCGTGATCGGCACGGAGGGCATGGCGATGCCGATCCTCCCCGGTAGGGGTCCATGCCTGAGATGCGTTCTTCCGCATACCCCCGATCCGGGTACCCTTCCAACCTGCGATACTGCCGGTGTACTCAATGCGATGGTTGCCGTGGTGGCTTCCATGCAGGTCGCTATAGCCATGAGGATTTTGCTGGGAACGCCGCCGGCCGATGTCGGCCTGCTGCGCGCCGATGTTTGGGATGGTTCGTTTAATTTCTTGAAGATACCGAAAGACGAGGAATGTCCATGCTGCGCCCGGCGGAATTTCGAATTCCTGGACGCCGACCGGGTTTCCCGGACAACGTCTCTTTGCGGACGGAACTCGGTCCAGGTTAACCCTCCGCGCGTCGTCGAGCTTGATTTCGCGTCGTTGCGAAAAAGGTTGGAGCGAGCGGGTCAGGTCACCACTAGCGGCCTGCTGCTCCGCTTTAAGGCCGATGAGGGCGAAATGGTTATATTCCCGGATGGAAGGGCGATTGTTACCGGCACGACGGATCAGGCGAAGGCCAGAACGTTTTATGCCCGGTATCTGGGGACATAGGGCCGGGGATGCGGAAGTCTTAGCTCTATCTTACCGCCGCCGCACAACACCCGCAATTTGTCGGAGGGATGAAAGGGGAGCTTTAAACTGTTGAGAGGGGTGTTGCGTGGAAAATAGTCCACTAAATCGATAGAAATTATGATTTATCCGAATAAAGACCCAAATGAAACTGTCGCCGTCTTACAGCATCTGAGCGGCTTGCTCTTCATTATAGTGAGGAGTAAATAGTGAATAGTGAAAATGCAAGGTACATCTACTTGGACAACAATGCAACTACGCGGCTCCATCCGGAAGTCCTGGAGGAGATGCTTCCTTATCTGAGCGATAATTACGGTAATGCCTCAAGCGTTCACTGGTTCGGCCAGGAGGCAAGGCGGGGCATGGACAGCGCGCGTGAGAAAGTGGCGAATTTCATTGGGGCATCTTCAGATGAAATTGTCTTTACGAGCGGCGGCACCGAAGCGGACAATCAGGCGCTGATTGGAATTGCAGATGCTGTCGGAAGGCCTGGCAGCCGGATCATTACAACTGCCGTCGAGCACCAGGCTGTGATGAATTCCTGCCGTTTTCTGGAGAAAAAGGGACTTGCCGTCACCTATCTTTCCGTGGACAGCCAGGGACGCATAGACCTCGGGACTCTTGCCGATTCCATAGATGACGACGTTATCCTGATCTCCATTATGCTCGCCAATAACGAAGTGGGGACCGTACAGCCCGTCCGGGAGGCTGCGGAATTAGCCAAATCGAAGGGAATCCTGTTCCATACGGATGCCGTCCAAGCCGCTGGGAGAATTCCCGTTGACGTGCGCGCACTGGGGGTCGATCTGTTGAGCTTGTCAGGCCATAAATTTCATGGCCCCAAAGGTTGCGGAGCACTCTTTGTCCGTTCCGGAATTCCAGGGCCGGTGCTGATCCATGGAGGTCATCACGAGCGGTTGAGGCGCGCAGGCACCGAAAATGTTTCGGCCATCGTCGGGTTTGGCCGGGCATGCAGTATTGCGGCGGCAAGGCTCGAAGATTCGAGCCTCTTCGTCGGGTCCCTTCGCGACCGTTTGGAAAGAGGGATTTTGGAGCGGATCTCGGGAGTAAAGGTCAACGGGTGTCAGGAACACCGCCTGCCGAACACATTGAACGTGAGCTTCGAAGGGGTGGACGGCCAATTCCTTGCCATGGACCTCGACATGGTGGGCATTGCGGTTTCCACGGGGTCCGCATGTAAATCTGATATGCGGGACCCCTCATACGTGCTTTTGGCAATGGGATGTTCGGTCGCGCAAGCAACTGGTTGCATCAGGTTTTCGCTAAGCGCGGACAACACGGAGGAGGAGATTGACAAGGTTCTGGATACTCTCCCAAAGCTGGTGGAGGAACTCAGGGATTGATCGTGCCGAGAAAACCCGTTGTGACGGCAAGGAGCGGCTGAGTCGCACCGGCGTAGCCAGGCGTGTGTTGAGGGAGCCTGCCACTAAGGAGCTATGCGTATGAAAGCAATCGCGCTCCTTTCCGGAGGTCTTGACAGCTCTCTTGCGGTCAAGCTCATGATCGACCAGGGTATCGAAGTAATAGCTGTACATTTTACCAGTCCTTTCTGCAATTGCACGCCCAAGAAGGCCGGGTGCAGAAACCAGGCGCGTTTCATCGCCGAAGAGCTGGGAGTCGAGATTCAGGTAATAGCCAAGGGTATGGACTACCTCTCGATAGTTAAAGACCCGCCGCACGGTCACGGCAGGGGTATGAACCCTTGCATCGACTGCCGGATTTACATGTTGAGAAAAACAAAGCAGAGGATGGGTTCGCTTGGTGCTTCCTTTGTAGTGACCGGAGAGGTGCTTGGCCAGAGGCCCATGTCTCAGCACAGAAATGCCATGGAACTCATCGAAGGAGAAAGCGGTCTCAAAGGGCTGATCCTGAGGCCGCTTTCAGCGCACCTTTTCCCGCCCACTCTTCCCGAACGGCAAGGCGTAGTAGACCGCGCAAAGCTGCTGTCGATTACGGGCAGGTCGAGAAAGAAGCAGATCGAGATTGCGGATAGTCTTGGGATAAGGGACTATCCCTGCCCTGCCGGCGGATGTCTGCTGACGGACCCAAATATCGCGTCCAGGCTAAGGGACCTTTTCAACAGCACGCCCGACTTCGACATGACAGATATCTACCTCCTGAAAGTAGGAAGGCACTTCAGGGTGCAGCCGGCCTTGAAAGTTATCCTGGGCAGAAACGAAGCCGAAAACGCACAGATCGGTTCTCTGGCAAAAGCCGGCTATACGCTTTACACCCCCCAAAATTTCAAGGGACCGGCGGCCCTGGCGACGGGAATCCCGGACGCATCGGAGGACTGTCTGATCGGCGGGATGATCGCCCGGTATTCGAAGGTCAACCCAACCGGATATGAAATTCGTAGAGAAGTCATCGGCGAAAATGTATCCACGATAAGTGTGGCAGAAAAACTCCCTCAGGAGATCATCGATAGATTTAGGTTATACCATCCCGCCAGGAAAAGCGATGTTGCAGAATCCGAATGAGAAGATCGGACAGGTACCCAAACAAGCCTACAATTAAAATAACGGCCATCAGCTCGCCATAGTCCAGGCGGTCGCGCGTGTCCAGGATGTAATAGCCAAGCCCTGTCGAAACCCCGAGCATTTCCGCCGGAACGAAGACTACCCAGGAGATTCCCAAAGCGATGCGCAAGCCGGTAAGAATGTCCGGTATGATGGCCGGAATAATAGCGCGGCTCAGAACGGCCCAGCTTTTTCCACCCAGCATTCGCACGACTTTTTCCCAAAGAGGGTCCACGTTTCGCACGCCGTTGGACGTATTCAGGATAATGGGCCAGACAGCCGCCATGCTTATCAGGAAGCACACGGGCCGCGTCCCGACACCGAAGGCCATCACCGCCAGTGGCATCCATGCCAGCGGCGAGATCATGCGAATGAATTGAAAAGGAATGTTGGTAAGTTGATGCACGCGCGCGTAATATCCCGTCAACAGTCCTATCGGGATGCCCACAGTGGAGGCGATCCCAAGTCCGATGCCAATACGTAAGAGGCTGGGTGTTGCATGACGGAAAAAATCATCGCTGCCCACGAACCGCCAGAGTTTCAAAAACGCATTTTCCGGCGAGAAACTTTTGCTAAATTGCGGCGGCAAAAAAAGAGGGCTGCTAAGTATTTGCCAAAGGAGGAGCGCCGCGCCGATTCCAAGCAATTGATAGCCCAAAGCCCACCAGTCCCAACCATCATATGACGGTCTTTTATCATCGGGTTCCGTCATACGCTTATTATCTCCGTCCGAAGATAGGGCTGAGCCGGATCGATGCCTTCGAATGTTTGCAGGCCGCCTGCCTTGGAAGCCGCATTTCTTACAAAATCATAGTCGAAAAGTTCGGAGACCACTTTTTCCGCATCCACCTTTTCCAAAAAGTCCATGCCTCCTTCCACTTTTGTTTGTTTCAACAACTTCACCACTTCGCGTGTGGCGGATTCGAATGGATAAGGCTGGAAACAAATGCGTTTTGCAGCCCATTCCGGGTGCTGTATAGCTCCCGTGCCGTGCGCGGTTCCGTAAGTATCGAGATCGTATTTGGTCATGGCCCGTTTTACGTGAGGTTCGGATACGGGCAGATAACCGCCGCCGTCGCGCGACAGTATATGGGCCGCTTCATCCGGATTCTGCGCTGTCCATTGCTGCGCTTTGACCAATCCGTTGACAACTTTTTGAGTCCACCCCGGCCGTTGGGCAACGTCAACCTCATGCATCGTGGCGACGCAGCAGGGATGATTGCGGAATACATCCCCGGTAAACCGAATGAGCTTGCCGTTGGCATTCATCTCTCCCAAAGCATTGAAAGGTTCGGCGACGATATAGCCGTCAATGGCGCCGGAAGCCAGGGCGACCGGCATGTCGGGAGGACTCATTACAAACAGATTGGTCTGGCTGGATTTGAGGGGACTGTTTCTTTCCTGAATGACGGCTTCCAGACCGGAATGCCGCAGGCAAAGTTGGAGGATAAGGTTGTGTATGGAATACCAGAAAGGAACGGCTATTTGCCTGCCGCCGAGATCTTCCAGTTTCTGAATGCCTTTGGACGTGCCGACCGTTAGCCCGGAACCATTCATGTGATTCCACGCAACGACCTTAACGCTGTAATTTTGGGCATAGCGCATAAAAATCGCCAGGGGAAACAGGAGATGCACAAGATTGAAGTTGCCCCCCAGGAAACTTTCAGAAAGTTCAGACCAGCCCCGAATGAGAACGGGCCTCTCGACATCGACTCCTTCGGCTGCAAAGAAACCTTTTGCATGACCGATGAGCAACGGCGTGGCGTCGAGAATGGGGATGTAGCCGATTTTCAGCACAGGGTCCTTGCCGGAGTTTCGACTTGCCCGGACGCCGGGACTTAACAGCCCTGCACCGCCGGTAATAGCCGCCGCCGTCACGAGGCGGGACGTAAATCTTAAGAAATCGCGACGATTAAAACCGCGGCATTTGCAGATACCGTTATAGTGAATGCCGGTTTGCATTTCCATTTCCATTCCCTTTCCCTGAGTCAAGACGAACCGGCCGTGCGGGATTGGACGTTCATCCTGTCGGTCAAGGCTGCAAATTCATGGCCGATCATGTTCCGCATGTGCAAGAATTCGATATGGACGCGGTCACGCGTAAAGTCGGGAGGCACATCGAAAATTCGGGCTATACGGCCGGGTCTCGGCGTCATAATGACAATTCGGGAGCCGAGGAAAAGCGCCTCGTCAAGGTCATGCGTGACAAAAACCGTTGTGTACCGCCCCAGCTTCCATATGCGTAGAAATTCATCCTGGAGCCTCAGACGGGTAGAAGTGTCCAAAGCGCTGAAAGGCTCGTCCAGCAGCAGCATGTCGATATTCGTATCGCTGGCCAGAGCGCGCGCAATGGCGGCGCGTCGAGCCATGCCGCCCGAAAGTTGGGCGGGATAATAACGCTCGAACCCCCTGAGCCCCATCGTTTCGATAAGAGAAGCTATCTTGTCCGAGTTGATGGGCCGGCCGCCAATGCGGTGCCCGAGGGTTATATTCCGTTCCACGGTCAGCCAGGGAAGCAGCGATGACTTCTGAAATATAATGGCGCGCTTGTGGCTGGGGCCCGTGATGGGGTGGCCGTCCATCAAGGCTTCTCCCTGGGAGGGTTTTTCGAAACCTGCCAGGATGTGAAGCAAGGATGATTTGCCGCAGCCGCTTTCGCCTACGATGCATACAATCTGACCGTCCAGAATATCCAGATTGATGTCGCTGAGAGCCTGAACCTGCCCGCGCGATGAAACATAAGTTTTACTCAAGCCGCGAATGGAAAGCCGAACCGCTCCCGATTCCTGTTGCGTGGGGGATTTTGTCATCGGCCCGTTCTCTATATTGGTTGATTTCTCATACTTGCTTACATTGAGCTAATATAGCCGGAATAACGCATGGAATTGTTCGCATCTCGAAAAGCATTTCGGGGCCTGATTCCTTCCCAAAAAGCCTAGGGCGAGACCGCAAAGCCCACAAACCATACAATTTTACAATTTTATACGCAAGCGTTATGTCGGTCCAGACATAATGAAGAGGGCGCCGGTGTGCTTTCCCACCAGTAAGAATACCGGGTTCCGAAGCCCAATCGCGGACTTGATTTAAAGCGAGAAGAATCGTAATGAAATAGAGAACAACAGGACGGATTAATCCTCATTTTCGACCCCTGAACGTCCGGATGAGAAAGTAGAGAGAAAAGCTGTTTGGAAATACTGGATCGGATCAATCAACTGCTCTCCCATGACGAATCCTTCTGCCTGGCAACCGTGCTGGAATCGCCATCCGCACATCCCTGTTCTGGGCGGAAGCTGATCGTGCGGGCCGACGGGTCGATCGAATTTACAACCGGCATGGAAGATATTGACAGATTGGTGGCGCAGGCCGCATTGGCCGGTTTTAAGAGACGCAGGAAACTGACTGCTGAAGTTTACCCGGGCTTTTTAGTGTTCTTCGATTTTCCCGGCCGGGAAGTTCAACTTGTGATCTGCGGGGCCGGGCACATCGCCGTGCCTCTTGCCCGTTATGCACGGGATGCAGGATTTTCCGTGACGGTCATCGACGACCGGGAGGAGTATGCGAACCGGGAACGCTTTGCGGACTGTGAGGTGATTGCCGAAGAATTCGTTCCGGCGCTCCGCCGAATCTCTTATGGCCCCATGACCTATGTTGCAGTGATTACGCGAGGCCATGAGCACGACGCGCTCTGCCTTGGGGAGGTGCTCAAACACGATGCCGGATACATCGGGCTGATAGGCAGCCGCCGGCGCGTGCGTTTTGTGCTTGAAATGCTCGAAAGTCAAGGCATAGCCAGGGAAAAACTCTCGAATGTGTTTACGCCGATCGGTATCCCGATCGGCGGAGAATCGCCCGAAGAGATCGCTCTTTCCATCGCGGCGGAACTCGTATGTGTGCGCAGCGAGGGTCCGCAACAGGCGATGATGCTCCGCAACTCGATAGGAGGGCTTCGTGACGGATAAGAATATTTACTGGAGGCTTTCCGATTTTCAAAAACGGCGAATCCCGGTCTGCCTTGCAACCGTCGTAAGAACAGCAGGTTCAACACCGCGTAAGGTCGGCGCCAAAATGATCGTCTGCGTTGACGGCGCAACCTATGGGTCCGTAGGCGGCGGATGCGGTGAAAATCAGGTGCGGACGGCAGCCTACAGGGCGCTCCTGCTCCAAGAGGAGCCGAGGCTGTTGGAGGTCGATCTGACCGACGACCTTGGGACCAAAGGTGGAGATGTCTGCGGCGGCAAAATGTGGATATTCGTCGAGGCGTATGCTTGGGATTAGAACCGACCTCGGGTGCGAAAGCGGTGAGTTGCTCCGATTGCAGACCCGTGCCTCACGACCGGCTTCATTGCCCCGCCCCCCACTGACTATTTTATGCTCATGAGGCATGATCTCCCTGCCGATGAATCATGAAACGGCACTTGACCTCGGGCCTCGACCGGTTATGGAAAAGCTGTAATGAACGAGCTTCAATTCAAGGAAAGACGTTCGGGCAGGGAACGGCGCGCCAGGCCTACTTCACCCTTCACTCTTCAAAGTCTCGTCGGCTCCAGGGGTCATTACCGCAGAAAGGAAGATGCCCGCAGGTTTTTCTACGTGGATGTCTACAGCAAATCTTCGGCGGCGCTGCTGCTCTCTACGATGGCCCTTTCGATAGCGGACGCCTTTCTCACATTGTGGCTGGTTGGGAAAAACGCTGGTGAGGTGAACCCCGTAATGGGGTTTTTCCTGAAGATGGGGCCTTTTCAATTCATATTGGTCAAATGGTTTATGACCGCCTTTGGGCTGGTCGTTCTGCTGATCCTCAAAAACCACTATGTGTGGCAGGGGAGGGTTAAAATTGTGGCGGTGCTGTTCATTGTCCCCTTGATCTACCTTGTTCTTGTATCCTACGAGGTTTTTATGGTGTTGAACCTATGAACGGCTTGAAAGCGGGACGAACGAAGGTCTTGATTCTGGGCCTGGCGGCCGGCGCTGCCTTACTGGCCATGGGAGGCTGCGCGTCAATAGGCGTAATCAAATTCCAGTGCGCCGGAGCGGCCGCTCGGGCAGACGAGGTCAACGCTTGGTGGTATGCCGGCTTTAGAATCAACTGGCCGCAGGATGAGGAAAACCCCGCTCTGGATACCGATGTGCTGATTGCGCACCGGATCGTGAGACCCGTGCTGGACCGTTATGGAAAACAGATACCGGTTTGGCGCTTCCATAGGAGAGCAGCACGGGATGAGGCCGGACATCGGTTCAGTTTCATCTTCTTCACCACGGCGGCTAATGCCCGCAAAATCTATGCTTCAATCGACTCCTGCGCCGTCCTCAACCAGTTGAAAGCCCAAGGGGTGATCCAACAGGTCCTCTTCGACGACACCAACACCGTTGCCAGACCCGGCATCGAAGCTGCCAGCGACCGGAACTGGTCTCCTGAACTCCAGAAGGCATGGCCGTTTTTCATCATGGGCGTCAGCCAGACATGGCTTGACCTGATTTCCCGGTATGCCGAGGATGGACGCGGAAAACCTGCTTCCATTGCCGACATGCGGGCTTTTTACCGGCAGATCAGCCGGGAAGTGGAATCGACCTGGAAAAAAGAGGGAGGCCATGCTTTTCTCCACCACCTCAATGCCCTTTTCGGTTACGGTCCCGTAGATCTTCGCGGCAAGCTCGAAATGAGCTTTTAGACAAATTTAGCAATTAATCCCTCAGCCCCTCAGTCTGCTAAATCTTCATTCCTCCCCTTGCTCTTGGTTTTTTGAACTGCTAAGCTCCTGGATTCGGAAATTCAGGGTTTGATTCCTCAACCCCCTGGTTCCCAATTCAGCCGTCGGGAAACGAGTTCTATGACCAAAGCCGGAAAAATATTTCTGTGGGTGGCTTGCGGGGCGGTGATTCTCCTCGTTGTGCTCACTGCAGCGGCAGTGATCGTTTCTCGCGTGTTGGATACCGACGCCATGGGACGCAAACTGGCGACCGAGCTGGAGACCCGGTATCACTTGCACTCGGAACGAATCAGGATAACTTTTCTGCCCTTTCCTCGAATTGCCTTGCGCGGCGTCAGAATGACCGTACCGGAAACACTCACCGCATCTGCCGAGGCGGTGCTCATTCATCCGAGTATCTGGCCCCTTTTTACTGGCAGAATCGTACCTGCTGAGATAGAGCTTCTGGGTCCGGTGGTCACGGCCAGGCTGCCGGAGCAGTCTTTCGAGAATTCGGCAAAATCCGCTTTTCAGAAGCTTATGCGCCTCAAAGACATGGTTGCCCTGCTCCAGCCCATGCTCCTGGCGATAATACCCGGCATGACTATAGATGCTCGCAACGGCGGAGTAGAACTCTATTGCGGGCAAAACCCCGCCTTTTTTTTCAATGAGATCGACTTGAGGAGTTCGGTTCATGCCAAAAGGGTCGAATTCGAGTTGACGAGCGGCAAATCCAATCTCTGGGAAGCCCTTTCATTCAATGGGTGGATTGACCTCGGCGGTCTGAAGGGTTGGGCGGAGTTAAATTCGACCGGAGGCAATCCCGGTGACCTGTTGCGATATTTAAATATATGCGCGCCGGGGAAGAGCGATTCTCAGGTGGACCTGACCCTTGCCCTCTCCGCGGGCGGCCCCGGGAGCCTTCACGCAGACTTTAAGGCTTCGGCCCCTAACCTCGCTCTTGGCTGCTGCGAAACCGGCGGCGGAGAGGGTGAGACTCAAAGGGTGGGAGACAGGTTTGTCCCCTCGTCCCCTCATCCCCGTGTCCCCGTGTCTATCTCTAAAAAAGGGGATGGGCGGGAGGATTTGGTCGCAACCAACGGCACCGTGACCGGCTCATTGAACATAGACGCCAAGGGCATCGATATTTTCATTCCGCACTTTCAGTTCGATTACCCGCGCCTAAATCTCACGGGACGCTACACCGAAAGGTTTTCAGATCGAAGCGCGACCCTCGACATCGATGGGATGGAAACCGACGTCGCTGCCGTGCGAAACGCAATAGAGACGGTCGACAGGAAAAACCCCATCGCGCGGCGGGTTTTTGAGATCGTAAGGGCGGGGGAAGTACCGTCGATCCATTTCAGCGCTCACTCAAACACGCCATCCGACCTGGGGAAATTCGAAAACTTTATCTTGAAGGGTTCGATAGAAAAAGGAAGCGTTTTTGCCCCTAAAGCCGGTCTGCTCGTCTCCAACGTCAGCGGAAACGTGGTGGTTGAAAGCGGCATATTGAGCGCAACCCGCCTGTCAGGTCGGACTGCGGGTTCTTCGACCAGCGGTGGGGAGATGAGAATAGGGCTGCCGAAGGATAACCCGCTGTTTCACCTGGACCTTCCCATTACAGCCGATCTGTCCGAACTGCCTGAGGTCCTGGAACGGGTCGTCACTGACCAGGCATTCAGGCAGGAACTGGCGAAAATCAAAGACGTGGCGGGCAAAGCGCAGGGAAGACTCCTCCTGGGTGAAAGCCTCAAAGCGCTTACTGTCAGAGTGGAATCGGGCCCCTTCAAGCTCTTCGGCCGATATGGCGGCATTGCCGAAGCCCTCGATCTCAAAGGCGCTTCTTTCTTAATGGAGGGAACGAAAGTATCCGTGGCATCCTTGGCCGCTAAGGTTGGAAGTTCGAGCTTCGAGCAGGTGGACCTGAGTTTCGGATGGGGTGAGACCCACGTTCTGAAGATAGACTCTCATGCCAGGTCCATCGTTTCCATGGACCTTCTGGGTCCATACCTGACAGCGCATGAATACTGGAAAAACTTCCTGGACAGTCGGCCCAAGGGACTGCTGGCTATTGACTCCTTTCGGTTCATCGGCCCGCCGTCAGACACCTCCAAATGGGTCTTGCATGCACGTGGTTCACTCGAGGACATCGTTTTTCACAATAGGGGGCTCAAAGGCCCTCTCACCCTGAAAAAGGGCGACTTTGAAATCAACGGGGACCAAATCGTGTTCAGGCAGGTCGATGCTCTTCTGGCGGACTCGTCCCTGTCGATTTCAGGCGCCATCACAGGCTACCTGGACCGTGCGAGAAAGGTCCACCTTCAATTGAGCGGCGGATTGGGGCCGGAGGGAAATGAAATTGCCGCTTCGCTGGCAGGGTTTCCTCACTGGCTAAGGGGCGTCTCCAATCTGGACCTTGTCAGTTCCCGCCTGACCTGGGACAGGGAGCAGACAACAACTTTCGAGGGCCAGATGGAGCTTTCCACCGGGCCCCATATCACGGTCAATCTGGTCAAAACTCCTCAGGAGCTTTCTATTGGCGAGCTTGTCATAAAAGACGAGGACTCAAACGCCACAATTTCGATGAACTGCGCGCATAACCGGCTGGAGGTGGGGTTTTCGGGAAAATTGAGCAACAAGACGGCAGATCGACTCCTTGTCGATAACAGGCTGCTCACGGGGCCTGTTGCCGGCAAATTCAGCGCAAACCTATACCTCGATGCCCCGGAAGAGTCGAGCGTCCAGGGAGAGATGACAATTTCGGGTTTCCAGGTTCCGGTCAAAAATCTTGCCGCAGCCGCGCGGATTGAAAACGCAGAGATCGAGGCCGATGGAAAGACTCTGAACGTGAAATCAGCTATGATAAGCTGGAACGGAAGCAGACTGAGCCTGGCGGGAAGCGTCGCGTTCACCGGGGGCGCTTACCTTGTGGACATGAATGGGTTTGCGGATAGTTTCGACCTGGAGAGCGTCTTACCGAAGACGGAGGGCGGAGAACCGAGGACGGAAGAAGGAGGAAAGAGGACGGAAGAAGGAGGAGGAAAGACGGAGGACGGAGAACGGAGGATAGAGTCCGGCACTCAGGGCGCGAGTACCGGAGAGGACGAATGGCGGAAGGGGGGAAAAGCAAGGCCGAGGCGGGAGGAGGTAGTTACTCTTTCCTCCGCCCCCCGCGGTTCGGAAAACGATCACGTTCAAGCCGGTGTTCATTCTTTGGAAAAAGCCCTCGATGTGCCGCTCAAGGGCGTTATTCGGGTGAGATGCGAGCGCCTCTACTATGGGAAGCTAAGCTGGGAACCTGCTAATGCGGATGTGGTCTTTAACCCTAACTCCATCGACGTTCAGTTGGACCAGGCTAATCTATGCGGCATCTCCACCACGGGCAGCATCAGGGTCGCGCCCGGGGGCTTCAATATCTCTGTGGACTTGTCCGCTAAAGACAAGGACCTGGATTCGGAGGTGACCTGCATTGTCAACAAAAAACATGTTATTTCCGGCAGGTACACGCTTACCGGAAATCTTTCCGCAAAAGTTGCGGCAAGCGGCAGCCTCGTGAATTCCCTCCAGGGTGATCTAGCGTTCAAGGCTAAAGACGGGCGCATTTTCCGGTTCGGTACATTCACTAAAATAATTTCCGTGCTCAGCGTCTCAGAAATCTACAGGGGCGTGGTCCCGGACCTTGGCAAAGGCTGCGCATTCAAATCCATAGAAGCAAAAGGAAAGATAAGGAACGGAAAGCTCACCTTGTCCGATTCGGTCCTCGACGGTCCGTGTGTCAAGATGGTCTTTCATGGAGAGATCGATCTTGGCAGGCAGAAAGTGGACGCGATTGCCCTTGTTGCTCCACAGCGCACCGTGGAGAGGATGGTGGACGCCACTCCCATAATGGGGAAGGTCCTCGACGGGGCTTTCCTGGCTCTGCCGGTCGGCATAAACGGAGACCTGGCCGACCCCGCTGTAGTCCCTCTTTCCCCCACCGCAGTAGGCGAAGAAATCTACGGAGTGATGAAAAGGGTCCTCAAGCTGCCATTGGCCGTCTTCCAGCCTCAAGGCGAAAAAAAGTGAACGATGAACGGTGATGGACGGTGATTGGCATCGGGAGCATTTGAGACTATTATGTAGGAATGGAAAGATATTCCTTTCGAATAAAAGGCATGTGCTGCGGCGAGGAAGTTGGGCTGCTAAGGTCTGAAGTGGCGCCGCTGGTCGGCGGCGCCGACAGGCTTTCTTTCGATCTGCTGAAGAGCAGCATGACGATCAGGGGCAGCCTGGATGCAGAGGCTGCTCAAAAGGTCATGGCGGCTGTAGCCAGGACCGGAATGGAGGCGGTCCCATCCGAAGATGTCTGCGCCATGGGCGTGTGCGCAGCGGGTGGCGAGAGCCTCCTGGAAAGTCATGGCAGACTTCTGGCATGTGTGGCGAGCGGCCTGCTGCTCTTGACGGCATTTGTCTTCCATGCGCTTAACAGCTCAGACATACTCGCCGCGCTTGCGGGTCGCAGAGCCGCTCCTGTCTTTGCGGTTCTTCTCTATTTGTCGGCGATCCTTGCCGGGGGCTGGTTTATTTTTCCAAGGGCCCTTTATGCGGCAAGAAAGCTCAAGCCGGATATGAACCTTCTCATGAGCGTGGCCGTCATTGGGGCTATTTTGTTAGGTGAATGGCTGGAAGCGGCCTCGGTGAGTTTTCTTTTTGCCCTTGCCCTGTTGCTCGAATCATGGAGCCTGGAAAAGGCCAAACGCGAAATAAGCGCTCTTTTTGACATCACTCCCCAAAGGGCGCGTTTCGTTTGCCCAAATGACGGAGAAATCGAGGAAAAACCGGTAGGCGACATACCCGTGGGCGCTATTGTGGTGGTTCGCCCCGGCGAGCGCATCCCGCTTGACGGGGTGATAACCAGGGGGACCACCACGGTTAACCAGGCGCCAATAACAGGTGAGTCCGCCCCCATAGCGAAGGGGTTGGGCTCGGAGGTGTTTGCCGGAACTATCAACGAAGAGGGAACGATAGAGTTCAGATCGACAAAGCCGGCATCGGACACCACTTTGTCCAGAATTATCCGCATGGTGGAGGAAGGCCGCTTGAGGCGCGCTCCCGCCGAGCAGTGGGTGGACAAATTCACAGGTGTCTACACCCCTGTCATGATGCTGGTCGCCCTCGCCACCGTTGCGATTCCGCCGCTTTTCACAGGCGGAGGCTGGGCCGGATGGTTTTATGAGGGCCTGGTCGTTCTGGTTATCGCATGCCCGTGTGCGCTTGTAATATCCACTCCAGTGACAATTGTTGCGGC
>DASPQK010000084.1:0-5883 GCA_035624985.1 Syntrophobacteraceae bacterium | reverse complement strand
ATGGACGATGGATTGCGTATGAATCTAATGAATCGGGCAAATATGAGATATATGTGCGTCCATTCCCTGATGTGAACAATGGCAAGTGGCAGGTTTCGACAGGCGGTGGAGACAGTCCACTATGGTCTCATGATGGCCGGGAGCTTTTTTACCATAGCGGTGATGCAGCGATGGCGGTTGCTGTTGAAACAATGCCAACATTCAAACCTGGAAAGCCAGTCATGCTTTTTCGGGGAGCCTATTATAGGGGCGCTTTCGGCACGACAGACCTAACTTATTGGGACATCAGTCCTGATGATAAACGGTTCCTGATGATAAAACCCCCTGCATCGACGGGTGCAACAACTGCAGCACCCGCGCCACGGCAAAAGATCAACATAGTCTTGAATTGGACGGAAGAGCTGAAACAACGGGTGCCGATTAAATATAAATAGAGTTCTTGCTTGAATTTACAGGTTGTGGCCGGATAACTGTTGTTAACAAACAGACATCTGAGATGGTCTAAATGGAAAATCGGTTTTAAACTTTCTGTCGCAGAGGCCTCCCCCGTCACCGCTGCATTGCTTCAAAAGCAGCCGTCGATTTGCGGGATCCGTGCTAGAAGAAAAACTCTGAACCGTTTGGCAATACAATTTGTCGCTTGGTATGAGCACGCGAGCTTTGGTCCTGCGCGACTCTTATAGACAGTCCTGTGGCGGACAACATCTGAGCATGCGTTTGGGGATCAAAGCGCATCATCCCGCTCGAGCGTCTGTTTTAAACCGTCAAGCGGTAGGCGAAGTCTATCCGTAGCGAGACAATGCGTGCTCTAAAAATCTTAGGACTCACTGAAGGGCGAGGACTGCAGCCAATCCGGCTTCCTCTTTTGTAACGCTTTCACGTATTTGCCTTCGTCATAGGAGATGCGGTCTTTCCAGCAACGATAAATGATCCGGATCCATCTGTGGGCGAGGGCACGAATGGCGGAATGATGCGATTTCCCCTCCCTCTTTTTCTGATCGTAATAGCAACGGGCCCAGTCGCAAAACAAGATCGATTGAGCGGCAAACTCATGGAAGCTCTGCTTCACGAACCGGGCACAGGCAAAGCGGCGATGTACCCAGGTTTTCTTCCCGCTGCGCTCGGTCACGGGGGCAATGCCGGAATATTCCGCAACTTCCAGAGAAGAACCAAAGCGGCTGCGGTCGGATCCCATCGCCGCCAGCAGACGCGGCGCCAGGGCGGAGCCAGCCCCCGGGAAGCTGTTGAAAATCTCCGCATCCGGATGTCTCTCGAAGACCCCCTTGATTCTATGGTCAAATTGCGCAATGGCATTAATTACAGAACGCAGTTGAAGGGCGATGCTTTGCACCAGGGCGACCGATGGTTCAATGACCGGCGCGTCTGTTGTCAGAGGGAGGGCCGAACGGATCTGCTTCAGACGGCCCTCAATAACACTGCGGCTCCGGGAACCATGCTCCTGGTAAAACCTGCGAATGGCTTCGGGTTGACTCTTCTGCAGTTTTTCCAGCGTTGGCCATTTGGATAAGAAGTCACAGGCCATCACCTTGTCAAGGTCTCCGGCACAGTCCAGCGCTGCCGGAAAGTATTCTTTGAGCAACTGCGTGAGTTCATTGGTGAGGCGGACGCGCTTACCGACCATCTTCCGACGGAACTCGACCAGCCTGAGGAGCAAACGAACTTCGGGTTTGTCGGGAATCCATGGTTTAAGCCTATGCTGATGAAGCGTGAGAAATTGCAGCAGGAGCTCGGCGTCTGTGGGATCATCTTTGGCTCCGCTCGGGTGTATCGCGTCCCGATAGTTCTTTAGCGACTTAGGATGGATTGTGAAAATGTGTACGGACGCAAGACCAAGAAGGAAATGAATGACCGCCCCTCGAGTTTGCTCGATGGCGATAGCCAGCTTTCGGCTGCCAAAACGCGCAATCAGGTTCATAAACCAGCCATGCAAAGTTTCCGGCTTTTGCTCCAGTGTGTAGTGTTCCACCGTCCCGGAGTCAGCGGGTTTCAGGCAAATGGCATGCTTTTGGCTTCCCCAGTCCAATCCAATCCAGGCTGCGTAATCCATGTTTTCAGATTCCATGTTCACTCCCCTTGTTGTGCGAGCACGAGGTGGTCCGACGCAATCCTTATAGTTGAGTCCTCTCACGGGACGACATCTGAGTGTGCGTGTCGGACCAAAAGCGCATCGTCCGCTCGAACCCCCTCCTGAAACCGTCACTCAAGCGATTGGATCCAAATTCGTAGCGAGACGATGCGAACTCATTAATTTTTGTTTTCATGTGATCCTTATAATGCGTTCAACTCGACATCGATCGAGTAATCGTCAGTTCTTCGGCCCGGCAGGAAGGTCCAGCACCTGGTAGACTCCATCTTTGAATGCGATCAGATCTCGTGCCACGAGTTCTTCGCGAGCGCCGGTGAGTTCGTGCCGGTGAAGAATGTCGAGGAGTTCCCCCAGCCGGTCATCGGAATAAAAACTCATGCCATCCTGATTGGAAACAGCGACCAATACCAGGTAGAGAAGTTTTTCCAAGCGGGTTAATCCCTGATCGAAACCTTGCCTAAAAAACCGGTGGTCGATCCAACTGAAAGAACCGCGGATGGATCGGATTCGATCAGGCCGCGGCGGTTGAGGTCGTTTGCGCTTCATCATGCGGCCAAACTACGTTTAAACCATTCCGGTGTCCATCAGGGCTTGTGTGACTTACAGCTGCAATTTACCGTTAAATCCTGTTCTGAGAAACAGTTACGAGAATATCACGGCTTGTGTGACTTACATGGGTAATCGAGACGCTACCCGTTTCTTTCCAAAGAGATAGCCTCAGATCACAGCTTGTGTGACTTACAGCCTCAGGCTGTGCTTTTTGCCGGCGCTCCCGGCATTTTTTGACGAATGCGGCATTGCGGCGAACATACTCCGGGTTCCGCTGGCGATACTGTTTCTTGTACTCAGCCCTGGTTCCATAGTCCTCTTTTTGCTGCTGGTAAATACCCCGAAAGTAATCCGGATGCTGCGCCCTCCACTCTTTGTCGGATCGACGTTTCTGTTTTCGGCGACACTCCTGGCGGCCGCAGGTTGATTGTCGTTCTTTGCGACGAGAATCCGGAATGAACAGACGGCGACAATAAGGGCACCTCCTCTGCTTCAGCATAAAGGATCTTCCCCTGCATTGGACCTCGTGTAGACCGTTGATGTTGGAGTGGAAGCATACAGAATCGGCGCGAAGTAGAAAAAGAGGCGGAGAAGTATAAAGGGAAAGGCTATTGATCTAAATGTAAAGAAATCCAAAGCATCCAAAACAGCTCATCTTGCCTGCCTCAAAGAAGGGGTGCTGCAGAGTACCTATAAGGCGAAGTCGCAAGTAATGCGTCAGCGCGCAAAAGAGATCATCCTGGGAATCTGCGCTGATTTTTCTTTCTTTTTTCTATTTTAAATGCCAATTGGATTGTCTTATAGTATCTAGGTATCGCTATGTTTATTCTGAAATGAGGCTGGATTGGACTCCTACAAGGGTGCAAAAAAGACAATAATTCGTTTGCTGTCTGAGGATGGCGCAAAGCGCCCGTCGCCTGCTCCCCACATTCCTGCCGTGCGTAAACTGGTCATCAGACTCTTGCCGCCCCTAAACGACCGTCTTCGCACGGAAATGCGGTACCGGGGAGATCTATCCAAAATGATAGCCGAAGCCATCAATTCGGTGGACCTGCAAAAGGTCAGGATTGTAGATCTATCCTGGGACACCCGCCTGGAAGCAGCCACAATGATTTCTCTTCCCCAAAAGATGCATGCGGCTTTGAAAGCCCTATCCAAGGCCAGAGCTACACCCATGAACGTTTTGGTAAATACCGCAGTGGCTCACTGGCTCGCCCGAAAAGGCATTATCGGATTGGCCTGACCATTACAGGCCCAGCAGTTGCTCCAGCTCTGCCTGGGAATTCCCAATCATGTTTCGCGCAACATTCCTCAAGAAATTATTGTAACGAGCCGCCGCTCGGGCTTTGGCCGGCTGTACCTCATCTCCCGTAGGCTCGGGCACGCACATCAAGAACAGCCTCACGAAACTGTCAATGAGCGCATACTCGGCCTGCTGAGCTTTCTGCAGCCTGTGGACGTCCTTACTCAGTCGTTCATAGCTGGCGGCAATTCGCGCTTCTGCCTCATTGAGTGCCGATATATCCTGCCTCAATTCATTGGAAATTGCCTGCCGAAGGAAAGCCGTCAGGCTTGCAAATCCTCGCTCAGAGACGGCTCGATGAATCTGCGCCGCAATTTCATCCGAAACGCGTAAATCAAAGCGTACCATGGGCTTTCAGCCTCCTAATCGAGTGTCTGACAAATTCCGGAAACAACGAGCAATGTTTCCGGACCATTAAATCCTTGAGCCAACCATAAATAAGCACGAAAAAGCTCTCATCCATCCGCCACTCCTTTATGTTCCACTACAGAATTTCCAGGGTTGGCATGATTGAGCTCGAACCGAACAAAAGCCGAACATCGGCTGGCCAAACGCGCCGGCTTGCACTCATCCGGCCAGGTGAATTTGACTTCACTCCATGAATTCCTGTTTTTCACCATATTGAGCCGTCTATATAAAAATCTCTCAAATGCTATTGACAAACCCAAGCGGACATAGATATATATCATGTTGATATAGATATCGCAATATGGGTAATGAAGCCTATGGCAAGTGATCAAGCGAATTTGAAGCTCTGCCGATCAAGTGAATCCACCGATACAGCCCTCTTTCCGCGGCACCTGACGGAGCTGCGGGAAAGCGGGCTTTCAGACCAGACGATCAGGATGGCAGGAATCTACTCTGGAACGTATTCGGAGGCCACACGCATTCTCGGATTCAATCCGCGCGCGGACGGTTTGTTCTTCCCCTATCCCGGCACGGACTTTGTCCGGTTTAAGCCGGATATCCCGTTCCTAGGCAAGGATGGCAGGCCGGCAAAGTACCTCACAAAAACCAATGGCGGAAACCGTCTCTACATACCGCCGTTTTACGCTGACGCATTGCTCGAGGATTCTCAGATTTCATTAATCATTACCGAGGGTGAAAAGAAAAGCCTCAAGGGCGCCCAGGACCTGCGGGGATTTGTTGTGATCGGCCTCGCCGGCGTCTGGTGTTTCAAAACCAAAGAAAAGGGATTACTCGAAGATTTTTGCAAATTCAGCTGGAAGGATCGGGACGTCTATGTCTGCTACGACAGTGATGTGGTGAAAAAGCCTGAAGTGAAAATTGCCGAAAACAAGCTTGCCGGCCGGCTGGACCTCCTGGGAGCGAACGTCTACATATGTAGGTTTCCAACGTAGCTGTTCCTAAGATCGGACTCGACGACTACCTGGTGTCTCATTCACCGGAGACCTTCGTAGAACAAGTCATCGGCCGTGCGGAGATCTGGACCCCGCATGGAAATATCCAGGTGGAAAAAGCATCGGAATTCGTCAACAGGAGCTTGCCGGATCAGGATGCCGTCATCGGGTCCGGCCTTCTGCCGGCCGATGGCACAGCCTTCATATCCAGCTACAGCAAGCTGGGAAAGAGCATCTATGCCACCAACATGGGAATCGTAATCGCGGCCGGGAAACCCTTCCTCAATCAATTCGACGTACCCAAACCCAGACAGGTCCTTTATCTCCAGGAAGAGATCGGTGAACGGTCCATGCAGGATCGCCTCCGAAAGCAGCTTACCTATGCAAAATCCCTCGGCATTGACCCGGGCAGCAATTTCGAGTTGGTGAATAAATCAGGCATCCGCCTGATGACCGACGAGGGGCTCAAGACCGTGATGTGTCTATTGCGGGCCCGGCGACCGGAGGTGGTGATCTGGGATTGTCTCTATAGGTTCCAGAGCCTGAATGAAAACAAGGCGGAA
>DASPQK010000083.1:0-7007 GCA_035624985.1 Syntrophobacteraceae bacterium | reverse complement strand
CGAAAACTTCAGCATCACCCAAAACCTGATCCACGATACCAACAACATTGGGATCGACGCGATCGGCTATGAGGGCGTCGCTCTCCCTGCGGGAGCCCGGTGCAGAACCGAACTGTGCGACCGGGCCCGCAATGGAGCAATCACCGCAAACACCGTCTATAACATCACTTCCAATAACAATCCGGTATATGGCAAGAAGAGCTATTCCGCCGATGGAATCTATGTTGACGGCGGCACAGGCATTCTCATAGACCGAAACCTGGTCTATAACACAGACATCGGCATAGAGATGGCGAGCGAGAATCCCGGGGGCAAGAAGGCCGGGGTGGAAAAGACCGACCACGTGATTGCCCGCAACAACGTCATCTATCACTGCAACGCCGTCGGGATATCGATCGGCGGCTATGCCGCCGGCAACGGACCCGGTGGCGGCGGCACAGGCAGCTGCACTATCGTCAACAATACGCTGTTTGAAAACGATACCGCGAACACGGGCTCGGGAGAGTTCCAAATCGGACACAACGCCACCGGCAACATTTTCAAAAACAATATCTTGTATGCAGGAACGCAGGGCTTGTTCGTAAACGACTACACCGCGTCGGAGCCCAACCCTGCGGGTCTGGACTACAACATTTATTTCTCGAGCTCGGGGGCTTCGAACGGAATGTGGGTCTGGCAGGGAAAAACCTACACCGGCTATTCGTCATATCGCTCGAAAACAGGCAAGGACTCACATTCTCTTTTCTCCGACCCTCAGTTCAAAAGTGTCGGGACGCCTCCGAATTTGGATATCAATTCGAGTTCCCCCGCCGAAAATGCCGGAATCAACCTGGGCTCCGGCGTTGAGGGCGCGGTTGACTTCGCGGGGAACCCCAGGACCCGCAACGGCTCGATCAACATCGGGGCTTACGAGCAATAAGAAGCCTGTCCCGGCAACGACGGTTCATCCCGGTTTGCCTTAACCGTGGTTGCAGGGCGGTTCACCCGCCTTTCTTACATAATCGTATATTCCCTCGATATCGTCCGCGTCAAAAGAGCAAAACTCCCGGTCGGCGCCAAACCATGTGATCTGCCGCTTGGCGTAACGGCGGGTCTCGCGCTTTATCTCGATGGCGGCGTCCTCGATGGATATCTTGCCCGCTATATGAGCGCACATCTGCCTGTATCCGATCGACTGCATCGATTTAAGTTCCGCTGAATATCCCATGGCAAGGAGCCCTTCGACTTCACTTTGGAAGCCCGCTTCGATCATCCGGTCGACTCTTCGGTCGATACGTTCATAGAGCTCAGCCCTCTCACGGTTTATGAAGACCTTTATCGCGGGGTAAAGCATCTCCCTGAAACCGTGCCGCTCCTGGAGGACCGATAAGGGGACACCGCCAGTGTGGAAGACCTCGAGCGCCCGGATGATTCGCTGCCGGTCGTTTGGGTGAATTCTTGCCGCAGATTCGGGGTCGATTCGCGAAAGCTCCAGGTAGAGCTCACCGAGCCCTTTGGTCTTCTCGGCTTCAACGAGTTTTCTTTTGACCTCCGGGTCGCCGGGCGGCCCCTGGCACAGGCCCCGGGTCAGCACCCTGATGTAGAGGCCCGTTCCGCCAACGACCAGAGGGAGCTTACCGCGCTCCTGTATCTCTTTGATTGTGGGTGCTGCGGATTTGAGGTATCTGGCCGCGTCGAAAGGCTCATCGGGGTCAGCTATGTCAATCAGGTGGTGGGGGACAATCCGGCGCTCATGCAGGGTTGGCTTTGCCGTGCCGATTTCCATGCGTCGGTAAACCTGCATTGAATCTGCGTTGACTATTTCGGCTGAAATTCGGGCGGCAAGTTCCATCGCAAGCGAAGTCTTGCCCGATGCGGTAGGCCCGGCAAGAATAACCAAAGGAACGCTCTTGTCACCTTTTGAAGAATCGAAAAATCTGCTCATAGCTAAGCGTGTATGAAAGAGGCCGGCCGTGGGGGCAGGTAAAAGGGGCATAAATCGAATCGAGCGCCTCGAGCAGGTGTTTTATTTCTTCTGTCTTGAGCTTTTGTCCTGCTCTTACAGAGCGGTGGCAGGCGGCGACCCTTGCAAGCCCCAGAAGGATTTCGCTCTCGTTTGCCGGGCACTCTTCTTCCGTATACCGCAGATAGTCCCTCAATATGTCTTCGGGCTTAAAATCCGATAGAGGCGCCGGGACTGCATGGATCGCAAAACTGCTTCCTCCGAAGGGCTCGATTTCAAACCCAATATCTTTTAAAGCGGGGACCTGGGACTTCAGGAGCACGGCCTCCTTAGGCAAGAGGTCCACAATGGCGGGCCGGGTGAGAAGCTGGGAGGCCCCGGTCTTCCTCTTGCCGAGGCTGCTGAAGACTATCCTTTCGTGAGCGGCGTGCTGGTCTATTAAAACAAGGCCCGTGGGCGCTTCAAGAAGAATGAACAGGTTTGCGAGCTGCCCGACTATGTTCAGGTTTGAGAAGGCAAAATTGCCCTCCGCCTCCATCCGGGTCTGGACGCCTAGGCCGGGCCGTCCATCGGACAGGTTTTCCCGGCCGGACAGCGCTTCTTGGCGCCCATCGCGGTGTGCCGGGGTAAAGAGGGGCATCGAGGTGGTTTTTTCGCCTGCCGGGTCTTTCCAGCGAAAGGGCGCCTGGCCTTCTCTTGCCGTGTACGCGTGAGGGGCCGCCTGCGAAAACCCGTAGGAGCCGGGTCCGATGGCTGAAAGCGCCCCTAAGAGTGCCTCCCGCACTGTGGATATTACCTCGCCGGGGTTTCTGAACCGGATTTCCCTTTTTGAAGGATGAACGTTTACGTCCACCTGCGATGGGGAAATCGCGACAAAGACAAGGGCCACCGGATATTTTCCGCGCGGGATCAGAGCTTCATAGACGGTGAGCACCGTCCTTTGAAGAAGCCGGTCCCATACGGCCCTACCGTTTACATAAAGAAAAAGGCTCTGGCTGTTCGTTCTCTGGATGTCCGGAGGCGCAAGAAAACCGGATACGCCTATCCCGTCTTTTTCAAAATCGATTGCAGAAAGCGATTTGGCAATCTCACCTCCAAGCACCTGTGCGGCCCTGGAAAGATACGACTCACAGCCTGGATATTCACAAAGAGGTTTCTCATGGTTTTGGAGCTGCATGTTGATTTTTGGATTTGCAAGTGAAATGCGCACAAACTGGTCTGTTATGTAGGCAAGCTCGGTTTCGGCCCTGCGTAAGAACTTTCTCCTTGCCGGAACGCAGTAGAAGAGGTCTCTAACCAGCACCTGAGTCCCTGGAGGACACCCCTTTTCGCGAACGTCTCTTAGAACTCCTCCTTCAACTCTAATCGACGTTCCAAAGTGCGCTTCACGTTCCCTGGTGCTTAGCTCGAAGCGGCTGACCGCCGCAATGGATGGAATGGCTTCTCCTCTAAAGCCCAGGGACGATATTGCATTTAAGTCCTGCGCGGACCTGATCTTGCTGGTCGCATGTCTTTCCAGCGACATAAGAGCGTCTTCGGCGCTCATCCCGCACCCGTTGTCCACCACCCTGATCTCCCGGCGTCCCCCGTCAAGCAGGCTCACCAGGATTTTTGAGCTCCCGGCGTCGATGCTGTTCTCCACGAGCTCTTTGACCACTGCGGCGGGGCGTTCGACGACCTCGCCTGCGGCGATCTGGCTGCACAAGGTATCAGGTAGAATAACGATCTTGCCCATCGCTTTCTCCGGGGGCCGCAAGCCTATTGACAGAAAAGCCTCATTCCAGTACTAAAAAAGGCGCACATGTAAATTCCATTGTATCATACAGCAAAGTCTTGGGGTTAAAACCGCATATGGGTTTTTCCCTTGCATTTTTGCCGCAAACGGTGCGCAGGAAAGACATAGACCCTCATGGATCTTAATCCCTATCAGCCGCTTGTAAACCTTCTGTCCAATATCCTCGAAGCTTATACCACAGCTTTTTTCATTTTCGATGAAAGAAACCGCCGCTTAGATCTTGCCGCAATGCAGTCCTTGAGCAAGTTCGTCGCCTCAGAGATTTCTCTTCCCCTCGAGGGCAGCGGGATACTTTCCCAGGTGCAGAAGGTAGGTCAGACCATTCACCTCGATAAGCTCCATGAGGCCACCTCCTCCATACCTCTAACCCTTCCTTTCTACCATGAAGGCGAATCGCACATAAAGGGCCTCTTTGCCGTACCGGTTGCCGGCGGCTCCGGGGTGCTCTACGTGGATACCAAATACGGCTGGGGATTTAACGACAAGCAGCAAAAGTGGATAAAGGAGTTCGCAGTAATTCTGGGATCCCTTTTAAAAAAGCGCGAAGAGCGGGTGCGGGAGGGAAATTACGCCAGGGTGTTCGAAGTGCTGAGCCGCCTGGATGAAGCCGCCTTCAGAGGCTGCGCGCTCGATAACTATTGCGGGCTGTTCACCACCGAGTGGTCGCATATACTGGGCATGGATTACGGCTTTTTGGTCCTCAAAGAGCCCGAAAAGAAACACTACCGTGTGCTTGGCAGCACTTCGAATACGCCCAGGGGTCTGGTCAGTCAGAGTTTTTCCGTAAAGCAGGGTTTGATCGGTTGGGTTCTCCAGAACCAAAAGAACCTGCTCATCATACGCCTTAATCCCGCTACGTCGGACCACTACCTGTTTTCCAAGGCAGAAAGCCTCCCCCATCAGGGCACTATCTGGGGAATGCGGGGCCAGACGTCGCTTGGATACGAAGTTGCCCTGGTTTTCCTCTCCCGGCAGGTGATCGACTGGAACGCCGACTCCGAACGGGCTGTCGCGCACGCCTTTCATTTTCTTCTGCTCCTGCTTGAACAGGTCTATTACAAGGAAGAAAACGAGGCCCTGCATTCCTACGATGTCTGCACCGGACTTTTCAGCGCCCCAGCCTTCGAATCCAGAGTGGAAGGTCTGTTTAATGCCTCCATGCAATCCAACTCTCCCTTTACCCTCGGGCTCATTCAGTTCGAACCCTGGCAGATACTCGGCACCAAAATCCTGCCGAAAAGAATCAGGCAGCTTCAGCGCGAACTGGCGTCATCTCTTTGTGACGCTCTGCCTTCCGGGGTCCTTGTGGGGCAGCTTGCTCAAAACCGCTTCGGCGTTTTGTTTGCCGAAACGACCGTTCAGGACGCTGAAAGCCAGCTCGCCGAGCTTGCCCGCTCCGGCAGGATCGCACTGAAAGGAATAAAGGGAGTGAGGCTGCACCCCTATATTTCTTCTGTGGGTTTTCCGCAGGATGCGGCAAAGATCGAAGAACTCTGGCCCCTGGTCAGCCAGAGGCTTTTTTCGGCATTTGGTCTAAAGCCCATAAGGAGTGCTTCATAAACAGTTGACCGGCCGATCCATTGTCTATAGACTCGGCAGGAACACGTAACCGTTCAATGCGCGCAAGGGTTCACCATGGAAGGGTAATATATGTTTGGCTGGCTCCTGTCGTATTTTTCCAAAGACCTTGCAATGGACCTTGGGACGGCAAACACTCTTATCTACATGAGGGGCAAAGGGGTCGTCCTTAACGAACCATCGGTGGTGGCCGTAAACCAGGATACCCACCAGGTTATAGCGGTAGGCCAGGAAGCCAGAAGCATGATAGGCCGACACGGCCAGAAAATCGCCACAATCAGGCCCTTAAAGGACGGCGTTATTGCCGACTTCGAGGTGACGGCGGTGATGATCAAATATTTTTTGGCGAAGGTTTTGAAAAAGCGTCAGCTTTTTCACCCCAAGCTGGTGGTCGCCGTGCCCACCGGAATAACCTCGGTTGAAAAAAGGGCCGTAATCGAGGCCGCCGAGCAGGCCGGGGCAAGATATATACACCTGGTTGAAGAACCGATGGCCGCCGCCATTGGAGCGGGACTTCCCATTGACCAGCCGCACGGAAACATGGTTGTGGACATCGGCGGCGGCACCACCGAGGTCGCGATTATCTCGATGTTTGCCGTTGCCTACAGCGAATCGGTCCGGGTGGCGGGTGACGAGGCCAACGAGGCGATTCTGCGCTACATTCAGCGGGAGCGCCAGATGATAATAAGTGAAGTGCTGGCCGAGTCGGTGAAGATGAGGATCGGCTCGGCAGTGCCGCCTGAAGAACCCGAGACGATCGAGATCACCGGCAAGGAGATTCTCTCGGGCATACCCAGGACCTTTACCGTCAGCGACCAGGAAATCCGCGAAGCGATAAAGGAACCGGTGGATGCAATCGTTGAAGCCGTGCGGCGCGCTCTTGAGAAGACCCCTCCCGACCTTGCCGCAGACATCTATGACCATGGGTTCTGGCTGGCCGGAGGAGGAGCGCTCTTAAAGGGCCTTGACAGACTTCTGGCCGACTATACAAAGCTCAAGGTAAACATTGCCGACGACCCTCTTACTGCCGTAGCAAGAGGCGCGGGTTCGGTGATCGAACACGTGGACTTCTACAGGAACGTTTTTATAAATTAGTCCTCACATGGCAGACATTATCGATCTATCCTCGAGACTTAAACCGGGAAACAACCTTATCGCCGTCTCTCCGCTCGAATTTCGCAGGAGCGACTGGTTTTCGGGCAACGCCATTTTGTGTACCCGGGAAGAATCTGCGAGACTGGAAGCGCAGCGCCGCAAATCGCCGCCTCAAAGACCTCCCATGAGGATTGTCCCCAACCATGTTACTTTGGACGGCGGCTATCATTACACGTGCCTTTATCTATTCAAGTTTCGCGATGATGAAAAACAGATGCGCCGCATCTACCGGCTGGCGGGACTCATGGAATGCGCCACCAAGGCGCCCTCTCCCGTTTTGCGAACAGACCTCGTCAGAAGGTTTTTCAAGATCATCAAGCAGCAAAGCGAGGACCTACACGTGTCATGGAAGGGAAACGTCCGGGATTTTCTGCTTCCGCTCAATGCCGAACATTATGACCCGGCGGCCTTTATGGATGCCCTGGGCAGCGCTCCTTCTCTTAAGGAACTTCTGGACGTGATAGAAAAGGAGACAAACCTCCAGTTCGACATTCTCGCCGGCCACTACGTCTTCTATGTGCCTGAAACCTTCCTGCC
>DASPQK010000082.1:0-11113 GCA_035624985.1 Syntrophobacteraceae bacterium | reverse complement strand
AACGATCTGTATCCGCAGCTTATAAGCGCCGGATACGATCCCAAGACCTCCGATGCCTATGCGCGAATCGTGGCCGCTCAGCAAGCGACCAGAGCGGAATACAGCGAGGGGACCTTCGAGAACGCATGGGAGGCTTACCGGAAGAGCCGGTGGGTGGTAAGGGGCGAGGGAGAGCAGGAGGCGGAGGCTGGGAGGACAGCGCTGCATCAGCGAACGTCTGTTTTGCCCTGGCCGGAGGATTTTCCCAATGCGACCATCCACACAACGTTAAGTAAACTGACGGGCCATCCGGATCATGCGGCGGCAAAAGCAGGGGATACGGAAGCTGCTCTTCGGTTAGTACGTGATCTGGCTAAGCCGGAAAGGATGTTTGAACTAGGTCGGCAATATCCCGATGCTACGGTCGTGCCGATTCATGCCGTTGAGGAAAGCGGTAGAAACAAGATTCCTCGAATGTATGCCCAGGCGATTTCTGATTTAACCGGGCTGCCTGTTGATGAAGGAATTGGTCAGAACAATATCTCAGGTCACACGAAAAAAGGCACCTTAGACAGGCTTCTTTCGCGTGCAAATTTTACCGGTAAAGTGCAGCCGGGTCGAAAATATGTTATACTTGATGATGCAATCTCATCAGGCGGGACAGTTTCCGAACTCCGCCATTATATTGAAAATAATGGAGGCAAAGTTGTTGCAGTCACCGGCCTTGCGGCAGGAAAATATGCTACCAGGATACCGATCAGGCCTGAGACAGTTAAGGCCATAGAAAGGAAATTCGGTCGTGAGCAAACGGAAGAACTCCTCAGAGATTACGACGTTGCCGGAAAACTCGAAGCCCTCACTGAAAGAGAAGGCCGATACATCCTTTCATACCCGAGCCTTGACTCCCTTGGAATACGAATCCATGATGAAGGATATGAAAGAGGCCGGTCGGCAAGCGAAGGGACGGTTTTACCTGGACGAACAGGGGAAACTTCAACTGAGACCGAAGGCGGAATAGAACTTCATCAACGAAGACATCCCTCCCGCACCATTCCCACCTCAGAAACTCTAAGTGAAGAACCGATCTCGTTAAAGGATATCAAGGAATACGAGGACCTTCAAAAAGAAGCCGCTCGCCGGGCTTGGGCTCAGGTCGAAAAGGAGCACGGCAGGCAGGTACGCATAGATGAAAAGGCTTTGAGGTCCGAAGCGGAGTCTCTTTACCGGGAATTGCCGTCTACGCAGGCGCTCGACGCCATGCGCCGCATAGGTCTCAAGAGAAGCAGCCTCGACGATTGGGACCAAGATACCGTCACACAACTGGTGAAGAAATTTCCGACCTTGATTCGAAAAGACGGCGGATACCTTTTGGATGAACTCGCGCATGATTACGGATATGAGACCGAGGATGCGCTTATAGATGATTTGCTAAATCCTCAGACCAGCAAGGGTGAATTCATCGATCGCTATGTCCGGGAGGCGATAGAGTACCGGGGTGAACAGCTTGGGCTTACTCCTGAAGAATGGCAAAGAAGGCTTTTGGAAAAAGAGCAGGAGGTCTTTGCCGAGCTAACGAAAAGCACTCCGGACGCAAGGCTGGACCAAATTCGAAAGAAGATGGGCAGCCGGGCGTCGCTTGTTCTTCCCTCTGAGGGATACGGAACCGGGCCGCATATAATCAACTTGTTCGCCTTGAAAGACAGGTCGAGCTTTCTCCATGAGGCCCTGCATATCTGGCTGGAAGAACTGATTCATGATTCCGCTTTTTCAGAGCGTGCGGCAAATAACCTAAGCATACTCAAAGGCTGGTGGGCGTCTCATGCCGACGAGATGCACAGCCAGTTTTTGAGAGCAAAAAAAGATGCAGAGGCGGCGCTGCGCGCAAATCCCGACGATCCGCAGGCGCAGGCGCGCGTAGATACTTACCGCAAGGCTGCGGAGTATCTTGGGCAAGACATTGAGTCCGGTCCGAAGTTTTTTGGCGAGTTTGCCAGAGATTTAGGGCTGGATATGGATGACAGCGCAGTTCGTATGGCGCTTATGACTCCGCTGCATGAGCTTTTTACCCGGCATGGCGAGGCTTATTTCATGGAGGGGCGGGCGCCTTCGCCGGGTTTGCAATCGGTTTTTGATGCCTTTCGGATGTGGCTTAAACGCATCTATGAACGGGTGGCCGGCAGGGGACGGCAGATGCTGGGGCTGTCTCAGGTGGCCGGGACCCCGATTGAGGTGTCTCCCGAGGTGCGCGGAGTAATGGACCGGATCATTGCAACCGACGAGCAGATTGAGACCATGCGGCAACAGCAGCGGCTGGGGCGGCTGTTTAAGAGCGCTGAAGATGCCGGCATGACCAGCGCCGAATGGAAGGCTTATAACAAACTGGTTGCAAGGTCGGTGGCGGAGGCTCGGGCACAGGTTCAGCGGAAGGCCATGGCTCAACTTGCAAAGCAAAAATCCGGTGAGTGGGCGGCCAAAGCTGAGGAACTGCGGCCTGAGGTCGAAGGGGAGATCAACGGGCGTTCAGATTTGCAGGTTCTGCATTATCTGAGGACCGGGAAGTTATTGGGCGCTGAGGATACAGGGGAAAAGAGGGCGCCCGTGCGCATGGATCAAAGGTCCCTGGAAAATCTGATAGGCAGGGATAACCTGAAGAACCTGCCCTATGGGCTGTATATGAGAAACGGCGGGGTCGATCCTCAGGCGTTAGGTGAAATGTTTGGGTATCGGTCCGGATCGGACATGGTACAGGACCTTTTGGGCCTGGAAGCGCAGAGGCGCGATTTGCAAAACCGGGGTATAAACCTTGGGGTGCGGGAACATCTCATCCAGGAAGCCCTGTCAGCACGTTTGAGGGACCATTTTGGCGACATGCTGCAAGATGGAAGTATGCCGCAGCAAGCTTTGGATGCTGTGCATAATGAGCAGGCCCTGCAGGCGCTTTCGATGGAGCTGCGTACGCTCATCCGGCAGAGCGGGCAGCAACGGCCTGTGTTTGGACCGGCAGCGGATGCAAGGGTCTGGGCGCGAGAGGCGATTGGAGACAGGAAGGTTTGGGAGGTCACTAATCTTAACCGCTACGCGAGGGATGAGGCGAAAGCGGCGGCAGCGGCTGAAGGGGGCATGCTGAAAGGTGATCTAAGGGAAGCTATTGCTCAGAAACGCAGCCAGATTTTAAGTCACGCCCTCTACGTCGAGGCGAAAAAGGTTGCAGAGGCCCTGGAAGGCTTGGAGGACCGGGCGGACAGGTACGGAAGGGTGCGGACCATCAAATCTATGGATCAGGCCGCCCTGGATCAGATTCATACACTGCTTGAGCGATTCGGGCTAAAACGGGCGGACCCCAACGCCGAAAGCCGCGAGGTGCTTTCAGATTGGCTTGCGCGGCAGTGGGACATGGGCGCGGATGTCAAGGTTGCCGACAGCTTGTTCAACCCTAATTTGGCGGCCCATTATAAGGACCTTACCGTCTCTCAGATGCGGGACCTAAGCGATGCGGTGAAGTCGATAGCTCATGTTGGGCGGGAAACTCAAAAGATCACCGTTGCGGGGAAGAAGGCCGAATTTGCGGCAACCGTTGAGGATTTGGTGCGGGCGGCGTATTCGAACGTTGAGCGGCGGCAAATCCCTTCCGAGAGAAACCCGGAGGTGGTGCAGGGCGATATTGCGCAGCGAACGAAGGCCAGATGGACGAAAGCGAAAAGCATGCTGGCCGGTGCTCATGCATCACTTTCCCGGCTTGAGCAGGAACTTATCGACAGGCTGGACGGCGGGGATTCGAACGGTCCCTGGAACCAGGTCATTTTCAGGCGGATCAAAGAGGCGCGGGCTTACGAGAACAGGTGGCGTGAGGAAATGACGCAGGGGGTGCGCGACTTGGTGAAGGCGTATCCGAAAGAAGATCAGGAAAAGCTCAATCAGTTTTTGCCGCCGATCTTGGAGCTTATCGATAATAAGACCGGGCAGCCGACAACGATATCTAAGGCGGAGCTCGTGAGTTTGGCGCTGAATTGGGGGAATGAGAGCAACAGGAGCAAGATGTGTCGGGGAGAAGGATGGAAGCCGGAAAGCGTGCAGGCGGTCCTTGATCGGCACATGAGCCGGGCGGATTGGGATTTTGTCCAGGGAGTCTGGGATTTGATCGAGCGCATGCGTCCGGAGATCGCTGCGCGTGAGCGGCGCATGACGGGGGTTGAGCCGGTGTGGGTCGATGCTGCGACGGTCTATACGCCTTATGGCGAGTATCGGGGCGGGTACTATCCGATGGTGTAAGATCCGGCCAGGTCGGGCGATGGCATGGAAAGGCTGCTCGAAAATGCTCTCAGGGTGGCCGATCAAAGCGCTGCGGGAAGGCCAAGGACGGATAAAGGATATACCGTTGTGTGCGTTGAGCGGTATGCGAGGCCGGTGAAGTTGAGCCTCGATGTGCTGCCTCAACATATTGACACCGTGGTCCGGGATCTTGCGTGGCGGGAGCCGATTTATGATTTGGTGAGGCTGTTTAAAGATAACGCGGTCCGGGAATCCATAACGGGCACTGTTGGACAAGAAATGTACAACCAGATTATTCCTTGGCTGAAAAGAACGATAGGGGATCGCGCGTACGATCGGACAGGGAACGATTTTTGGAATTCGCTGGCAAGGAGGATCAGGCTCAATACTACCATCGTTGGGCTGGGCTACCGGGGATCAACAATGATCCTGCATGGCGCTACGGCCATGAGCAATTCTATCGGCGAGCTCGGCATCAAGTGGATGGGTGTCGGGATGAAGGAATTTTATGGTGAGCCCTGGAAAATGGCTGAGGCGCGAGACTTTGTGAATGAGCGCAGCTCAGAAATGCGTCACCGAATGCAAACTATGGATCGCGATGTCCGGGATGGGCTCAGGGAACTGCTTGATAAAGAGGGATTTGTTCCAGGGTTTAAGCGGTGGGCCTATTACGGGATCGGCATGCTGGACATGGCATCGGCCATGCCTACCTGGTTGGGGGCTTATGAGAAGGCGCTGGCGCCCGAAGCTGAGGGTGGGCTGGGGATGAAGTCGGAGTCCGATGCTATATACTACGCGGACAAAGCGGTCCGGAATGCCCACGGCGCCGGTGGGGCTGAGGACCTGGCGGCTTTTCAGCATGGAAGCGAATGGCAGAAGCTCGCCGGGATGTTTTACACATTCTGGTCGCACTTTTACAACAGGGAGGTCAACATTGCCCGGAAGGGCATAGAGGCGGTGAGGGACCGGAGTGTGACGGACTTTGCGGCTGTGCTGGCGCGGTCCTGGTGGTATTTTGTGATGCCCATGGTCTTTCATGGACTGATTAAGGGCGGGGGGCCGGAAGGCGAGGAAGGGTGGATTTCCTGGGCAGCAAAAGAAATCGGGCTGGGGGTATTTAGCGGCATCCCGATTATTCGGGATTTTGCGAACGCAATCTCAACGGGGCGCGAGTACAAGCCGACGCCGGCGCTGGCGATAGTCGACGCGCTCAGAAAGAGCACCAGGGACATCGAAAAATGGTATGAGGAGGAGGACGTGAGTCCTCATTGGCTGCGTCACTCCCTGGAGACGGCAGGCTATGTCTTCGGCCTTCCGACCGGCCAGGCGGCGCAGAGTTTGCAATACTTATGGGATGTGTGGGACGGCGAGCAGGACCCCGAGGATGTGAAGGAGTTTATGCAGGGGATGGTGTTTGGGGGTAAGAAGAAGGCGCATTGAGTTTTATCGATAAAGATATTCGGTACTTATGCCGATAAGCTTGTTGCCAGAAAATTGATGTGGAGTTTAATTCAGCTGCTCTGACTGAGAATCGAAATTCATTTTTTCGAAAATGGTCCCCGAAATGGTCCCCAGGTCAAAAATAAAAGCCCGAAATCCGGGGGTGCCGGACCTGGGCTTTTTGCTTATGGGTGGCGGAGAGAGAGGGATTCGAACCCTCGGTAGAGCTTTACACCCTACACTCGCTTAGCAGGCGGTAGGGAAAAGGGAAGTTGGGTAGGGCGAGAAATCAAAACCGCAACTATGGGCCGCAACCACAATTTCCCGATTTTCTCAAATATGGAGCGGGAGACGGGCTTCGAACCCGCGACCCTCAGCTTGGAAGGCTGATGCTCTAGCCAACTGAGCTACTCCCGCTCAGATGTTAGCTCCTTAGCACAAAAACTCTAAATTTTTAAGACTTAAGTTTGGTCGCTCACGTCGACTTCAGATCCGGGGATGGGTCCTATTCGCCGGCACTTTTCATTTTTTCGATCACCACCCTGTCCACCCCGTCTTTTTCTGAAAGGAGCACGTTTACCTGTTCTTCAGCGCTCGTATCGGGAGCAATACCTACAAACTGGCAGCAGATGGGCAATTCTCTGTGGTCTCGGTCAACGAGCACCGCTACCTGAACCCGCCTTGGGCGGCCGTAGTCTATCAGGGCGTCCAGGGCGGCGCGGACCGTTCTTCCGGTGTAGAGCACATCGTCGATAAGGATAACTTCGAGGTCATCTATGGGAAACGGCAGGTTTGTCCCCTTGAGGACCGGCTGAGTGTGGAGGCGCGTCCAGTCGTCTCTGTAGAGAGTGATGTCGAGCGTGCCCAAAGGGACCGCAGTCCCCAGTTTGCCCGATATAATGGCGGCAATCCTGTTGGCCAGAAATACCCCGCCTGTATGAATGCCTACCAGGGCAAGCTTGCCCGGATCCCGGCTCGAGGCTATTATCTCCATCGACAACCGCTCGATTGCGGCCCTGACGCCTTCGGCCTCCAGGATAACGCGTCCGTGTCCGTCGTCGTGTCCCATATGTGTCGACCTTGAGAACGTAGATCAAAAAACATAAAAGGCGCCTTCGGCGCCCTGTCAGCTGCTGGCTGGCTTCAGGACATTATGAACCAGAAAATATCAGAATAGCAATTTTTTCAAACCATGTCAAATGCCAAAACGCAATCACTCAGGCGGGTGCGATCATAACACCTCGATCTCTTCGCGACCAAAAAGAGCTCGAAATCCGGAATAGATACGACTCCCGGTAACAGCCGATTTCTTCCGACCAGGCCCGGTCGCCCCCCGGAACTTGCCAACGCCGCCCCGATGCGTTATAAGTCCGTTCATGTAACCAGCGGCAGGGACCGAGGTGAGGCCGTGAGTGACAACATGTCAGGGACTCTTACACCGGAAGAATGCGCAGGGAAAATCTTCGAGATGTCCGGTGCAAAGTTCGAACCCGATATAGCCGCCGACCTGTGGGCGAACATTTTGCAGCATAAATGGCTTTTGTCCGAGAAGCTTTCCAGAGACGTGGGCTTTCGCACCGCGTGCATAGATTTTTTGGAAAACATGGAGCAGGCGGTAAACGAGTATCTGTCCTACAAGAGGAGAGACATTCTCAATGAGATGGGGGCTCAGACCTTTGGCAGAGAAATCTGGGACACCATCTCCGATTCCCAGCCTCCAAAACAACTGGTCAACCGCAGAATCATTCTTCCACTTACGATGGAAGACCTGTCGCGCAAACATGGCGTGAGTCCGCCCAAGACAATCATTTTCTTCGGTCCTCCGGGGACCGGAAAGACTCACTTTGTCAAAGCCATAGCAGGGGTTTTGTCCTGGTGGTATATCGAGATCGCTCCGAGCATGCTCATAGAGGACGGTACCGAAAAGCTCGGGGCCAATCTGCGCAGGACGATGGAAAAGCTCAGGCAGCTTCAGGACGCCGTCATCTTCATAGACGAATTCGAAGAGTTGGCCCCTTGCCGTGATAACGCGGACCGTCTGGCTAAGAGCGTAACCAACGAATTTCTAAAGCAGGTGCCGTTGTTCAAGAATGAATCCGACCGATTGCTGCTGGTGTGCGCCACCAATTACATCGCTCAGTTGGACGCCGCATTGCTCCGCCCGGGGAGGTTCGACTGCATAATACCCGTTGGCGGCCTGAGCGCCGATGAGCGAAAGACGATCCTTGAGTATTACCTGTCCAGAATCAACGTCGGCCAAATCGATCTGGACAGGCTCGTCAGCGAGACTTCGAGGTTCACTCCGGCCGACATCGAGTACCTTTTCGAACAGGTCGCCCAGTTTGCATTTGAACAGGAAGTCGCCCACAACGAAGACTACAGGGTGGATACCGAAGATTTTGTCAAAGTCATGGCCAAGATGCGGCCGTCTTTAACCGACGAGATTGTGGAGAGGTTCGAAAAAGACAGTCTTACTTATTCCAGGGTATAGGACCGCAAATTCGCCCACCCTTCAAACAGATCCCATTCAAAACAGATCAACATGCGGAAATCAAGCGGTCAAAAATACGCGGATCGTTTTGCACAGGAGATGAGCGCGTGTTGAAGAAAGAAACAATAAGGCGCACGGGTTTTATCGCTTTTCTACTCATAAGCATTACTTTCCTGCACTATTTCAGTCCCCGGATAGCTCACGACAGATACCATCTGGAGGTAGTCTTTCAGAGGCTTTATTTTTTGCCTATTGTGCTGGGGTGCCTCTGGTTCGACCTCAGGGGCGGATTGTACACGTTTTGTGCCGTTTTCCTCCTTATCATCCCGCATCACGTTTATGGTTGGAGCGGCATTAACCCGGATGGTTTAATCAGAGTCATGCAGCTTGTGGTCTACTTCGCGATTGCGGTAGTTTTGGGCAAGACGGCGAGCCGGCAAAAACGCGAGCAATTGAAAGCCAAACAGGCAGAAAATTTGGCGGCAATCGGCAAGTCCCTGTCGGCTGTCGCTCACGACATGAAGACTCCGCTGATTGCGATCGGTGGTTTTGCCAATCTAATAAGAAAACATCTTCCGCCCGGCAATCCCGATCGCAGCAAGCTCGACATCATCATCAGCGAAACCGCCCGGCTTGAAAGCATGCTAAAAGATATGCTCGATTTCTCCCGTCCCCTCGATCTTAACCGGGTGGAAGTGGATATTTATTCAACGATCAATGAATGCCTCTCCATAGTGGGAGAAGATGCCGGAACTCAGAAAGTGAACGTGCGGGCCAGTCTGGCTCATGATCTTCCTCGGGTGCTTGTTGACCCCATGCGTATCAGGCAGGCTCTTATCAATATATTGACCAACGCCGTTCAAGCCTCCTCCGAAGGGGACACGGTTTCAGTCCGCTGTTACTGTAGAGGGAAAAACCTTTCTGTGGACGTAATTGACTGTGGTTGCGGGATTCCGCTGGAAATCCGCGAAGAGATATTTCCCCCGTTTTTTACCACCAAAAAGGATGGGACCGGCCTGGGACTCCCAATCGTAAAGAAGATCCTCGAGGCGCATGGGGGAATTCTTGAAATAATTGACAACCGCTCAAGGGGGACCACATTTAAAATCACCATCCCGACGCAGTAAATGTTGGGACCTCAGCCGAACTTGTGCCGAACGCCGTAACCGCCTCTGGGAAAGCGCCACTCGATGTTGAAATGCGGGCAGCCGATACGGCATGAACCACATTCCAGGCAGCCTTCATAGTTGACCGCTATCCGGTCGTCTACCAGTTTGTACACATTGGCCGGGCAGATATACAGGCAGGGCTGGTCCCCGCACCGCTCAAAACAAACTCGGGGGTCCACCAGGCGCAGATGGGATTCATCATCGACGTTAAATCGATCCAGAAAAAGTTTGTCTTCAACCCTTACGATCATCGAACGCTTCTCCATGCGTCCCAGACAAGACGCAACAGCCGCAGCGGCCGGACCTGCCCGCGTATTGCCTTCCAGGCCAGAGTTTGTCTGGCTTTCTTGGGCAGATCGTCAACTGTGAGCATTTCCCGGGCAGCACCGCTTGCTGCGCGGGGAAGGCCCGTGAACAGGTCCTGGTGAGTTTCAAGAAATGAGGGAAATCTTCGGTATTTCTTTAAATCCCTGAGCACGAAAGAATCTTGCAGCTTTTTTTCGTACCCCTTAAGGCCGGCGGCGCTAAAATCATTTTTCTTTATGGCCTCCAGGATGGTTTCAGCCGCAAGTCTGCCGGAAGTCATGGCCAGGTTTGAACCTTCGCGGTGCAGGGCATTGAACATCATGGCAGAATCCCCGGCAATAAGGAACCCGTCTCCGAAAAGCTTCGGCATGGTGTCATAACCGCCCTCGGGGAGCCAGTGGGCGATGTATTCCTGGGGCTTGCCGTCTTTTATGAGAGGCGCAATCATGGGGTGAAGCTTGAAGTTTTCCAGCATCTCGTAGGGACGGACCTTTTCCCTGGCGAAATCGGCAAGATTGGCCCCTATGCCTATGGATAAGGAACTCCTGTTCGTGTAGAGAAAGGCAACGCCGTTCATCCCGCAGGTGACATTACCCAGGATTTCGTTTGTAACGCCGTTTCCAGGGGATACGCCAAAACGCTGGTCGATTACCTCCTCGGGCAGCGAGATCAGTTCCTTGACCGCGAGCGCAACATTTTGAGGCCTGACCTCGGGGCGAAATCCCGTCCCGGCCGCCAGCGGCGAGTTCACGCCGTCGGCCAGCAGAACAACCCTGGCGCGCAGCTCGCCGTCGGCCCGGTCGGTCCTGACGCCGACAACCCTGCCGGCAGGATCTTTAAGCAGGCCCGTCACCACTGTTGAACCGACTATCAACGCCCCTTTAGCCCTGGCCTGATCGGCAAACCAGCGGTCGAATTTAGCCCTGCCGACTGTAAAGGCATTGTTGCGCAGTTGCCCGAAAAAGGCCGCGTCCCGATAAGCAAAGCTCAATCCCCCTTCCTCGGTAAGATATGATAATCGCGATTCCACGATGTTGCGCTCTATGGGACAATTTCTCTCGACATAGTCGGGAATTATCTGCGCAAGGTGCCTTCCGTACAGGACTCCGCCGAACATGTTCTTCGAGCCCGGGTACTCGCCTCTTTCCAGGACAACCACCTTTGAGTTCCCGTCCGCCAGAACACAGGCTGCCGAAATGCCCGCCGGCCCGGCGCCGACGATTGCCGCATCGAACGACTCTTCCATAGATCAGTCTCCAGTGGTCGGTCGTAAAAGGGATTTCTTCCTCCTGAGCTGAGCGATCAGTTCGGGGATGACCTGCTTGTAATCACCCACGATACCAGCGTCCGCCACCCTGAAAATTGGAGCATTGGGGTCGGAATTTATGGCCAGGATCTTCTCCGCCCCGTTGATGGCCACCAGGTGCTGGACCGCTCCGGAGACGCCGACTCCGATATA
>DASPQK010000081.1:0-22705 GCA_035624985.1 Syntrophobacteraceae bacterium | reverse complement strand
GGCGAAGCGATCAAGGCAATCCTGGCCGCGGCTTCCGGAGGATTGACGGGGACTCGTTTGTCAGTGAATCAAAACATTTTCAAACAACAGGCCACTGACATCTTTATTAGCCAAATGGAGACCCTTCGCACTCAGAAGCGTGAAGAGATTAAAGGCAAACTGGATAAAAGCATCACCGGATATTCTCTATATGAAGCCTTTGACGACCTGCTGGCATATTACGATGCCGGCACCACCAGAGCCGCATACCAGACCCTGCAAAAGGGGACTGCAAAGGCTGTCCCAGGAGCGCCGACAAAAGTAGAGGCAAAGCCAGGCAAGGAAGAGGGAACGGCAACAGTTACTTTCATGCCCCCTGATTCAAACGGGGGAAGCCCCATTACCGGCTACACCGTGACTTCGCATCCAGCGGGCGGAAAAGACGAGGACGCCGGAAAAACTTCAACTACGCACACTGTATCGGAGCTCAAGAGCAAGGCTTATACGTTCACTGTAACGGCGACTAACGCCGCTGGGACCAGTGCAGCGTCAGCTCCTTCGAGCAGCATAACCCCGACCTCAGCCAGTGCTCCGCCGGCCACCAAGGTCCCACCGGCCACCAATGCCTCACTGGCCGCCAAGGCGTCGACGGAAACACCCCCAACCAAGACAGATGATAAAACAAGGTTGCGTCAGTTCCTACGTCAGACAGGCGGCGCGGATGAGATCATGGAGTGCTGGAAATATGAGAACCCCGCTTTATTCAAGGAAGGCAGCGATCTGCCATGCGCCGGCGGAACTCCGAGCGCCGCAAGGCTCATCAACGCCCCTGAATGTGCAGGAGATCAAGCCAAAGTGCGCGCCTGTCTGGAAAGCCGCAAGAAATGAGTGAGATGAGAAGCGGATTGAGCACACAATCCGAAATATAACTTTAGATGAGGAGAAAACCTTTGAGCACACAACCAGACATATACAGGTTCGGTCCGGACGAAGACAAAGAACGCGAGCAGGTAAAAGAAGACTATTCGATCCAAGGCTGGTCGGTTGAGGAGATACCCGATGGAGACGGTTCGGGAGCTGTGACGTTAGTCTTCACGCCTCCAGGATATGTTTCTCCACCTGTTGATCCTCCTGGCCCCAGGCCGCTAGCCTGGGGCGCCAAGGTGTCAGCAGTATTTCGCAACAAAGTGCGCGATATTGCGGGAACCCTGGGTTGCGACCCCGACTTCCTGATGGCCGCGATGGCCTTCGAGACGGGAGAAAAATTCAGCCCAGGGATAAGGAACCCTAACAGCAGTGCGACCGGCCTTATTCAATTCATGGAGGAAACAGCCAAACGTTTGGGCACGACGATCAATGCACTCGCGAACATGAGCGCCGAGGATCAACTGGATTATGTGGCTAAGTATTTCAATGATTACAAAGGGAGACTTGAGACGTTGGCAGACGTTTACATGGCCATTTTATGGCCGAAAGCGGTTCCTAAGGATAACGACTACGTACTGTTTGAAAGTCCCTCTAAGGAATATGAGGCCAACAAGGGCTTGGATAGTAATAAAGATGGCATGGTGACCAAAGCTGAGGCGGCTGCAAAAGTGCAGGTGGAGCTGGATAAGGGACGGTTACTTCAATTTGTAGGGTGAGATTATGACTTTCAGGCGCTAAGTAGTTGTGAAAGAAGAAATTGGGGTTCATCCGGCTAACGGGCACGTCTGTGTATGAAGGTGGTAGAGCCAGAGTTTAAAGTATTCAGTATCTCGGAACCCGTAAGCCTGCCTTTTGACCTGTAGGAAGGAGTTGATGTCATGGGGGATAAGAGAGTTTTCATCAGCGACATTCATATGGGCTGTGATGAAAGCGTTGCCCCACGAAAGCCGTATGTCTGGTTTAAGGACAATGCTGGACTCTTGGCGCAGTTCTTGGATGAGCAGTTGGAGGATGCTCAAGTCAAGGAGGTAATAATTCTAGGCGATCTTTTCGATGAGTGGGTCATACCCACCGATTACCAATCGATCACATCTTTTGATAGAATCTGCTCCAACTCCACCAACAAAGACGTTGTGGCCGGTCTGGAGGCTCTGGCCGGGAAAGACAAGCTTGTCTATGTTCCAGGCAATCATGATATGGCGATAACTGTTGCCGGAATAGATGAAATAAAGAACTTTATGGAGAATAAGACTTTTCCCGGTATCCGTTTCATTTGCGATGGTGACGAGCCATTGGGAAAATATCAGGATGAGGATAAAATTTTAGTCGCCGAACACGGGAATCGATACTGCCTTTTTAATGCACCCGATACATGGACAGATCCACGCCTCTCCTTTCTTCCGCTTGGATACTTTATTTCCCGCATGGTTGCCTATAAGGTTTCGACTACCGGACATCAGCAGGAAGCCTGCTCGATCTTCTTCGATTTCCTGAGAGAAATTTTGAAGGGAAATCAGGATTTTGAAGAAGAACTTTTCGAGGCGATCGCCGATGATTGCATGCTGAAACCTACGAGTACCATCCAGTTGGATGGCATTCCCGGTTGCGGGGCAGGTATGATGGTATCCGACATCGGCAAACGGTTCAGGCAGCTCTTTTCGAACTGGGGACGCGTGCCTGGAGCAGATTATGTTTCGGCGTCGGAGGCCGTTGTCGGAGAGATCGGAGATCTGTATGAAGCGGCTGCTTCCACTTATTTTCGCCCTGAATCTTCTTGCAAAGTGGTTATTTTCGGACACACACACGAGCCTTCCATGCGGAACACCTACAAAAGCACCTCTCCAGACTTTGTCGTCGACGAGGATACTGCTTGCGAGACCATCTATGCCAATAGCGGCACATGGGTGGATTACGCGGGAAAGTGCGGTAACTATGTGGAAACAGAAATAGATGGGAATCGGCTCTATGTGCGTGTGAAAGAGTATCCGGGGAAAAACGTCATCAAGGGATATGCTGGTTTTATTGAAAAGACCTAATCATTTGGTTTTTCAAAAACCGAACAGGAGATGGGATGGTCTATTCATTCGAGATAAACGGACTTTTGCTAAAGACCGGAGACCTCATCTGCACTGTGGATGGAGGTGAGCCTGTGGTGCCGGGAGAGTTTTGGCGGCTGGTGGGCAAGCTCATTCCCGGTGAGGTTGATCATATCGTCATTTATGTCGGACCTGACGGCCGGTGCGTTGAGGCCGGAGCCAAGGGAGTGATTGCTTTTGCGGCCACTTCCGTCTGGGACTCCGCCGGCATGTTAGCGCAGCGTCTCCTGGTCGACCAGCTCTATGGTGTTGCCTATCCTCTTAGCGGACGACCCTTAGCTCCGGGACAAGAGGAAACCATACGGGAGAACGTGGCCGCCTATTGCCTGGCGCAGGTTGGAAAGCCGTACAATATAAATTTTCTGGACTCCTCGACAGAAGATTCCTTCTACTGCAGCCAATTGGCGTATGAGGCGTATTTGAAAAACGGCATTGACCTCAATTCCGGAAAGGGGGTTCCGGCAATTCCCGGGACCAGCAGCATCATCTTTCCCCAGGAGCTGTGGGAAGGCTGCGTTCACGAGCAACCTGCCATCAAGTTTCCAGCGTAATAGGACGAGGCTTACAGCTAAATTGAGCCATTCTTTCCGTGCCGACTCCGGTTCTTGATGACGTAAAAGTAGGAGTGTGGCTGGGCCAAGAACCAACTGGATGCCGACTTCCGTCGGCATGACGATATGTTGCTGCTCAAATCGCTCAATTTAGGTTACAGCTTTGTTGCAAATTATGTTGGTGACAGATTCCAAGGAAGGGCTTCATCGTCACCGAACCGGGCATTAATACCAGGTTGCGTTCAAATCGTTGCCTTCGGGAGGGCGTAAAGCCCTCCCCTACGTAGGGGCGGGTTCTATTCCCGCCCAACCTTGAACGTAACTTGGCATAAGCCCCTTTTGCTCTCATTCATAGATTTTTTCTTCCACGGCGTCAGATGCTTCCGCGTCGGATTCATGGTCCCTTCGGGCCTTTTGAACCTTTGCGTATTCCTTGTACCACTCATTGGCGACAATGGCCGACATTACTTCATTAGTTCCGGTCCAGATGGAAGAAAGGCGCAGGTCCCTGTAAATACGTTCGATCGGGTAGACGTTCGTGTATCCGATTCCGCCCATGACCTGCATGGCGTTGTGAACAACCTTCTGACAGGATTCAGTTACAAATTTTTTCGTTTCCGAAACCATACGCCTGACCAGGAGTGGAGAGGCCCCCGAATCGACTGCCTTGGCTGTCGAATAGACCATAGCCCTGGATGCGTCAAGAAGCATGACTGCTTCGGCTATCTGAAAACTCACGCCCTGAAACTGGCTGATGATCTGCCCGAAAGCCTTTCGCCTCGCGGTGTATCCTGTGGCGACTTCCAGGGCGGGCCGGGCAGATCCTATGGTCATGGCCGCCGTTCCCAGGCGTTCCGGGATCATCATGGTGTTGAACACCGCGTAGGCTCCATTTAATTCACCGATTATATTTTTCCTGGGGACCTTGACGTCTTTGAACACTATCCGGCCTGCTCCGCCTCCACGGCATCCCATGAGCCCGTAGAGGTATTCTGTTTCGACACCGGGACCTCTATCCACGATGAAGCAGGTGAGGGCTTTGTGAGGCTCGGCCTTCGGGTCGGTGCGGGCATAAACCAGAAAAAAGTCCGCGCTGTCCGCCCCGACTATGAATCGCTTTTGGCCGTTTAGATGGAAATATCCCCGCTTTTGGACCGCAGTTGTGGTGGTCCCGAAAAAATCCGATCCGCCCCTTGGTTCGGTAAGACATTCCGCGGCAAACAAATCGCCTTTGAGCAATGGTTTGACGTATTTTTCCTTCTGTTCGTCAGTGCCGTGCAAAATGACGGCATCACAGACGAGTTCCGCTCCGATCCCGAACGTGCACGCAAAGATGTATCCAAGCGCACCCACCTCTTCCATAATCATGCATGTGGTGGCCCAATCCATGTCCCTGCCGCCCCACTTCTTCGGGTAGCGGCATCCAAACAGGCCGCGGCGGCCGGCTTCCCGGAGGAATTCCTTTGGAAACCTGATCTTGTCAGCGTCCATATCCAGGATCATTTTTTTCGGGACCCACCTTACAAGGTCCCGCACTTCTTCACGGATACCGATCTGTTTTTCGCTCAGAAGAAAATCGAACATTCCTACCTCATCAGTCCTATCCGGTTTGGATGTGCATCATCTGAACCGCTCCCGGAGTTCAAACTTCATGACCTTTCCGCTCGGGGTGTGCGGCAGCGAGTCTACAAGATGGATAACCCGCGGTATTTTGAACTTTGCAAGCTTATCGGCCAGAAATGCTTTGATTGTGTCGGGGTCCGCCTGTTGATCCTTGTGGGGAACAACGAACGCCGTGACGATTTCTCCCCAGTCCGGGTCGGGCAGCCCTACCACGGCGGCCTCCATCACTCCCGGACACGTCGCGATTGCGTCCTCGACCTCCCTGGAGTAGACGTTTTCTCCCCCGGTCACGATCATGTCCTTGATGCGGTCAACGATGAAAAGGTAGCCGTCCTCGTCGATCCTTGCCAAGTCCCCGGTATGATACCAACCGGCTTTGAACGCTTCCCGCGTCGCAGCGTCATCTTTGAAGTAGCCCTTCATCATGCTGTCCGCCCGAAGACAGATTTCGCCAACATCGCCGGGCCCGGCCTGCCGGCCGTCGATCCTTACGGTAATCATGTCCGCACCAGGCAGCGCCATGTTTCCTATCGAGCCAGCTTTATGCACCTGTTCATCCGGAAACAGGACCGTCCCTGTGGGGCCTGCTTCAGTCATACCGTAAACCTGATAGAAGTTGTCCGACTTGTAAGTTTTCATAACCATCAGGGCCGTGTCGGCAGCCATAGGGCCGCCACCATAGATCCAGCAGCGCATCGACGTAAGATCGAACTCGGAAAACTGAGGCACCGTCTTAATGGGCAATATGTAAGAGACGGGCGCCCCGAAGTAGACGGTGCACTTCTCATCCTGCACGGCTTTTAGAAAATGCAGGGGGTGATATTCTCTTATCATCACGGTGACGCCGCCAACGTACTGAGTTCCCATGAACCAGTTGTTCAACGGAGAGGAATGCCAGATGGGCATTGCCATGAGAAGCCGGTCGTGCCTGTCGAGCTTGACAGCCAGCGCGCCGGTAGCGGCAGCCATTATGACGCTTCGTTGGGTATGAAGGCATCCTTTGGGTTTGCCGGTAGTGCCGCTGGTATAAAGTATTTCAGCGAGGTCTTCGTCGAACACCTCAACCGGAACAAATTCGCGCGCCTTTTCCAGAAGGCTTTCGAACCGCTCGAAGCCTTCCGCAGCGCTGTCCATAGCCACTTTGACGGCTGTAGTGGAAACCTTGCTTACCACCGGCACAAGAGATCCGTCGAAGAAAATGAGCTTTGAGTCACTGTGATCGAGGATGTATTGCACCTCGGGCGGCATGAGCTTGTGGTTGATCGGCACGGCAACGGCGCCAGCTTTCATGACGGCGTAGAAAGCGAACACAAAAGACGGCGTATTCTGGCTCATGAGGGCTATTTTGTCGTTCTTGCGCACCCCGCGGCTTTGAAGAACTGCGGCTCCCCTCTCAGCGGTTTCTTTGAGAGCACGATAGGAAAAGCTCTTCCCGTTGTAACGCAAGCAATCCTTATCGGCGAATTTTCTCGCGTTCATATCCAGCATTGCTACGAGGTTCATCCGATCAGCTCCTTGTTAGTTCCGTCAGCCGGGACCGAACAGCCCGGAAACGCGCGGCAGCGAACAGGAATACTGCATCGAGCCGCACGCTAAGAATTTGAAAACATTTGGGGCCGAATTCCGCCCCGAGAAAGTGTCTCGACAGATCGACAGACCGCAAAACTATACGATTTCCCCATCGAACATGCAAATGAGATGTCAATGAGGGTGATTTTTCTCGCTTGACGACCCGGAACTTACCCGGACCTATAACGGACGACAGAGGTCGGATGTCGGAAGACAGAGAAAAACGTTCCACGGGCCGTAAGATCGTGTCAACTTTCTTTTGACGCTTGCTATAGTGACTCGCTTCCCGCCACGCTGCTATTACTATCCGGTTATTGCCATCGCCGGCGGAGGATACATCGTGGGGTCTTCAAACACAAAACCGCATCTCGTTTAGCGGGCCGGGATTGTCGCGAGCTTCATCTCTTGAGGGAGCTTCATCTCTTGCGGTTTTGCCGATCGTCGGGTATGTTCGAGGTCTTCGAAAACCTCCTTTTCCCTGATGTGGAGAATTTATGATTTCTTGTCAAGTCGACGGCATTGCCCTTAACTGGAGGTTACAGTCAGAGTGAAAGATGACGACAAAACCAAAGAGCAACTTGTCATGGAACGGAGCGGACTGCGTCGTCCAATCGAAGATTTGAGAAAAACGGGTTGTGACATTGTTGGGTCCGGGCCGGCTGAAGAGGCCCTGAAAGCACAGGAGCGAAAGTTCCGGGCGATCTTCGATCAGTCTTGCCAGTTGATGTGGTTGCTCACGGTAGACGGCAGGGTGATAGAGGCAAACAGGAACGCTTTGCAATTCGCCGGGATAGAGGAATCGGAGGTAACCGGCAAACCATTCCGGGAGACCGCGTGGTGGAAGCATTCCAATGAAGCGCAGGAAATGTTGCGCGCAGCGGTAACTGAGGTTTCGGCAGGCGGGTTTGCGCGCTTTGAGGCAACCCATCCTACAGCCGATGGGGACCTCCGTCATGTGGATTTTTCTCTTAGACCGATAATGGATGAAGCCGGCGGCGTTTCTTTTCTGATTGCGGAAGGCCGAGACATCACCGACCGCAAACGGGCGGAAGACAGGCTGCGACAGTCCGAACAGGAAAAGACGATATTGAACCGGATCGCCGATGTTTTCCTGACGATCCCCGATGAAAAGGTATATGAGGAGGCATTGGCCGTTATAGTCAAGGCGCTCGGATGCAGGTTCGGCGTATTTGGCTACATTGGAGAAGGCGCAGACCTGGTCATTCCCAGCATGACAAAGGAGATATGGAGCGACTGCCGGGTTGAAGGCAAATCGATTTCGTTTCCACGGCATTTGTGGGGAGAAAGTCTTTGGGGCAGGGCTATCAGGGAGAAAAAATCGTTTTGCTCCGATGGACCATTCCAAATCCCCGAGGGTCATTTACCTATTTACAATTTTCTGACTGTGCCCGTCGTCTTTGCCGACAAAACCATAGGGCTTACTTCCGCAGCCAACAAGGAGGGGGGTTTCTCCGAGCAGGACAGGGCCGTTCTGGAACGCATTGCCTGCAACATTGCGCCAATCCTCAACACGAGGCTGGAGCGGGACAGGCAGGAAAGGGAACGCAAGCAGGCTGAGGCGGCCCTTAAAGAATCTCAGCAGCAGCTTGAGGACATTATCGACTTCCTGCCTGATGCGACCTTGGTCATCGACAGGGGAGGAAAGGTCATAGCATGGAACCGGGCGATTGAGGAGATGACGGGTGTGAAGTCGGCGGACATGGTGGGGAAGGGCAACTACGAATATGCCATTCCGTTTTACGGTGAAAGAAGACCCATTTTAATTGACCTGGTTCTCAACCCCACGGAAGAAGTCGAAGGGACCTACGTCGCCCTGGAAAGAAAAGGCGGCGTTCTGTCCGGGGAAGCCTATATGCCGGCGCTCAAGGGAGGCGGGACCTATCTTTTCGGAAATGCAAGCGCCTTGTACGACTCCAGGGGCAAGGTGGTCGGGGCGATAGAGTCGATACGCGACATTACCGAGCGCCGGCTCATGGAGGAAGCCGTCGGGTCGGCGGAGAAAAAATACAGGGACATATTTGAGAATTCAGTGACGGGCAAATACCAGGTCGATGTTGATGGGAGGCTCTTCAATGCCAACTCGGCTATAGCGCATCTTCATGGATATGATTCACCTGAAGAGTTTTTGCAAGCCGTAAGCAATGTTCGGCAACTTTTCGTCAACCGGGAGCGGCGTGCTGAAATGCTTCGCCTGATTGACGAACAGGGGCTGGTAAAGGATTTTGAGGTCGAATTATCAAAAAAGGACAAAAGCGTCGTGTGGGCGAGCCTTACCATTCGCGCCGTTCGCGGCGACGATGGAAAGGTCGCGTATCTGGATGGCACGGCAGTGGACATCACCCGCAGCAAGCATCTCAAAGCCCAGCTCGAACAGGCCCAGAAGATGGAGTCGGTCGGAAGGCTTGCAGGAGGTGTGGCGCACGATTTCAACAACATGCTGGGCGTAATCACAGGCCGTGCTGAGCTGGCCCTGCTCCAAGACGTTTCCCCTCAGGTCCGGACCAACCTCGAGGAAATTCTCCAAGCCGCCAAGCGTTCGGCAGACCTTACACGGCAATTGCTGGCCTTTGCCCGCAAACAGATTGCCTCCCCGAAGATACTGAACCTCAATGACACGATCTCGGGCATGTTCAAGATGCTGCGGCGGCTCATAAGAGAAGATATTGACCTGTCCTGGATACCGGCAATGAATCTATGGGAGGTCAAAATCGATCCCTCCCAGGTCGACCAGATTCTGGCAAATCTTGTGGTCAATGCAGGCGATGCCATTACAGGCCCGGGCAACATCACAGTCAGGACCGAGAACGTTGTCATCGATGATTCCTGGAGGGCCGAACGCCCCGAGCTCATTACCGGAGATTATGTCCTGGTGACAGTGAGCGATACCGGGGCCGGTATGAGCGAAGAGGTCTGCGAGAAGGTCTTCGAGCCGTTTTTTACCACCAAGGAACTTGGCAAGGGGACCGGCCTGGGGCTTTCCACTGTTTATGGGATCGTTAAGCAAAACGAGGGTTTCATTTATGTGGAAAGCCGGCCGGGGGAAGGGGCGACGTTCAGGATTTACCTACCCCGGTTCGAGGCTGAAGCTGTGCAGGCGCCGCCTAAAGAGGCGGAAGTCGAGGTCAGAAGAGGCGCGGAAACCATCCTGCTGGTCGAGGACGATGAAGCCGTTTTGAACCTCAGCAGGATGCTTCTGGAGAGCCTGGGTTACAAGGTGCTCCTTGCACAGACCTGGCTGCCCGCTATACAGCTTGCCCTGGAGCACAAGAAAGACCTGCGCCTTCTGATGACCGATGTGGTGATGCCTGGGATGAACGGGCGGGAACTAATGGAGAAACTTCGTTCTTTCCTGCCGGACCTCAAATGCCTTTTTATGTCCGGCTACACCGCCGACGTGATAGCCCATCGGGGTGTTCTGGACGAAGGAGTGAATTTTATTCAAAAACCTTTCAATATGGCTGAACTTGCGGAAAAAGTGAGGGAAGTGCTGGACGCGGAGGAAGGGTGGGGCGAAAGGCGATAACCTCAAAAACAGGAGATCTGAAATGCCTACTTATGAGTACAAATGTGAAGCCTGCAAAGAGGAATTTACGCTCATCATGAGCTTTTCCGAGCGAGAAAATGCCAACGTCACATGCCCCAAATGCCAAAGCGACAAAGTTAAGCAACTCGTTTCCACATTTATCACGAAGACGAGCAGGAAAAGCTAGTCTCGGACCGGCGTGGGGTCTCCGGTTCTTTTCATAGCGGGCGAGATGGCCGGCATGCGGTTTTTTCCGGAATCGAGTGAGCGTTCCGGCTAAGATTGTAACCCTTAGCGATGCCCGAGCCAGCGGCCGTTCCAAAGATCTTTACCGGGCATTCAGGCCCCGGGAGGGCGTTTGGACTTCTCCCCTTTATTACTGTATGGGAGGAGGTAATGTATGCCCCGAGCATTCCAGAATTATGCAGAGGCATGTTGACCGTTTTGCCTGCCCGGGGCTTACCCGATGGTGGGAATCCTCTGGGAAACCTCTTGAAAGCGAGTCGAGATAAAGGGCCTCCGCTGGATTCATCCGAAAAAGATCACCTTCCGGGGTTCGCTAAGGCTGAGGGTCCTCACCGAGGCGGACTTCATCCGGGGCATCGACCCGCCGCCCTTTAAATTCGTCTATCTTTCAGGTGGCAGATACGGGAACCGGATTCCATAGCATGGGAAGTCCAATATACATCAATAGGATCGTGCCAACAGTTTGTAGCTTTAGGCAAGCATCTTCCTGCGTCGGTCTTTATAATCCATGCATAACAATAATAACTCTGATTTAGCGCCTAAACGAAACCAACAGGAGGATAAATCCATGTACAACACCAAAGCATACTCCGCTGGGAGCGCGACAACGCCGTTTGCCCCCACCAGGATCGCGAGGCGCGATCCAAGCGAACGCGACGTTCAGATTGAAATTCTGTTCTGCGGCATCTGCCACTCCGATCTCCACCAGGTGCGTAACGAGTGGAGCAGCCTCATGCCCACAATCTACCCGATTGTCCCCGGCCACGAGATCGTCGGCCGTGTGGCCAGGGTCGGCTCGGCAGTTACCGGGTTCAAGCCCGGCGACCTTGCCGCGGTCGGCTGCATGGTCGACTCGGACGGCACCTGCCCCCAGTGCCGGGACGGCTTTGAGCAGTTCTGTCCGAACGTGACCTTCACCTACAACTCCCCGGACAAGCATCTCGGAGGCGTCACCTATGGCGGCTACTCAGACAGCATAGTCGTTGATGAACGCTTCGTTCTGCGCGTCCCCACCAACCTCAATCCCGCCGGGGCCGCGCCGCTTCTTTGCGCCGGGATCACGACATACTCGCCCATGCGCCGCTGGGGAGTCACGAAGGGCAAGAAAGCCGGCGTGGTCGGTCTCGGCGGACTGGGCCACATGGGCGTGAAGCTTGCTCATGCGTTCGGGGCTCACGTCGTCGCATTCACCAGTTCGCCCGGCAAGAAGGAAGACGCGCACCGCCTGGGCGCAGACGAAATCGTCGTCTCGCAAAATGCCGACGAGATGCAGAAGCACGCAGGCAGCTTCGACTTCATCCTCGACACCATCGCCGCCGTTCACGACGTCAACGCCTATATCAACCTGCTCCGCCGCGACGGCAATCTCACCCTCGTCGGCGCGCCTGAGACGCCTCTGGGGGTCTCCGTCTTCGGTCTTCTGTTCGGACGCCACAGCCTTTCCGGATCGCTCATCGGCGGCATCCCCGAGACGCAGGAGATGCTCGACTTTTGCGGTGCGCATAACATCACCGCCGATGTCGAAGTCATCCCCATCCAGAAGGTCAACGAAGCTTACGAAAGACTGCTCAAGTCCGATGTGAAGTACCGTTTCTCCATCGATATGGCTTCTTTGAAATCTGAGTAACCGTAGCCATTCGGGAGAAGCCCGCCGGGGTTATCATCAGTTTTTGTGAACCGTCACGGCAGGCAGGAGTTAAGATTATGAGCAACAAGATCGAAGGAAAAGTCGTCGTCATCACCGGGGCGAGCAGCGGGCTGGGTGAGGCGACCGCCCGGCTTCTCTCCGCGCAGGGCGCAACCGTCGTGCTGGGTGCGCGGCGTGTCGACCGCATCGAGTCATTGGCGGACGAGTTGACCGGCAGTGGCGGCAAGGCACTCGCCATACCGACGGACGTCACCGATTACGACCAGGTCAAAAGATTGGTCGACGCGGCCGTGCAGGCATACGGGCGTATCGATGTCATGATCAACAACGCAGGTCTGATGCCGAGTTCGCCGCTGGAGCGGATCAAGGTCGACGACTGGGATCGGATGATCGACGTGAACATTAAGGGCGTACTGTACGGCATTGCCGCGGCGCTGCCGTATATGAGGCAGCAGAAAGCCGGGCATATCATCAATGTCTCCTCTGTGGCCGGCCATAAGGTCCGCCCCGGCGGCGCGGTCTATGCGGCGACCAAGCATGCCGTGCGTGCCCTCTCAGAAGGGCTGCGCCAGGAAGTGAAGTCTTACAACATCCGCACGACGGTCATCTCGCCGGGCGCCGTAGCCACGGAGCTGCCGAACAGCGTGACCGAGCCGGACATGGCCGAGAACTTTCAGAAGTTATATGAGGAGATCGCGATTCCTGCCGATTCATTCGCGCGGGCGGTTGCCTTCGCAATGAGCCAGCCGGAGGAGGTGGACGTAAACGAGATCCTGTTTCGGCCCACGCGCCAGGAGTTCTAAGCTCGGGCCTGCCCGGCACAGTTCCAGGGCCAGAGCACGATGTGAATTGGCATTCCGGGTTCGTGGTCAACGGGCGGCGGGCCGGGAACGATCTTTGCGCGAGCCGGACATGTGTATCCAATTTGTAGAATCACCATTCATTACACAGGAGCAGTAAGCATGAGTAGAGAACATTCGGCGGCCGAGAAGATGATCGGCGACTTCGCACCCAAGCTGGTTGAACTAACTGACCGCGTGCTTTTTGGCGATGTCTGGGAACGCCAAGACCTGTCAAAGCGCGATCGTAGTCTGATAACGGTGGCTGCGCTGATAGCTTTGAATCGTCAGGAACAATTGCGGTTTCACCTTGACAAGGCGCTGGACAATGGGCTTAAAAAGGAGGAATTGATCGAGGTAATCACCCATCTGGCGTTTTATTCGGGCTGGCCCAACTCAATGAGCTCCATGATGCTTGCAAAGGAGCTATTCTCCAAAAGTGATTCTTCCAGGTGACTGGAAGTCAACGGACGGCACTTTCTGACAGAGCTTGCCGGAGAGGCACCGAACATTGAAAACTAATGACAACGATTCGCATCAAGCAGACACCGTCGCAGGGGCAAGCGAACCGGACGTGGTGAGGTTGGCCAGTTTGATTAGCGCTTATGCCCCCCATGACGGTTGCTTCGAGTTACGCATCCCGGGTGTGCACGCCATTCGGCGCTCACGAACGAACACGGAGTTGGTGCACGGCATGGAGCGACCAGCTTTGTGCATCGTCGCGCAAGGAGCAAAGAGCGTGATGCTGGGGCAGGAGGTCTATGAGTACGACGCATCGCGTATGATCGCTTTTTCCGTCGATCTGCCGGTAGCCGCCCAGGTCACGAGAGCCAGCCGCTCCGAGCCTTTCCTCTGTCTCAGGCTGGATCTCGACCGGCACAAGGTTGCCGAGCTCATCTTGAAGGTGTACCCGCACGGTCTGCCTCGAGTTCACGAGAACCGCGCCGTGTATGTCGGTCAGGCCAGCGCAAGCATCGTAAACGCAGCAACGAGGTTGGTCGAGTTGATGGCGCAGCCCGGCGCTGACCTGCTCGCCCCTCTTGTGGCAGATGAGATTCTGATACGTCTGCTGCTTAGTCCCATCGGCGCCCGGGTGGCCCAGATCGGCCTAGCGGAATCCAGTGTGCATGGAATTGCGAAAGCGGTATCCTGGTTGCACGCCAATTTCTCCCAGCCCATGAAGGTCGAAGAGCTTGCCGAGTTGGCGCACATGAGTGTTTCCTCTTTTCACCAGCACTTCAAGTCCGTCACCTCAATGAGCCCCCTCCAGTTCCAAAAGGTCCTGCGTCTCCAGGAGGCGAGGCGTCTCATGTTATCCACGATGATGGACGCGAGCAATGCGAGTTGGCACGTGGGCTATGCAAGCGCTTCGCAGTTCAGCAGAGAATACAGCCGCCTTTTCGGGAGTGCGCCAACCAAGGACATCGCCAGGTTGCGCGAGCACTCGGCCCTGGATCCGACCCAATTCGGATTGTAGGTCGCACATACGAAAGGGGACGTGTTGAACGCGTCCCCTTTGTCTTATCACAGCGCTCGGTGAACTCAGACCTTAATCCGCCGGGCTAAGCACTTCGCAATCGAGGCGGCATGATAAAAACCTTACGTAACCCTTCTTTAAGTGAGATTGCAGATTCCGGACAGAACCGGGCACAGACGCCGCAGCCAAGGCAGGCATTTTCGTCCCGCCGGGCCACTCCATCTTCGCCTATGGTAATCGCATCCGTGGGACACCATTCAAGACAGGCGCCGCACCCTGTGCATGCATCGGTATCGATCATGGAAAGATGGTAAGTGGAATTGATCATCGGGAGGGTTCCGTCCCGCCAGATTCGAAAAGTATCACAGCAATCCTTGCAACAGTTGCAGATGCTCGTCTCAAGGCTTGATTCCCTGGCTCCCGGGTGAATGGCCTTGTGGATCAATCCGGACTGTTCGGCTTCTTTGAGGATTTTCAGCGCTTCATCGCGGCCGACTTTCCTGGCAAACCCCTGTGCACTGGTATGCCGTGCGGATTTGCCGAATGAAAAGCAATTCAATACCGGCGCATCAGTTTTGCACTCGTCTCCCAGCACTTTCCGCCGTTGGCGGCAGAAGCAGCGCCCCACAGCGATATCGTCAAACTTGTTGATTATCTCCTCAACAGTCTGGCTCGGGAGTACGAACTCTTCCGGAGTCCCGAGCGATCTTTCAACAGGAATGATTTGGATCGGCTTGCCATCGGCAGTTTTACTGACCGGCACGGTCCGGTCCAGGGCAGGGGCAGCGGCAAAAAGGGGCGTGAGCGCATCGTAGTGTATCTGGGTCTGGTCACGGAGTTCCGCCAATAGTTTTTCGAACAGCCCGGCAAGTTCTTTTTCCGCCTGGTCCCCGGTCAGCGCGCCCATGAATTTGTATTCCATCAGCCCCACCATTATCAGCGGCAGAAGCCTATAGATCATGACCCCGCTGGAACCGGGCTGATTGAAAATTAGCCCTTTGCCGGCCAGGCTGGTGGTCAGCTGCACGATTTTTTCTTCTGAAAACCCGCTGAATGCGACCAGCTGCGCCATAGTCTGAGAGGGCTTTTCACGGAAAGCATAGATTAGGTCAAGTTCGTCTTCCGTGTCACCCACGACACGATGGATGATGGCGACGGCCGTGTCTGTAACCGGAAATTGAACCAGTCCCAGCTTGCAGATGACATCGGCAGCTCGTCTGATTTTTTCCGGCAACGTCAAAGGTTTCACGGACCTGTTTCCTTTCGGAAGTTAATCGGATGGTTTGTCCGGTGTTCAATCACTGGATCAGGCTACTGGAATCACTCGATGAAAGCAACATCCTCTGTTCACACTATGGTTCAATCCTGGTTCCCAGCACCTGGAGGAATTTGGCGAGCCACTCAGGATGAGCCGGCCATGCCGGCGCAGTGACGAGTTTGCCGTCCACATGGGCTTTATCCACTGGGATATCTACATACTTACCGCCTGCGCGGGTTACATCAGGCCCGACCGCCGGATAGGCGGAGCAGGCTTTGCCTTCGATTACTCCGGCTGCGGCCAGCACCTGCGCGCCATGACATACCGATGCAATGGGTTTATCGGTTTGTGAAAAGTGCTTTACCATCTTCAGCACAGTCTCGTTCAGGCGAATATACTCCGGTGCGCGCCCACCTGGAATGACCAGGGCATCGTAGTCTTCGGCCTTCACCTCTTCAAAAGCAGCGTTCAGAGTAAAGTTGTGACCGGGCTTTTCACTGTATGTCTGGTCTCCTTCAAAGTCGTGCACCGCTGTGCGCACCTTTTCGCCGGCCTTCTTGCCGGGGCAGACTGCATGGACCACATGGCCAACCATCGAGAGCGCCTGGAAGGGCACCATCACCTCGTAGTCTTCCACATAGTCGCCTACGAGCATAAGAATTTTTTTTGCACTCATAGTGAACTCCTTTTGTTGACTTGCCTTTTGTGAACTGACCAAGCCTGTGGAACAGACCTCTCAAGCCGCGTTCTGTAATGCGAACAGCGCTTTCAAGGAAATATACCACCAGAGGCTTTGGCAGACGACAAAATTCGAGTCAGGATGGGCGGCGGGGGTACTCTGACAGGTGGTAGCCAGACATTGGATCGCGATATGTAAAGTTATCCGACAGTTTGTTTTTTAAATCATTTTTACCAGGTTTAATCGGGGCTTGTAAAGTTATTTTTCAGCTTGACATAACAAGATGTTTCCGTTATTGGTGGAGATACAGGGGAATGATTCAGAGAAGATTTCCATTTTAACAACTTGTAAGACAACCGACCTTCGCTCCACGGACAGGATCTGACTTAGATGATCGACCAAAGCATACTGAGAGAGTTTCAAGCAATAGTTGGCGGGGAAAATGTGTTTCATGCGGAGGCTTACCGTCTTGCCTACTCTTATGATGCAGCCGTGCTGGAACAGGTCGTCCCGGCGCTCGTCCTAAGACCGGTCTCCAGTGAGGCGCTGGGACAGGCAGTCCGGCTCTGCAACGAAAACTCGCTGCCCCTTACTGTGCGGGGGGCGGGGACGAATCTCAGCGGAGGAACGATCCCCAGTGCGGGTGGCGTGGTCATGCTCACCACGGCTTTGAACAGGATAGTCGAATTAAACGAGAGCGATCTCTATGCAGTGGTTGAACCCGGCGTTGTGACAGCCAAATTTGCCGCCGCCGTCGAGGCAAAGGGCCTTTTTTACCCGCCCGACCCAGGCAGCCAGGCTGTTTCCACACTTGGGGGCAATGTGGCCGAGAATGCGGGGGGATTGCGCGGCTTGCGGTACGGGGTGACCGGGGACTATGTGATGGGCATCGAGTTTTTCGATCCAAAGGGTGAACTTGTCAAGACGGGAGCCCGGACTGTCAAGTGCGTTACGGGCTACAACCTGGGAGGTCTCATGGTGGGTTCGGAAGGCACCCTGGGTGTTTTCAGCCGGATAACCCTGAAGCTAATTCCCTTGCCCTCTGCCAGGAAAGCGATGATGGCGGTTTTTGACGATGTCCTGAAAGCCTCTGAAGCCGTTTCGTCGATAATTGCCAACCGCGTGGTGCCGGTTACTTTGGAGTTCATGGACAATTTCACCATCCGGGCCGTGGAGGATTTCAGCCACGTGGGGCTTCCGACCGACGCTGCGGCCCTGCTCTTAATAGAAGTTGACGGACACCCGGTCCAAGTGGCCGACGCCGCCGCCAGGGTGGAGGATCTGTGCCGCCTTATGGGCGCGACGAACGTTCTGGTTGCGGAAACCGAGCAGGAGCGTGACAAGGTATGGGAGGCGAGGCGAGCAGCGCTTTCAGCCCTGTCGAGGATCAGGCCGACCACGGTTTTGGAAGACGCAACCGTGCCCAGGAGCAAGATCCCGGAGATGATCGGTTCCATAGAACGGATCGCCAGGAAGTACGATCTGAAGATTGGTACATTCGGACATGCCGGTGACGGGAATCTACATCCGACTATCCTTACGGACCGCCGTGACGCAGAGGAATGGAAGAGAGTGGAGCATGCCATCGATTCCATTTTTGAAGAGGCCCTGGCTCTGGGCGGCACCTTGTCCGGCGAGCATGGAATAGGGAGGGCGAAGTCACGTTTCCTGGAAAAGGAAACCGGCAGAGGGACAATCATCTACTCGCGACGTATCAAGGAGGCCCTCGATCCCAGGAATATTCTGAACCCCGGCAAAGTGATCGGAGGCTGAGCGATGTACGACATGCAAAAGCTGGCTAAACTCGTAAAGGAGCTCGAGGACCAGCTCGTTTGCTGCATGCGCTGCGGGTTGTGTCAGGCGGTCTGCCCCGTTTTCGCCGAGACCGGGCGGGAGACCGATGTGACCCGCGGCAAGCTTGCACTTCTGGAGGCCTTAACCCGGGAAATGCTCAAAGACCCGGTGGGCGTCGGCGAGCACCTTCATCACTGTCTCCTTTGCGGCTCATGTGCGGCAAATTGCCCAAGCGGAGTCAAGGTACTTGATATCTTTATAAAAGCACGCATCCTCCTGACCGGCTATTTGGGACTGAGCCCTGTCAAGCGGCTTATCTTTCGCGGTATGCTTTCCCATCCGGGATTCTTTGACAGGTTGCTCGAATGGGGGGCATGCCTTCAGAGGGTATTCATCAAGCCGGCCGATAATTTGCTCGGGACTTCCTGCAGCCGATTTTGGTTCCCGTTGGGCAAGCGGCATTTTAACGCCCTGGCTGCCGTTCCATTTCACAGCCTGGCAGGCGCCACAAAAACCGATAGCGGGAAATCGGGCATCAAGGTTGGGTTTTTTAGCGGCTGTGTCATCGATAAAATTTTTCCGGCGATCGGACAAGCGGTGGTGCGCAGCCTGGACTATCACGGCATTGGGCTTTTTCTTCCGCAAAGTCAGGGATGCTGCGGGATCCCTGCGCTTTCCTCGGGTGACGCCACAGCGTTCCATCGCCTAGTCAGGCATAATCTTAAGACCTTTGCTTCCGAACCATTTCATTATCTTGTGACCGCCTGCGCCACATGCACATCCACCATCAAAAAGCTTTGGCCCGCGATGGCAAACGGTCTCACCGGCGAGGAACAGAGCCAAATCCGGGGCATGGCCGACAAGGTCATGGATATAAGCCAATTTTTGGTTGATGTGGCCGGAGTGGATCAGGTATTTCCTTCCCGGAAAGATGACCTGGAGATCGTTTCCTACCATGACCCATGCCACCTCAGGAAGTCTTTGGGCATAGCAGAACAGCCAAGGAAGCTCATTTCGGCCAACCCTCGGAGCTTCTTCCGGGAAATGAACGAAGCTGACCGGTGCTGCGGATGTGGCGGCAGTTTCAACCTGGAGCACTACGACATGTCGGCATCCATTGGAAAACGGAAGCGCGACAACATTATCGAGTCGCAATGTTCAACGGTCGCGACCAGTTGCCCGGCCTGTATACTCCAGATCAGCGACATGCTCTCGCAAGCGGGGGATCCTGTTCGGGTGAGGCACGTCATCGAAATTTATGCGGATTCACTCAGCTGAGGAAAGTATGCTAAAGAAGGTTAAACCGACCCGTGTTTCTGATCTTGTTTTCGAACAGCTTCGAGATCTCATTTTCAAGGGGCGATTCAAGCCCGGCGAGCAGTTGATGAACGAAAACCAATTGGCTGAAAGTCTGGGGGTGAGCCGCCCCACGCTGCGGGAGGCGATAAACAGGCTGGTGGCGCTCGGTCTAGTGCAACACAGGCGGGGGCATGGGACTTTCGTAAATAGGGCTGCATTCAATGCTGACAAGAACCCCTTTGCGGCTATGACAGCCGATCGCGAAATAAGCTTGATCGATCTGCTCGAGGAAAGGCTCGGACTTGAGTGCAATGCTGCGAAAATGGCCGCTGCCCGGGCAACGGACGAAGACATCGCGGACCTGGAGCGAAGCCTTGAGCAGGCGGCGATCGAAGTCGAACACGGTGGGCTTGGGCAGCAGGCAGATGAAGTGTTTCACATGAACATTGCATACGCGACGAAAAATGCCGTGCACATTCACCTCATGAAGAACTTCTTTGCGCTGCTCTTCTACGGTATCAACAAGAACAGACAAAATCCGTACAATGATCCTGTCAATCTGGAGAAAGCCGCCGAACAGCACGCAAGAATACTTGAGACGATCCGCGCACGTGATCCCGATTCAGCTTACAGCGCAATGGAGGAGCACATCAAGTTTGTCTTGGATTTCATCAAGCGCGCAGAGAACCCTTCGTTCAGTATTTGAAATACCTGGAAGGGGCCGACGCGGCGTATTGCTTCCTTGCAATCGACTTTCGGCCGCCGGCGGTCATCAATATCCGGAGCATCTTAAAACATGCGGTCAGGCTCATATACACGGGCGGGATCTGCTCCTCCGGAAGCATGCCGGTTGGCTAAATGTCATCCCGTTTGCGTTTATACTTGGCCTGGGAGTGTTCCAGATTTTTTTTATGTTCCTTGCCCTGTCGATCTGGAAAAAGGTACGCAAAAGACCTTGACAAAGAGACAGGAGGGGAATAGTTTGATAGTTGTCAAATTTAGCAACGATGGATCCTTTGCACACGGCCGCTGGACTACGTATGGACACGGTTCAATTAGCCAAAGTTCTAAAGGCGCTCTCGCATCCAAACCGGCTGGAATTGTTCCTGGAGATAGCCAGGCAAAACGAAGCCAGTTTTGAATCCGGCGGGGAATGTTTCATAACCGATATTATCGGCAGCCTGAATATCGGGGCGCCTACGATTTCACACCACCTGAAGGAACTGGCCAATGCCGGGTTGGTCACCACCCGAAGAAGGGGGAAATATCTGGTTGCCAAAGTCAACAAAGAGACCTTTGAGCGAGTGAAGAGACTTTTGGCCATGGGAGAGGATTGAACGTGAGATTTTTTTTGCGCGAATGATTTGACAGTTATGAAATTTGCAAAGTATCAAACTAATCTTAAGCTACGAGTGAATGAACGGTATAGGGATCATTGTTTTTGGATTTGCCGGTTTGTTAATCAGTGTGGGAATTATTTGTTATTTATATAATCTGCGTCATTTGGCCGGAGAAAGAATATGACTAAGACAGCCTTGATCACCGGAGCTTCGAGTGGGATTGGATGCGAATTGGCAAGAATATTTGCGAAAGACGGTTGCAACCTGGTGTTGGTTGCAAGAAGAAGGCGTCAACTGGAAGAATTAGCCGCTGAATTGTGTGCCAAACATTCAATTTCCGCCACCGTCATAGAAAAAGACCTTGCTTCTCCCCGGTCTCCCCAAGAGATCTTTGACGAACTGAGAAATAGATCTATTCACATTGATATTCTTGTGAACGGCGCCGGAACTCATGTTTATGGCGAGTTCCAAGTGACTGACTTTGAAAAGGAGCTTCAGTTGATCCATGTAAACCTTGTGTCACTCACTCACATGAGCAAACTCGCGGTCGCCGAAATGTTAAAAAGGGGGGGCGGGAAGATACTGAATCTGGGTTCCATCGGCTCCTTTGCGCCATCACCGCTCAATGCGATCTACTGCGCCACCAAGGCTTATGTATTGAGCTTTTCCGAAGGGATCGCCAAAGATCTTGAGGGTACCGGGATCACAGTTACAGTGTTATGCCCCGGCGCAACTGCAACGGAATTCCCCGTGAAAGCTCAGATTGAAGATACACGGCTGTTCAGGGCCTTGGTTATGGATGCCGAAACGGTTGCCAAAATAGGTTATCGTGCCTTAATGAGAGGCAAAAGGGTTGTCGCTGCCGGGTTATATAACAAGCTCACGGTGTTTATGATCAGGTTCACACCGAGGTGGCTGATCCTGATACTGGGCAAATTTCTAATGGGCAAGAATAAAAGGCTTGTGTAAGAGGCTGGTTTTTCGAGGCCTATGTGATGGATGAAAGTTTTGCCGAAATCGTCGAAAGAATTGCCGCAAGAAAAGAAACGGCGGAAACGGCAGGGCCGCGGACCAGCGGGGATTGCGCCAATTTGGCCCGAGAGCGTCTTCATTCTTAAGCCTGTCCCGGCAGGCGGGGCACGGGGTTCGGCGGACACGATTTTGGCCGGCCGATTTCGCCTCCACGCCGACCGGCCATCGATCGAGGGTCAGAGACGGCCAATGGCTTTTCTCTGTGTGCTGTCAGCAAGCCGGATTATTTTCTAATCATAAAAAAAATCAGGGCAACATTTTCCGAGCAGCGCGAGGGAGAAAATAGAACTTGACTTCAATTTAGAATCGTTCTAAAATGCCTCCAAAACGGGCGATCTGATGAGAAAACTTTAAGGAAAAATGAAATTCATGGGGAAGGATCTCAAGGCAGTCGGATTCCAAATCACCTCACAAAGAACTTTGTCATGGAGCACGGGACCAAAGGGGCAAATATCGGCTTTTCAAGCCGGTACTGGACAAGAGTGATACCTGCATGAGCTTTGGGCAACCTTTTTAACGGCAAGAAAAGGAGTGTATCATGGCAACAGCAGTAAGCCGGGTTCAAACCAGAATTGAAGACGAAAAGAAGACCGCAGTTGCGGAGTCCGCCGAAAAAGGAGGTAAGAACTAATGGCCACGCGTACAGTAGTTCCATTTGGTCCGCAGCATCCGGTGCTTCCCGAGCCGGTGCAGTTGCGGCTCACCTACGAAGATGAAAAGGTTTTGGAGGTTACGCCGGTTATCGGCTACGGTCATCGAGGCATAGAGAAGGCTTGTGAACTGAATGAATATGCCAAGAACATT